>JAKFYF010000201.1 GCA_021731005.1 Hyphomonadaceae bacterium
GGAATGGAGCGGCGCCATGACCGCCCCTGAATGGCGCGCGCTGATTGAAGCCTACCTCGACGGCCGGCTCTCGGCCGAAGCCTTCATGCGCCGCTTCATCGAGGGCTGGACCGTGGGCGGGCCGCTGCCGCGCGCCATCGTCGGCCTTCAGGTCGTGGTCGAGGCGTTCGAGGCGCGCGTGAACGAAGCGCGCGAGGAGAGCGTCGTCGGTGACGATGAATTGCGCCAGGCGGCGCAGCGCGCGTTGGCCCAGTTGCGCGAAGAACCGCGTGTCGCCGCGCAAACCTTCGACCGCACGCGCGCGCGCGAGGAAATGGCCCGCTTCCAGATCAGTGCGAACCGGGTTCTGGGGTTCGGCTGCCTAATCGCGCTCGCCTGGGTGGCGCTGTGTCTGCTGCAGATTACTTTCGTCAGCGATTGGATTCGCCAGACCACGGATTGGCCGACTTGGCCCTCCGCGGTTATCGGCTTCTTCCTCGCTTTCGTGCCGATTGTCGGCAATGTGCTGGCGTTTCTCGGCGCGACCGAGGTGTGGAATTGGCCCGCCTGGCTCGCGGCGTTGGTGTTTTTCGCCGCGCCCGCGGCGACCATGCTGTCGGGCTGGTCGCGCTGGCGGCGGCGGGGCTGAACTTGACGGGCGCGCGGGGAGGGCCGATTCTACACCCATGACGAGCCTGCTCGACACCGTGCTGGAAACCATCCGCGCGCGCCGCGACGAGATCGAGGCGCGCTATGGGATTCGCTTGCTCGGCGTGGTCGGTTCGGTGGCGCGAGGCGAGGAGCGGGAAGACAGCGACGTGGATATTTTCGCTGAAGTTACGGGCCGCCCGACCCTGCTCACCATTGCTCGCGCCCAGAACGAGTTGGAAGACACATTTGGGCGACCTGTCGATTTGGTGCTTCGAAGTGAGTTGCGGCCGGCTGCTCTAGCGCTCATGACCAAGTCGTTCTTGCCGGCATGATTGACGATGCCTCCCGGCTCCGTTTGGAGCACATGCTTGAACATGCGCGCCTAGCCGTTGAAATTCTCGGCGTTGCAACATCCGAGGATCTGAGCGCCAACCCTGAGAAGAGGCTAGCGATCGTTAGAGCGGTTGAAGTCATCGGTGAAGCTGCGAACCGCGTGGCTCCAGGCGTCCGCGCAACATTTGCGTCGATACCATGGCGCGATATTGTCACGATGCGCAATCGCTTGATCCACGGCTACTCAATCGTCGATCTTGGTCGAGTAGTTCTCACTGTGAACGGTGACATTCCCCCACTCATCGCCGAACTCGAACGCATTCTGAACGACGGGGCACAAGGGCAAACATGAATTCCGAACTCGCAACGTTGCTGTACCTCGTCTCCGGGGTGTTGTTCATTCTGGCGCTGCGCGGGCTTTCAAGCCCCGAAACCAGTCGCCAGGGCAATACCTTTGGCATGATCGGCATGGGCATTGCCGTCGCGGTGACGCTAGCGCTGAAATGGGGCGAACTCGATCAGGCGACTTTGATGCTGATCGTTGGCGGCGTCGCACTGGGCGGGGGCGTCGGCGCCTATGCGGCGCGTCAGATCAAGATGACGGCGATGCCGCAATTGGTGGCCGCGTTCCACTCGCTGGTGGGCCTCGCCGCGGTGGCGGTGGCGGCGGCGGCGTTCTACGCGCCTGAGAGCTTTCACATCGCCGATACCGATACCCTTGCCCTCTATGCCGGACGCCAAGCCATTCATATGCAATCGCTGATCGAGTTGTCGCTTGGCGCGGCCATCGGGGCGGTGACCTTTACCGGCTCGGTGATCGCGTTCGCGAAGCTGAACGGCAATATGAGCGGCGCGCCGATCATGCTGCCGATGCGCCATGCGATCAATATTGCGCTGGCGATCGCCATCGCCGCGTTGATTGTGATGATGGTGGGGGCGCGCGGCACGGTGGAGTGGCATTTCTGGGCGCTTGCCGGTCTCTCGCTCGCCATTGGCGTGCTGCTGATCATTCCGATTGGCGGCGCCGATATGCCTGTCGTGGTGTCGATGCTCAACTCGTATTCGGGTTGGGCGGCGGCCGCGCTTGGCTTCACGCTCGAAAACGTCGCGCTGATCATCACCGGCGCGCTGGTGGGTTCCTCGGGCGCGATCCTTTCCTACATCATGTGCAAGGGCATGAACCGTAGCTTCATCTCGGTGATCCTCGGCGGCTTCGGCACTGGCGATGGCGCCGCGGTCGCGGCCGGCAAGGAGACGCGGCCGGTCAAGCAAGGCAGCGCCGACGATGCGGCTTTCATCATGAAGAACGCGTCCAAAGTAATCATCGTGCCTGGCTACGGCATGGCCGTGGCGCAAGCCCAGCACAGCGTGCGTGAACTGGCGGACATGCTGAAGAAGGAAGGCGTCGACGTGAAATACGCCATCCACCCCGTCGCCGGGCGCATGCCGGGGCACATGAACGTGTTGCTGGCGGAAGCGAACGTGCCCTACGACGAAGTGTTCGAGTTGGAGGACATCAACAACGAATTCTCCCAATGCGATGTGGCGTACGTGATCGGCGCCAACGACGTGACTAATCCGTCCGCGAAAACCGACCCGAAGAGCCCGATCTTCGGCATGCCGATTTTGGATGTTGAACGCGCAAAGACCGTGCTGTTCGTGAAACGCGGCATGGGCAGCGGGTATGCTGGCGTGGAGAATGAGCTGTTCTTCCGGGATAACACGATGATGCTGTTTGGCGATGCGAAGAAGATGACGGATGAGATTGTGAAGGGGCTTTGAGGCGTGCCCGGCGCGCTCTTCAGGCGGCATGCGCGAGAGGCGATGCTGCTCCGCGGAATCTCCGAGGGCTCAGTCCATGCAATCCTCGATGCGCCGGCCTGGACCGAGCCCGACCCGTCCAGGGCAGGGATTATGCGCGCCTTCGGCAAGGCGCCGGAGACTGGTGATCACTGGGTGCGAGTGGTGTTTCGCTTTGACGGCAACGGTGATAAGATTGTCATTACACTTCATCCAGATCGGCGAGCGCGGCCGCCGGCGGGAGTAAATTGATGTCGGTAAGATTTATCTACGACAAGGCCGTTGACGCCGGATTCTTGAAATTCGGCGAAGGCAAGAGCGCTGAAACGGTGTCGGCGACGGACGCGATTAATCTCGATTTTGACGAGAAGGGTCAGCTCATCGCCATTGAAATTCTCGATGTCTCAAAAACCGCGCCAGCCCTGCTGCCGGCGGCAACGCGGCGCGCCGTCGCGGCTGAATAGAAGCGCTCGCGTTGCGCGGGTGAGGGAAGCGAACTCTTCTTCTGCGACAACACGATGATGCTGTTTGGCGATGCGAAGAAGATGACGGATGAAATTGTGAAGGGGCTTTAGCACCTGTCGCATGGAGTGAGACTTGTCTGACGTGTTGTCTTGGCTCGCGGCGAACCTTGTCGCTGTTGCTGCTGTTATCGGCGGCCTTGGCTCTATTGGCGATGGCTTGATGGTCGAACTGCAGATCGAAAGGCTCAGAGAGAGCGCCGCTACTGGGAGTTACTCGACATTTCGATTGGCAAGGAGGATGGTGTCATCCTTATGGGGCGTCAAATCGCGGCGCTCTATCTGATGGCAGGGTACTTGGAGTTTCGACACATCACTATTGCCGTCTGGAAGGACGCCTTGTCGAAAGATAGCTCCGCATGGACAATCTCCCATCGAGAACGCGTCAACGAACTTCTCAAGAAGCTGGGTGGGTGACTCACTCCGCCGCCACTCCCGCTGCCTTCAGCGCCCCCGCATCGCGCAGCCGCACATAGAGCGCGATCGGATCGAGATCGAATCCATTCGGCCACGTCGGCGCGCCTTCTTCGATGAACACGCGCGCGAAAAACGCCGGGTCCTTCAGCGGCTGAACCATCGGGCCGTCCTTCTCGAACAGGTGGGTGCAATCGTAATCGCCTTCGCTGCCGTCGGAGAAGCGCAGCGACAAACGCCGCCCATCGAGCGCGCGCACGCGCAGCACATCCACCATGGGAAAATCAGCCTGCGCCATCGGGTCCCGGTATCCTTTCCAAGCCGCCCTCGGCTTGTGCGCGCGCCCAATTCTCGCGCAATTCCGCCTGCCGCGCCAGAGCCCAATCTTTGACCAGTCGTTTGGCCGTATTCGGAAGCGCGCCTGAGATAATGTCGCCGGTCTCGATCGATACCAGCGCCTTGGCGCGCCCGTAGTAGGCGTGGAAATGGGGCGGGTTGTGGTCCGCGAAATACATCTAGATGGCGATGCCGTAGAAATACGATACACGCGGCATGCAGGATTATCCAACCGGAAGCGCTCCGAAACTAACCCAGGCTGGCCTCGCCGGCTAGTCTCCGTCCTATGGAGCCCAGAGCGTTGACTGAGCGCGGTCTCAAGAGCGTCAGATTGCGATCGCAGCGAAAATCGCGTAAGTTGCGCGAATGGGAACCCTAACAGAAGCTACCATTGCAGAGCTCAGCGCCCAAGAGCGCCTGTCGCTCATCGCGCTGCTGTGGGACTCTCTCTCCGACGACCAGGCACCGCTGCCCGAGGCGCAGCGCGCTGAGTTGGAGCGCCGCCTCGCGCGCTTCGAGGAGGAACGCGCGGGGGCGGTGAACTGGGATGATTTGAAAGCCGAATTGAGAACTCGCGCGCCGTAGCGGAGTGGAAATGTGCCGCACAATGTGCGCTTCCTGCCGCTCGCGCGCCTTGAAGTGATCGAGGCGCGGGATTGGTATGAGCGCCGATCGCGAGGTCTGGGCGACGCCGTCGTGGGCGAAGTTGACCTGCTGGTTGAACGCATCGCGGAGAACCCACGCCAGTTTCCTGTGTTGCAGGCCGACGTGCGCCGCGCTCGTTTGAACCGCTTTCCCTACAGCCTGTTCTTCCGTGTTGCCGAGGAAGAGTGCTTCGTGCTGGCCTGCTTCCCTGCAAGTCGCGATCCGAAGCGCTGGCAGGAGCGAACCTGATGCCCGACGTCTTCATCTCCTACAAAAAGTCCGACGCTGACCGTGTGCGCCCGCTGGTGGAGCACCTGCGCGCGGCTGCGCTTGAGGTGTGGTGGGACGAGGGCATTCAGCCTTCGACATCGTGGCGCGCGGAGATCGCCAAGCAGCTCGCTGCGGCGAAATGTGTAGTCGCGGTGTGGACGCAAGACAGCGTCGATCATGAGCAGGGCGCGTGGGTGATGGAGGAGGCCACTCATGGCCTTGCGCGCAAGGTGCTGGCGCCGGTGCGGCTCGATCTGGTTTCCCCGCCGCTCGGCTTCGGCGAAGTGCAATATGCCGATCTCGCCGCGTGGAGCGGCGGCGCGGAAGACCCGCGCTTCCAGCACTTCCTCGGCATCGTGCGCGCCATCGTGGCGAGCGAACCAATCCCGGTTGCGCCGCGTCCAACCCATTTCGAGGCGCCGGGAATCAAGCTCCAGGGCGTCACCATGGAGAACGTCAACATCCAGGTCGGCGGGGGCGGGCAACCTAACCAAGTGCACGTTCCGCCGGGCGGTAGACTGCATGTTGGCGGTGGCGGCGGCGATGAAGATGGCGAAGCGCCGGGTGCCGCGCCGCCCGCGCGCCGAGAGCGCCAGCCGTTCTCGCTTTCCATGTTTATCACCCGCGCCATCGGCATCATCTTTCCGCTGATCGCGATCGTGATTTTCGTCTTCACCATGGGTAACATGGCCTGCAGCGCCGGCAATGCGCCGGGCTTCTTCTGCGATGCGCTGGACGCGCTGCAGACGCGCGGCAAGTGAGGAGAGCGGTGTGCCGAAAGCCGAGAACAAGACGCAAAAAACCCAGGCCTCCGTGAAGGCGTTCATCGATGCGGTCGAGAACGAGGCTCGCCGCGCCGACGCCAAAGCCATCGACAAGATGTTGCGCGAAATCAGCGGCGAGAAGCCGGCGATGTGGGGGCCGTCGATCGTCGGCTACGGCTCATTTCACTACAAACACCAGAACGGGCGCGAAGGCGACATGTGCCGCATCGGCTTTTCCCCGCGCAAGGCGAACATGGTCGTCTACATCGTCCAGGGGTTCAAGGAATACGCGCCGCTCTTGAAGAAGCTCGGCAAACACAAGACCGGCGGCAGCTGCCTCTATGTCAACAAGCTCGCCGATGTTGACGCGGCCGTGTTGCGCGAGATCGCTACACGGGCGTGGATTTGGATGGCGCGGAAGTACGGGTAGGGCGACTCCCCGGAGCGCCGGCGCCCTCGGCGGCATACGCAGGTGTGCGTGGTTGGGAGCGCGGGGCTCCCGCCCCGCTGCGCGCCGGGAGGCGCGCGCTCCAACCTACAAGCACCCGCGCCTGCCGATCCGGCTGCGCCGCGCTACCAGATCGTCACCCGATCCGCCGGCGCGAGGTAGAGCGCATCGCCCTCCACCACGCCAAACGCCTCGTACCAGCTGTCCATGTTGCGCACGGTGCCATTGCAGCGGTACTGCGCCGGCGAGTGCGGGTCGGTGAGCACCTGGTTGCGCAGCGCCTCGTCGCGGATGTTCTGCCGCCACGCCTGCGCCCAGCCCATGAAGAAGCGCTGGTCGCCGCTCATGCCGTCGATCACCGGCGCCTCCGCGCCGCCGAGCGAAAGCCGATAGGCGTGACGCGAAACCTGCAAGCCGCCATTGTCGCCGATATTTTCCCCCAGCGTCAGGCGGCCATTGACGTTGATGCCTTCGAGTGGGGTGAAGCCGTCATATTGCGCCACCAATTTGTCGGTGACCGTGGTGAAGGCGGCGACGTCATTGGCGTTCCACCAATCGCGCAACACGCCGTAGGCGTCGGACTTGGCGCCTTGGTCGTCGAAGCCGTGGCCCATTTCGTGGCCGATCACCCCGCCAATGGCGCCGTAGTTCACGGCAGGATCGGCGTTCGGATCGAAGAATGGCGGCTGCAGGATGGCGGCCGGGAACACGATCTCGTTGAAGGTCGGATTGTAGTATGCATTCACCGTCTGCGGCGTCATGAACCACTCGTCCTTGTCGGTGGGACGGGCAAGGCGCGCGAGATCGAAGTTCCAGTCGAACACTTGCTGGCGCTTGTTGTTGCCAAAGGCGTCGCCGGCGACCACCTCCAGCGCCGCGTAATCTCTCCAGCGATCCGGGTAGCCGATCTTGGGGCGGAAAGTGGCGAGCTTCTCGCGCGCGGCGACCTTGGTTTCCGCTGACATCCAGGAGAGTTGATCGATGCGTTCGCCATAGGCGCGGCGGAGATTTTCCACCAGCGCGCGCATCTGGTCCTTGGCGGCGGGTGGAAAATGTCGCTGCACATAAATCTGGCCGATGGCTTCGCCAAGCCCGCCATTCACCGCCGCCACCGCGCGCTTCCAGCGCTCGCGCTGTTGCGGCTGGCCGTTCAGCGTCTTGCCAAAGAACTCGAAATTGGCGTCGTCGATCGCGCGCGGCAGCACCGCGGCGTTCGCGGTCAGCAAATGGAAGGTGAGGTAGTCGCGCCAAGTCGAAACCGGCGTCGCCATGAACAATTGCGCCAGCGGCCGCATGGCGGAGAGTTCCGCGATCACCACTTCCTCGACATTGCCCATGCCGGCTGCTTCGAACGAGGCGTCCCATGGGAAATTTGGCGCCAGCGCGCGAATCTCGGCGCGGGTCTTCAGATTGTAGGTGCGGTCGCGGTCGCGGCGGTCGGCGATCGGCCAATGCCGCTCGGCAATGGCGGTCTCGAGCGCCATGACGCGGCGCGCCTTCGCCGCCGCGCCGCTCACGCCGGCGAGTGTCAGCATGCGCTCGATGTGGGCGACATAAGCGGCGCGGATCTGCGAGAACTGCCCATCGGCGCGGCGATAAAATTCGCGCTCCGGCAGGCCGAGGCCGGCATGGGTCATGTTGACGATGTAGCGGTTCGGGTTGCGGTCATCGAGGCCGACAAACGCCGCGATCGGAGAATTCACGGAGATTCCAGGCGTGGAGATGAGCCGCATGGTTTGCTCATGCGTGCGCAGCGCCGCAATCTGGTCGAGCTCGGGCTGGATCGGGGCGCGCGCGCGCGCGTCGATGGCGTCCTGGTTCAGGAAGGAATTGTAGAAATCGGCGATCTTCTGTTGGATCGATCCCGGCGCGCCGCCCGCGAGCGCGACTTCCTCGATGATCGTGCGCACATCGCCATCGGACTTCTCACGCAGCATGTCGAACGCGCCCCAGCGCGTGCGGTCGGCGGGGATCGGCGTGTTGGCGAGCCAGGTTCCGTTGGCGTAGCGGAAGAAGTTTTCGCCCGGCTTCACGCTCATATCGCGCGCGGTGAGATCGACGCCGAAGGCGCCGATCGCGGCGGGAGGACGCGCCGGCGCGGCGGGCGTTTCGGCGGTGGTCGGGCTTTGCGTCGCGCAGCCAGCCAACAGTGCAAGCGAGGACGCGCCCCAGGCGCGGCGTGTGATGGTGATCATGATTGTCTTCCCTCCAATTCCCATGTTCTTATTGGGTAGCTTATTCCGCGGCGACCGGCTTTGCGCGTCGCCCATAGAGACGGGCGTAGAAGTCGATCAGCCGTCCGGTTCCGCGGAAGACGCCTCCGGCAATCCGCTTCATATCGACCCCGATCATGTAAAACGCTGGCGTCAAAATCAAGGTCGCCGGCATGCACAACAGCACGCCGAACGCCAGGGAAAGCACCATTGGCTTCAGGAATTGAACGATCGTCGCGTTCTCTAGCAGCATGGGGGAGGTGCCGACAAACTCGGTCACCGAGGTGAGGAAAATTTGCCGGAACCGCGAAATCGAGGCGTCGACGATGCCGCGCTCGGCGGTCACGCGCATGACCTGGAAGCCGGCGTGTTCCAATTCCTCGGAGCGCTCGCGGTATTCGCTCTTCTCCCAATTCATCTGCGTCGATGAGCGCAGTTCGATGGGCCCTTTGGCGAAATCGCTCGCAAGCCCCTCCAGCACGTACTCGTCGTGGATCTCGTGGTCCTCTTGGATGGAAATCAGTTCGTAGACGTTGCCGTTGGGCGCGGTGAGTTCATGGAGTTCCCAGCCGGAATCGGCGGGAATGGGCGGCGCCCCGCCCTGCTTCTGGCGCATGGCGAAGTAGCCGCGGATCTGGTTGCAGCGGTCCACCAGCACGACGTTGTCGTTCACTACGACGCCGATGGCCGCGATCACGCCTAGCCAGGAAAACAGCGCGAAGCTGATGCCGAACACCAGGTGCCCCAGCACCGCGCCAACGATTGCGAACGGGATGACGCAAAGGATCATCGCTGGTTGTGCGTAGGAGCGGAAGGTGACCGCGAGCAGGAAATAGATCCCGCAAAACGCCAGCCCCATCAGCACCAGCAATTGATTCATGAATTCCTGTTGGCCCTCGGCTTCGCCGATGGCGCGCCGCGAAACCGAAGCAAAGCGCGCGTCGAAACCGGGAAAATATTCCTTCTCCAGCGTGCGCATGATATCCGCGCGGGCCTCGGCGTTGACCAGATCGGCGGTCACCGTGATCGTGCTTTGCCGCTGGCGGCGGTCGAGGCCGACGACCCCTGGTGCGAACTCCCAGTTCGCTACTGAGGCAAGCGGCACTTCGCGGCCGTCGGCCGTGCGCACGCGGAACCCGCCCAAGCTTTCGAGGGTGCGCCGGTCGTTACGCGGGTAGCGGACATAGACGCGCACGTCGTCGCCTTCGCGCGGCAGCCGCTGCACTTCTTCGCCAAAATAGGCTTGCCGCACTTGTCGCGTTACGTCGCCCAAGGTGATGCCCAGTTGCTGCGCGCCCGGCAGCATCGAAAAACGCAATTCCTCATTGGCCGCTTCTTCACTGTCGCGCACGCTGGTGATCGCCGAAAAGCGCAGCAGACGCTGGCGCAAATCCTCAGAAGCGGCGCGCAAATCGTCCTTGTTGTCGCTCAGGATCGCGAACTCCAGCTGCGGCGAACCGTTCCCGGAGAGCGAAATGCTGACTTCTTCGGCGTCGGGCACCTCGCCGAGCAATCCTTCAAGCCGCTCGGTGATTTGCTTGGAGCGCAGATGCGGGCGCGTCTCCGGCGGGGTCAGCCCGACCCATGCCTGGATTCGGTTCTCATCGATCGACTGGCTCCAGGAACGCACCACGCCGCGCGAGAGATGCCCGGTGTTGGGGTCTTCCTGCGCTACATCCCCGGTTTCCGCTTCGAGCGCCCTCCGGGCCGCGTCAAGCTGTTCGGCGACTTGTTCCATGCGCGAAAACGGCGCTGTCTGCGGCAAGGTGATGGAGGCTTGCAGGAAATCGCCTTCCACCTCGGGCATGAAGGTCTGCTTGACCCGCCCGGACGCCATCAGGCCGATGGAGAGGATCATGATGCCGGCGAAGATCGCCCAGGTGAGGTAACGCTGCTTGACAGCCGCTCGCACCAGCGGGCCGTGAACGCGACGCGCCACCCAAAGCACGGAATGTGCGCAGCGCTGCTGGATGCGCATCAGCTTGCTGAAAAAGCCATGGCCCTGCGGGTCCGGGCGCTTCACGTGCGCGAGGTGGGCTGGGAGGATGATGAGAGACTCGATCAACGAGAACACCAGCGTCGACATCACCACGATGGAAATCGCGCGGGTGAATTGCTGGGCGTCGCCCTCGATCAGGATCATCGGGCTGAACGAGATCATGGTCACGAACACCGAGGCCATGAGCGGTTTCAGCACCAATTGGACAGCCGCAATGGTGCTGTCGACGCCGGTGTGACCTCGCTCCGCGCGCTCGTAGACGGCTTCCCCGACGATGATCGCGTCGTCGACCATGATGCCGAGCACCAACAAGAACCCAAACACGCTCATGAAATTGAGCGAGACGTCCACGTATGGCAGGATGAAGAACGAACCGGCGAAGGCGGTGATAACGCCCAAAGTCGCCCACGCGGCCACCGCAGGATGCAACGTCAGCAGCAACAGCACGAAGATCAGGAAGAAGCCCTGGGCCGCATTCTGAAACAACACGCCCAGCAACGCGTCATAATCCTCGGATTCATTATAGATCGTGGTCACCTCGACGCCGGGCGGCAGGGTGGAGCGAAACTCGACAAGCGCCTCTTCGACCGCATTGGCCGTCTTCCAGATATTGAAGCGGTCGGCGTTCTGCAGCGTCACCAGCGCCGAGGGCTCCCCGTTCATGCGCGAATAGAGATTGGTGTCCTGGAAGCCGTCGATGACGCGGGCGACGTCTCGCACGCGCACGACGCCGCCATCCGCGGACTGGCGCACAATAAGGTTTTCGAAGTCGCGCTGGGTGTCGGCGAGCTGGCGAGCCTGCAACAGGAAATTGCCGTCCGCGGTTCGCACCGCGCCGGCGCCGGCGTTGATCGAGCCCGCGCGCACCGCCTGCGCCACCTCATCGAAGGTGAGCCCGTAGGCCTGCATCGAGCTTTCCGAGACCTCAATGGAAACCTCGGGCCGGCGCACGCCGATTACGAGGGTATTGGCGCCGCCTTCGAGCAATGAAAGCCGGTCGCGTAATTGCTCGGCGGTGTCACGCAGCGCGCGCTCTTCCACCGCGCCGTGCACGCCAAGAATGATCGACCAATTGCGCCCCACCTGACGGGTCACGCGGATGGGCTCGATGCCCTGAGGCAGGCCGCTGATCGATTCCACGCGCGAGCGCACTTCGGCGGTCAGCGCGTCGACATCGACACTGGGATTGGCGATGAGGTGCACCCAGCCGGAACCTTCCCCGGCGTGCGCGCGTTCCCAATTGATGCCGTCGAGGTCGGAGGTCGCCTCCTCGATGCGCAGAATGAGCTGCGATTCGATGTCCTCGGGACTGGCCCCCGGCCACACCGCTTCGATCTGCACGCCGTCGTCGCGTCCTGGCGGCCAGAATTCCTTGTCCATCTTGAAGAAGGACGACACACCCGCGATCACGCAGAACAGCATCAACAGATTGCCGGCGACGGGGTTGCGCGCCCACCAGGCGACGAGGCCCTTTAGCATTTCAAGTCTCCCTTCCTCCCCCGCGAGCGGGGGAGGTCCGAGTGAAGCGAGAGGAGGGGGTAAGCGCGCGAGCGTTGGCGCTTTGCCCCCCGATGCGCCCGATCATGGACGAGCCGCAGCCGGCCGCGCTGGCGCTTCGCCCGCGCGGTCGATCGGGGTTACCGCCATGCCCTGACGCGGGGATGTCAACACCGAAACGACGACCCGCTCGCCATCGGCGACGCCCTCACGGAACATCACCTCGTCCGCCGTCGTCTGCGCCGGGCGCACGCGGCGCACGTCGATGGTGTTGTTCGGCATGACGACGTAGACGAACTCGTTGCGCTTGAGGGCGCTGCGCGGGGCCGCCACCATCGTCTCGCGCCCTGACCCTTCCAGTCGCACGGAAACGAACATACCAGGCGCCAGTGGCGCGGCCAGGCGCGCGCTGAACGGGTCGCGCACCTCGACGATGCCGTAAACCAGGCGCGTGCGCGCATCGATGGAGGCGTCAACGCGCACGAGCCGGCCTTCCCAGGTGCGCAATCGTCCCCCGGTCACCGTCGATACGTGCGCTGTTGGCCCGGGATTGGCGCTGCTGGCGGCAAACCCGACGGGCAGGCGCATCGAGGCAAGGTCGGCATCCGTCAACGGAACGCGGATTTCCATGGCGCTGGTGGCGAACATCACAGCCACAGGCGCGCCGGGTCCGACATAATCGCCCACATTGGCGCGACGTTCGCGCAGGCGGCCCGCGAAGGGTGCGCGAATATTCGTGCGCGAGAGGTCCATTTCAGCCGAGCGCAAGCCCGCCTGCGCGGCCGCGAGCGCCGCGCGCGCTTGCGCCAGTTGCGGCGCGCGCACCGCGAGCGGCGGAGGATCGCCGCGTCCGAGCGCCGCCCAATCCTGGCGCGCCAATTCACCCTCGGCTTCCTCGCGCGCCAATCCTTCCTCGGCCTGCGCAACCTGCGAGCGTGCGCGCACCACGGCGAGCTCGTAATCCGCCGCCTCGATGCGCGCCAGCGTTTCCCCTTCGGCGAAGGCGCCGCCTTCCTGGAATTTCGGGCTGGTCCAAACCAGACGCCCGGCCACTTGCGCCGACAGCGAGGCCTCGGTGCGCGGGCGCGCTTCGCCCTGCACATTGGCGACGATGGTTGTTGGCTGGGCGTGCGCCACCGCGAATTGCACCGCGGCGGCATGGGGCGCGTCGCCCTTTTCCTTAGGCTTGTCGGCCGTCGCCGCCAGGATCACGAAGCCGAGCACGCCGGCTGCGATCACCACTAGAGGAGCGGCGAACACGAGCCAGCGGCGGATCATCGCCCAAAACGCGGCGGTGGGGCTCGCTTCGCCCTCAGTCTCGGATTCCAGTTTCATATCGAGATCCATCTTATTCATCGGGCGGTACCTCTGTCAGCGTCGATGCCGCCCGTCCTGGCGCCGCCGCCGAGGGCGACGTGGTAGGCGATGCGGTTGGAAACGCGCGCGGCGCGCGCTGTGATCAGGCCGCGTTCGGCGTCGATGCGGCGCGTATAGGCGTCGATCAGCTCGAACAAGGTGG
>JAKFYF010000264.1 GCA_021731005.1 Hyphomonadaceae bacterium
GACGAGGAAGGCTTCCTCTACATCGTCGACCGCGCCAAGGACATGCTGATCCGCGGCGGGGAAAACATCTATTGCGTCGAGGTCGAGAACGCCCTGTACGATCATCCCGCTGTGATGGACGCGGCCGTCATCGGCAGGCCGCACTTGACGCTCGGCGAAGAGCCGCTGGCGGTAGTGCATCTGAAGCCCGGCGCGAACGCGACGAGCGAAGAACTCCGCCACCATTGCGCGCAGAAGATCGCCGCGTTCAAGGTGCCGGTGGACGTGGTGTTCTGGCCGGAAACGCTGCCGAGGAACGCAAATGGGAAGATTGTGAAGAAGGAGCTGAAGGCGAAGCTAGGAGGGTGATTTCAACACTCCGGCCTTTCCAGGTTTGGAGCGCGCGCCTCCTGGCGCGCCAACCACTTGTGGCGCCGCCCGGTTGGTGGAACCTGCGGGGCCGGCTGCAGCGCGGGCCAAATGGCCCGCATGCGCGCCAGGAGGCGCGCGCTCCAACCTGGAGACATCAAACCAGCCGTCTAAAACACCGCCTCAGCGTCCCCACCCATCATGCGCGCGCGCACCAGTGGAATCGGCGGGCCGCCATAGCTCAGGAACTGGTCGTGGAACGCCTTCCAGCCTTCGCGGCCGCCCCGACTTGCGGTCCAATCCTCGCGCAGGCGCCGGATCATGAGCTTGCCCATGGTGTAATTGAGGTAGGCCGGATCGTAGGTTCCGCGCGCGGCTTGTTGGCGGGCGTTGCCTTCGTCTTGATAGCACTCATTCACAAACATGGCCCGCGATTGTTCCACGGTCATGCCTTGGGTGTGCAGGCCGATGGCGGAGAGAAAGCGACAGTCGCGGCGCAGCGCGTTCGATATCTGGCCGATGTGCACGCTGGGGTCGCCATTGCTCAACCCAGCCTCCCACATCATCTCCTCGGTATAGTGCGCCCAGCCTTCGGCGAAAGCGTAGCCCACAAACACGCGCCCGAATTGCAGCGGCGAACGGTTGGCGTGCAGGAAGTTGAGGAAGTGCCCCGGCCACACTTCGTGCACTGACACGAACAGCAATTCATTTTCACCGGGCACGAAATCGGCCTGCACCCGCGCGGGCCAGCTCGGATCGGGCGGGGCGATGTAATAGACCGAAGGCAGATTGGTTTCGTACGGACCTGGAATGTCGATGTACGCGAAGTTCTGGCGCGCGAACGGCGGCGCCTCCTCGACTTGGGCTTCCTCGGTTCCGGGAATAGTGACGAGGTCCTGCTCGACCAGGAACGCCCGCAAGCCCGCGAGCTGCGCGCGCGCCCCTTCAACGGCGCCGCCTTGTGGCTTTTGCGCCCCCATTCGCGCCATGCACGCCGGCAGTGTCGCGCCCGGAGCGTATTGCGCGCAGGCCTCGCGCAGCGCCTGCTGGTTGCGCGCCAGATCGGCGCGGCCGATCGCTTCCAGTTCCGACAATGAGATGTCCACCATCTCGGTATCGCGGATCATCTGCGCGAAGCGCTCCGGCCCCAGCGCAAAATCCTGCGTCGCCGTCGCGCGCTGGCTTTCGAGCCAGTCCGCAAGCCCGCTCATCGCCGTGGCGGCGGTAGCAGACGCGCGTGTGAGTTCGCCCTGCAAGGCTGCGTCACTTACGCTCGCGAACGCGGCTTTGCCGTCGCCCTGATAATACTCGGCGAGCCCACCAAACGAAGCCTTGCCGTAATTGACGAACGACAGCGGCATTGGCGCTCTGAGATTGGCGCGAATTTGCGCCGCCGCGGCCGGCACCGCATCAAGATAAGAGATGTAGGCGCGCAAGCGCACGTCGGGTGCGGCGTAGGGGCGCGCGATGTACATCGAGGGGCTAAGCGCGCCCATGTAGAAGGCCGGGTTGGTGTGGGGCTGGTCGGCGGTTTCCAGCCAGAACAGATTGCCGCGCGCGACCGCCGCCAGATAGTCGCGCTCAAAGCTCTGCTCTTCGTTGAGCCCGGTGAAGCCCTGCGCCTCCTCGATCGCCGCTTTCAGAGCGGTGATGCGGCCCGCGATGCCGGCCTCGCTCCAGTCCGGCAGTTTGCCGTCGAACTCGTGGCGGCCTTGTGTGGCCGCGAAAGCGGGATCGTATTGGAAAGATTGCTCAATGAAGCGGTCGCGGAACTGGTTCCACGCCGCCCCGCTAGGCGCGCAACCCGCCAACGCCAGCATCACCGCCGCCGCGAACGCAAACATCCGCATCATCGAACTCTCCCCATTTATCTACTGTCCTTAGCCCGCCCGACACCAGCCGCGCTAGCCCTTAACGACGATTTGGGCAGGCGGCGCGGCGAGGTGCGTTCTGTTGGGCTCAGCGGACTTCCACCAGCCGCTCCCCCGCCTGCAAACGCGCCTCGATGCTAGACCAGATCGGATCGAGGCCCGCGAACAATTGCCGATTGGTTCCGTTCCCGGTGCGCAGCCAGAGCACCGCCGGGCCGGCGGCCGTCCGCCGCACGCGATCCGCGAAGTCCTCATCCTTGCTCACAATGGTCTCGCGCTCGGTCGCTGCGCGCCGCCAAATCGGTGTGTCAGCAGACTGCGCCAGGCCGCAATCGAGCACGTGCGTGCATTCATGCCCGCGCGCACGGAGCCAGCCGCACAACGCGCGCGGCAGGTTCGTATCCACCAGGAACCGCATCACTCAGCGCTGACAAGCACCGGGTGATCGACTTGAAGGGATGCATATTCCAGGCATGCGCGGATGTCCGCCTCCTCCAGGAAATCGTAGTCGGCCAGAATCTCCTGCGCGCTGGCGCCGCCGGCGAGCATGTCGAGCACATCCTTCACGCGCAACCTATAGCCGCGAATGCAGGGCCGCCCGCCGCATTGATCCGGGTTGAACGTGATCCGATGTAACTCGCTGCTCATTGGTCCAACATAACACCAACTGGCAACATAACACAGACTGGCCCAGCGCCCAAATATTGCTTGCCCGCTCCAAGGTTCATGGGATAGAAGAACGTTGCGGGCCGACGCGGGGCGCCCGCTGAGACGTTTCCGTCCAAGACCCGCTTCGAACGGCGCCGCAACGCGCCCGAACGGAGCGTCTTATGGACGAACGCCGAACCATAGAACTCAAGCTCAATGAATTTTTCGGAGCGCGCCGCCCCACCGCGTGGGTCACGCGTGAGCGACCGAAAATCGACCGCATCGCCTGCCCTTGGCTGATCCGGCGTTTCGTCGACACCGGTGCGCGCATCCTTTATGTGCCGACGGAGCAAGTGTTCGAAGCCGCAAAGCGCGAAGGCGCTGTCGCGTTCGACATTCCCGGCGCGCCGTTCTCTCATGTCGGCGAACTCTGCAGCTTCGACGCCTTCATCGGCCAATTTGACCTCGGCGGCGATGCGGGCCTTTCAGCGCTTGCACCGATCGTGCGCGGCGCCGACACCGATCGCCACCACCTCGCGCCGGAAGCAGCGGGCCTGCACGCGCTCTCACTCGGGCTATGCGTGAACTACGCAGACGATCACGCCCTGCTCGCGCAAGGGCTGATCTTCTACGACGCGCTCTATGCCTGGGCCACGCGCGCGCGGGGCGAGCGCCACGACTGGAAGCCGGCATGAGCACCGCCCCCCAACTCATACTCTCGCGCAGCGATTTAGCAGCGCTGATGACGACGCGCGACTACCTCGCCGCGGCTGAAGACGCATTCCGCGCGCTGGGCGAAGGGCGCGCCAGCACGGCCGCGCCCCTGCATGTTGAGACCGCGCACGGCGTGTTTCACGCCAAGGGCGGCGCCTATAGCAACCAGCGCTCCTATGTTGCTCTCAAGCTCAACGGCAATTTTCCAGGCAACCCAGAGCGCAACGGCTTGCCGACCATCCAGGGCGCGATCCTGCTGTGTGCCGCCGACAACGGCGCGCTCTTGTGCATTCTGGATTCGGCGGAACTGACGTTGCGGCGCACGGCCGCCGCCAGCGCCTTGGCGGCGCGCCATCTGGCGCCAGCCAATGCGCGCACGCTGCTGCTCTGCGGCTGCGGCGCGCAAGCGCGGGCGCATATCGAGGCGCTCGCCGGTCTGTTCAAGTTGGATGCGGTGCTGTGTTGGGATCAGTATGCCGCGAAAGCAGAGGCCCTGGCCGGCCAGATCCGCACAGAGTTAGCCCTGCATGCGCTGAGCGTCGCCGACTTCGCCGCGGCGGCCCAAAGCGCCGAAATCATCGTCACCAGCACCACCGCGTCAGCGCCCTTTCTCGGCCCCGAACATGTGCGACCAGGCGCCTTCATCGCCGCGGTCGGCGCCGACAATCCTCACAAGAGCGAGCTTGCGCCCGCTCTGATCGCGCGCGCGGCGCTTGTTTGCGATTCGATTTCACAGTGCGAAAGCATGGGCGATCTGCGCCATGCGATTGCGGCGGGCGCCATCTCCCGCGACCACGCGCGCGCCGAATTGAACGAAATTGTCACCGGCGCCAGACCCGGCCGCATGCTCAGCGAGGAGATAATCGTGTTCGATTCCACCGGACTCGCGGTCCAGGACGCCGCCGCCGCCTCGGTGGCCTTTGAACGCGCGGTCAATACCGGGCGAGGTTTGCATTGCGTCTTGCATGAGTAATGGCGGCGTCTCACTTGCGGGTTACAGCGTCGCCAGCCAATCGATCAGGCGTCCCGTCGTGGCCTCCGGCGCTTCCTGCTGCACCCAATGCCCGGCGCCCGGGATAATGTGGGCGCCGCGAAAATCCGTGAGTTGTTCGCGCATCGCAGCGACCAGCGCATCGACATTGCCGTCGCCGAACATTTTCAGCACCATGTCCTGTGCGCCGGCGATGAACAGCGAGGGCTGATGCACTTTGCGGTCGGCGACGCTGTTCATCATCTCCCAATCGCGCTCGAAATTGCGATAGCGATTGATCGGCCCGCGAAAGCCGGAGCGCTCGAACTCGGCGACGAAATAGTCGATGTCGGCTGCCGTGAGCCATGAGGGAAACGGATCGGGATCTGGCAAGCCTTGCAGCAGCGGCTCGCCAACCGGCTTGCTCCCGCCGCCCCAGCGGCCATCGGAATCGGCGGAGGCCGCGTAATACATACGCCGCAATGTTCCGCGCACGTCGGCTTCGAACTCGGCCTCCGCGACGCCTTCGTCCTGGAAGTACGCCATGTAGAAGAACTTGCCCTGATCGGTGTACATAGCTCTGAAGATGCGATTGAGCGGCATCGGCGGCAGCGCGTAGTACGGCACCGATAGCCCCGCCACCGCGCGCACTTTGCTTGGATGCAGCACCGCGGTGTGCCACACGATCGGCGCGCCCCAATCGTGGCCGACCAGCACCGCGGGCGCATGCGGCGACAAAGCATCGATGACGCCCGCCACATCGGCGCACATGTTGGCCATCGAATACGCTTCCACCTCATGGGGTTTGTCCGAGCCGCCATAACCGCGCACGTCGATGGCGCACGCGGTAAAGCCCGCCGCCGCCAGCGGCGCCATCTGATGGCGCCACGAATACCAGCTCTCGGGAAAGCCGTGCACCATCAGCACAAGCGGGCCATCGCCCTGGATAGCAGCGCGCACTCGTATGCCGTTGGTTTCAACGGTGCGGAACTCGGGGGTCATGGCTGTAAGTCCTCTGGCAGCGTTGGCTCGCTCATGATCGCCTCAAATGCCGCCCAGCGTGCGGCGACATCAGCACCCGCGACACGCTCGACATGAGCGCGGATCAGATCTTCGCCGCTGACATAATTGATCACGTAGGCCCGGTAGTGATCGGTGAACGCGACCAATTGCTCGGCGCGCGCGCGCGACACCAGCAAGTGACGCTCCGCCAGATCGACAGCGCGCTCGCGGCTGATCGCGCCGTCCAGATACTGCGCCGATATCGTGAGACGCGCGCCGCTCAGTTCCGCCAACGCCGTTTGCAATTGGCCATAGGCGGCGGCCCCCGCAGGCTCGAGGCTGGCCAGCGGATAAAGCACGTCGCGCTCGAACGCGAGGCGCGTTTCGCCCGGAAACGCCAACTCGACGCCATAATTGCCGCCGCCTTCATTGAGCGGCGCGGTGGGGTGAAACAACGGCGCCACCGAGAATTCCACCCAATTTCGCCGGCGATAATTGCGCTCGTTGTAGATGCCCTGCACGTGGTGGCCGGGATAGCCTTCGTGGCAGGCAAGCGTCAGTGCGCGGTCGATGGTCGGCGGCACATCTGTATTGACTTGGATCAGACTCTGATTGTTCCCCTGGTACCAATTGTAGGCGCTCCAGCTCTTGCCGGTGACGAATTCCATGCGGAAACTCTCGCCCTCCGGCAGCGCGTAATGCCCGCGCGTGCGGGCGCGGCATTCGGCGATGGCGCGGTCCATGACCGCCTGGCGGCGGTCGTCGGGGATCACGTAGCGAGCACGAAATGTTTCGACGCGTTCGCTCAGCGCGCCGCGACCCGGAACCAAAGCCTCGATGCGCGCCAACACGGGCTCATATGATTCAAGCGAACGCAAAGCCGGCCGCAGCGCAAACAGGCGCTCGGCCTCCTCGACGAACGGCGCGCGCGCGCCCTCGATCATGTCGAGCCGGAAGCGCGCGCTCCGCACCGCCGCCAGCATCACGCGTGCGCGTCGGCGCGACGTCGCGTCGGTATCGTTGGCGGCGACGCTGGAAAGCTGTCCTGCGATGTGATCGGCGAAGGCCTTCAAATCCGCCACGCTGCGCGGATTGGCCCGCGCCTGCTCGCGCCATTCGACGGGGCCGAAATAGGAATCGACATAGCCTTCTTCGTGGGTGTCGATCTCCAGCGCCAGGCGCACATAGTTTTCCGCGGCGATGTCAATGGTGCGCCGCGCGCCGGCTTGTGGCGCGGCAAGGCTGGCGCAGGCGGCGAGCGCCAGGAAGAACAGAACTGAAAAAACGCGTCCCATGTCGTCTCCTAGCCGCCGCGGCGTAATTCGATCAATTGCACGCCAGCGGCCAGTTCGGCGCCAAGCCGCCAGTTTTCGGGGCAATTGCTGATCGACTATGAATTTCATTCAGCCGCGACAAGCACTGGATGGCTGACAGCCCTCGCCGCGTAGCTCAACGCAGCAGCGATGTCATCGGCCTCCAGCTCGTCGTAGTCGGCGAGGATTTGCGCGACGGTCATGCCCCCAGCAAGCATTTCCAGTATGTCCTTGCACACGGATGCGCATGCCGCGAATACAGGCCCGGCCCCCGCACTGGGCCGGATTGATGGTGATGCGGGTCATGAGATCGGCCATGCGCTAATATGCCATAGTCCCGGTCAGCGGGCAAACTTGGCGCTTATGCTCCCTCCTCGATCGCCTCCTTCGCTTCTTCGTTCAGCGCTCGCGCCCCGCGGCTTGGCACGGTGAGCGGGGCTGGTTGCGGCGTCGCCATGTTGCCGCGGATGAGCGACTTGCCCGCCTCGATGCCGCCGGCGATCTGCACTTCCAGACGCTGTGCGTCGCGGTCGCGGACCTCCTCGATGGTCTCGGCAATGTCGAACTCGTTGACGCCAAGCTCGCGCAGCACCGCGCCTGAAAACGCCAGCGCCGATTCCATGGTTTCGCGGATTTGGTAGTCGACGCCGGCCTGGATCAGCCGCAGCACGTGGCCGCGGTCATAGGCGCGCACAAACAATTTCGCCCGCGGGAACTCCGCCTTCGCCAGCATCGCGATCTTGTCGGCCGCCTCCGGCTTGTCGACGCAAACCAGAATCGCCTCGGCGCGGCCGGCGCCGGAAGCGCGCAACACGTCAAGGCGTGTCCCATCGCCATAATAGACCTTGAACCCGAACCGCGCCGCGGCGCGGATCATGTCGACATCGGTCTCGATCAGAGAAACATCGACCCCGCGCGCGAGCAAGGGCTGGCTCGCCATTTGCGCAAAACGTCCGAAGCCGATGATCAGCACGCGTCCAGCGAGATTGGCGGCCTCCTCGACCCCATCGCGCGATACTTTCGGCGACGGCGTCAGACGTTTCTGCGCTATCGCGACGAGGGGCGCGAGCGCCATGGATGCAATCACGATAGCGGACATGATCGAAGCCAGCCGCGCATCGAACAGTCCCGCCGCTAGCGCCGCGGCGTAGAGCACGAACGCGAACTCGCCGCCTTGGGCGAACAGCGCCGCGCGGCGCAAGCCTTCGTGGTGGTCGGCGCCAAAGCGCCGCGCCACCAGATAGGCGCCCAGGCCCTGGACGCTCATGAAAGCGACGGTTCCGATTACTACAGCCCGCCACTCAGCCAGCGCCGCCGACAAATCGAGCGCCATGCCCACGCTCATGAAGAACAACCCCAGCAGGATGCCGCGGAACGGCTCGACATCGGCCTCCAATTGGTGGCGGAAACTCGATTCCGAGAGCAGCACGCCGGCGAGAAATGCGCCCATCGCCATCGACAGTCCGCCCCATTGCATGAACAGCGCCGCGCCCAACACCACCAGCAACGCGGCCGCGCTCATCACTTCGCGCGCGCCCGAGCGCGCCAGCAGCGCGAACAACGGGTTCAGAGCCCAGCGCCCGAGCGCGAGCACCGCCGCGATGGCAGCGCCTGCAAGCGCCAAGCTCTGCCAGAGCGGGCGCGCGCTTTCAGCCGCGGGCGCACCGGCGGACGAAGCAAGCAGCGCCACCAGCGCCAAGAGAGGAACGATGGAGAGATCCTCAAACAACAGAATTGCGGTTGAGCGCGCGCCCAAAGGCGTTGCGGTTTCGCCGGCATCTTCCAGCATCTTCATGATGATCGCTGTTGAGGAAAGCGAAAAGCCGAGCGCCGCGATCAACGCGGCTTGCCAGGCCAAGCCGGCGAGCACGCCGACACCGGTCAGCAGCCCGGCGCACGCCAGCACATGCGCGGCGCCGACGCGGAAAATGTCGCGCCGGAGCGCCCACAATTTCGCCGGGCGCGTCTCCAGCCCGATCAGGAACAGAAACATCACTACGCCCAACTCGCCCACGCGCGAGATGGCGCCCGCATCGCTGACGGCGCCAAGTCCGTAAGGGCCGATCGCCAGGCCGGCGGCGAGATAGCCCAACACCGAACCGAGACCCAGGCGGATGAAAATCGGCGCCGCCAGGACCCCCGCCGCCAACAACGCCACCGCTTGGCCCAGCCCCAGCGCGCTTTCGCCTTCCACAGCCATGTTTGGTCCAATCGTTAATGTTCCGCGCCCAGCACATAACACGGGCTTGGCTTTGCGCCTGCGCCGAATCCAATTCTATGTCCGGCACCGAGCCGAGGGCGGCCGTTTCCTGGGGCGCGAGCCATGATAGAAAACACCAAGCTGACCGCGCTTGTCGCCTCGCGCATCTGCCACGACATGGTCGAGCCGATGAGCGCGATCATCCAAGGCCTGGAGATGCTTAAGAGCGACGACGGCAAGATCGATCCCGACGCGCTCTCGCTCTTGGACAACGGCGTCGGCAAGGCCTGGGCCAAGCTGGAATTCTTCCGCTTTGCTCTGGCCGGCGCCATCGCTCAGGGCGATTCCTCGCTGGAGGAAGGCCGCGCGGTCGCCCACAAACTCTATTCGGTGCTCAAACCGGAACTGAAATGGAACGCGCCAGACGTGGCGATGCCGCGCCCCGCCGTGCGCGTGATCGTCAATTTGTTGCTTATCGCCAACGAATGCCTGCCGCGCGGCGGCGTTGTTGAGGTCACCGCCGCCAAGCACGGCGCGGGAGTGGACGTCGTCGTGGCCGCGAGCGGGGCGCGCGCCAAGCTGCGCGAAACGACAGCGGCGGCGCTGCGCGGCGACGAGAGCGAACTCTCAGGCCACACCATCCAGCCGACGTTAACCGCGCTGCTCGCCCGTCAAGGCGATGTCGAGTTGCTCACGCGCGAGAGCGAAGAGAGGGTCGAGCTGATCGCGCGGTCAACAGCGTTCAAAGTGTAGAGCCAGCGATTGATCGCCGGTCCGTCGTTTATATCGGTTAAATTACGCGCTCGACGCCCTTCGCGGCTTTGAGTGCGGCCCGGGCGGAGGGGCTTGCCGACACCACGCGCCTCGCATCGAGTTCGATCTCGCGCCCATCCTTCAACCGCAGCATCAAACGCAGCGGGCGCGCTTCCCCGGCGCCGGGCTTGGGCAGCGCCTCTAGCGTCTTGGCTAGCAGATCGAGCGGCGCGCCCTCTTTTACGACGATGCGCAGATCTTCCGCCGTCCGTGATTCAGCGGCCTCGACCGGCTCGAACATGTCGGCGGAAAGCTTTAGGTCGCCGTCCTTCCAACGCACGCGCCCGCGAAACACGTAGGGCTTGCCGACGACGAGTTCGCGCGCTGCCTCGACATTCTCGGGCATCACGGCAGGTTCGAAATCGCCGGTCGGATCGGACATGGCGACGTACGCAATGGTGCCCCCAGACATCGCCGGCCGATACTGGATGCGGCGCACCACGCCCGCCATCAAATAGGAGCGCGGCTCGGCTTCGCCCTCCTCGACGATTTCCGAGAACGTCGAGTAGCGCTCGCCGGAATCGATGAAGAAATCCGAGAGCGGATGACCGGAGAGGTAAAATCCCACGCTCTCGCGTTCCGCGTCCAAGCGATCCTGCGCCGACCAGGCTGGCGCCTTCGGGAACGTGGGACGCGCGCTCGGTTCGTCGGCGCCGAACAGGCTGGTTTGCGCGCTCGCACGCTCCTCCGCCGCGCGCTGCGCGTAAAGCGCAATGGTTTCGCAAGCCGCCAGCGCGTGCGCCCGATCCGGCTCGAGCGCATCGAAGGCGCCTGCCTTCGCCAAATTCTCCAACTGGCGCTTGTTGACTGATTTTGGATCGAGCCGTTCGGCAAAATCGTAGAGCGCCTTGAACGGACCGCGCGCTTTGCGCTCGGCGACCACCGCCTCCATCGCCATGGCCCCGACATTGCGCACCGCGCCCAGCGCATAGCGCACCGCCACGCCGTCCTCGGTCGCTTCCACACTGAAATCGGCCTGCGATTTGTTGAGGTCCGGCGACAGGATCTTCACGCCGATGCGGCGCGCATCCTGATGGAAGCTCGCGAGTTTATCGGAGTTCGACAAATCGAGGCTCATCGAAGCGGCGACGAAATCGACCGGGTAATGCGCTTTCAAATAGGCGGTCTGATAGGCGATGACGGCGTAGGCGGCGGCGTGGGATTTGTTGAAGCCGTAACCGGCGAACTCTTCCACCAGATCGAAGATGTGCGCCGCCAGGTTTTCGCTAACACCGCGCTCCTTGGCGCCGTCGATAAAGCGCGACTTCTGCTTGGCCATTTCGGCCGGCTGCTTCTTACCCATGGCGCGGCGCAACAGGTCGGCCTCGCCGAGGCTGTAGCCCGACAGTACCTGCGCGATCTGCATTACCTGTTCCTGGTAGACGATGACGCCGTAGGTTTCCTCCAGGATCGGCTTCAGGCTCTCGTGCAGATAGTCAGGCTTTTCGTCGCCGTGCTTGACGTTGGCGAAGCGGTCGATGTTTTTCATCGGGCCGGGCCGGTAGAGCGAAATCAGCGCGATCACGTCTTCCAGGCAGGTCGGCTTCACCTTGCGCAGCGTGTCGCGCATGCCCTGGCCTTCGAGCTGGAACACGCCGAAGGTCAGGCCCGATTGCATCAGCGCGTAGGTTTTCTCGTCGTCGAAGCCGGTGTCGTTGACATCCACCTCGATCCCGCGTGCGCTCAAAAACTTCAAGGTGCGCTCAATGACGGTGAGCGTTTTCAGGCCTAGGAAGTCGAATTTCACGAGCCCTGCTGCTTCCACCCATTTCATGTTGAACTGGGTCGCCGGCAGGGAGGCGCGCGGATCGCGATAGAGCGCGACCAGGTCGATCAAGGGCCGATCGCCAATGACCACGCCGGCGGCATGGGTGGAGGCGTTGCGGTAGAGCCCCTCGAGCTGCAGCGCGGTATCGATCAAGGCGCGCACTTCGGGCTCTTTGCGCGCATCCTTGAGCCGCTGCTCGATGTCGACAGCTTCCGCGAGCGTCACCGGGTTGGCGGGGTTGGCCGGCACCAGCTTGGCGAGCTTATCGACTTGCCCGAACGGCAATTGCATCACCCGGCCCACGTCGCGCAGCACCGCGCGCGCCTGCAGCGTGCCGAAGGTGATGATGTGGGCGACGCGGTCCTCGCCGTATTTATTCTTGACGTATTCGATGACTTCGCCGCGCCGCTCCTGGCAGAAATCGATGTCGAAATCCGGCATCGACACCCGCTCAGGATTAAGGAAACGTTCGAACAGTAAACCCCAGCGCAGCGGGTCGAGATCGGTGATGGTGAGCGCCCACGCGACCACCGAGCCGGCGCCGGAACCGCGCCCCGGCCCCACCGGAATACCTTGCGTCTTGGCCCATTTGATGAAGTCCGAGACGATCAGGAAATAACCCGGAAACTCCATCTGGGTGATGATTTCAAGTTCGTAGGCAAGGCGCTTCTTGTACTGCTCTTCGCTCGCCGCGCGGCGCGCGCCCAGCGCCTTCAGCCGCTCCTTGAGGCCGGCCTCGGCCTGCGCCTTGAGTTCGCCCGGTTCGTCACGCCCGCGTTTGGTGTCGAAGCGCGGCAGGATCGGCTTGCGCGTCTCCACGCGAAACGCGATGCGGCGGGCGATCTCACTGGTGTTGGCGAGCGCCTCCGGCAGATCGGAAAACAATTCCTCCATCTGCTGCGCGGTTTTGAAATAGTGTTCCGCGGTGACGTGCGGACGATCCTCCTCGCCGAGAAACGAAGACGCCGCAATGCACAAAAGCGCGTCGTGGGCGCCGTGATCGCTCTTCTTGGCGAAGCGGATGTCGTTGGCCGCGACCAAGGGCAGGGAGAGCCCGTAGGCAAAATCCACCAGCGCGGCTTCGCTCTCGGCCTCGGTGCGTTCGCCGTGACGGTGCAGCTCGACATAGAGCCGATCGGGAAACGCCGCCGACAGCCGCCGCAGCAACGCCTCGGCAGCGTCGTCTTTGTCAGCGAGGATGAGGCTGGCAACCGCGCCGTCGCCGCCGCCGGTGAGCGCGATCAGCCCCTCCGACAGTTCAAGCACGCGGCCAAGCAGCACGTGGGGATCGCCGGCCTCGGCGCCATCGAGATAAGCGCTGCTCGCGAGCCGCATCAAGTTGGAATAGCCCGCCCCATTCTGGGCAAACAGCGCGAGCGTTCCCTGGACCCCGCCTTCCTCGCGCACATCGAGCGTCAAGCCCACCAGCGGCTGCACGCCCGCCGCAGCCGCTGCTTCGGAGAATTCCAAGGCGCCGAAGAGATTATTGGAATCGGTCAAGCCCAGCGCCGGCATCTCGTGCTTGACCGCAAGCTTGACCAAATCTTTTGCGTGCACGGCGCTCTGCAGGAGCGAGTAAGCTGAACGGGCGCGGAGATGGATGAAGGGGGGCATGTGATTCTCGTGCCATTATGGACCGCCGGCGTCCTCGCCGGCATGGGGT
>JAKFYF010000254.1 GCA_021731005.1 Hyphomonadaceae bacterium
TGCTAAACTAGCGGCCTCCGTGCGCCTTGCTTTCATGTGGTCGCCCGCGTTCGCGCTGGCGGCCCTCAAGGCATCGATCGAGGCGGATCACGAAATCGCGTGCGTATACACGCGGCCGCCTCGTCCCTCGGGACGCGGACAGCACGAACGCCGCACGCCCGTGCACGAATTCGCCGCCGAGCGCGGCCTTGCCGTGCGTACGCCGAAGAGCCTAAAAAAAGAGGAAGAGCAGCGCGCTTTCGCCGCGCTCGGCGCTGACGCCGCGATTGTCGTCGCCTACGGGCTGATCTTGCCGCAAGCGATTCTCGATGCGCCAAAGCTTGGCGCCTTCAATCTGCACGCCTCGCTGCTGCCGCGCTGGCGCGGTGCGGCGCCGATCCAGCGCGCCATCATGGCCGGCGACCGCACCACCGGCGTGCAGGTGATGCGCATGGAGGCGGGTCTCGACACCGGCCCCATTCTCGCCAGCGCAAGCTTCGCCATCGAAGGCGACGACACCGCAGCGACATTGCACGACAGGCTGGCGGAGGTCGGCGCGGACTTGTTGCGCAACACCCTGGAGCAGCTGGAGCGCGGCGTCGCCGTGGAAACCCCGCAAGCGCTCGAAGGCGTCACCTACGCGCACAAGATCGCGCCGGGGGAGACGCGCATCGATTGGACGCGTCCGGCGCGAGAGGTCGACTGCATGATCCGGGGGCTCGCCCCCCAGCCGGGGGCCTGGTTTGAACTTGGCGGCGCGCGCGTGAAGGTGCTGATGTCGCGGTTGGGGCAGGGAGCGGGCGTCCCTGGCGAGGCATTGGATGACGCGTTCCTGATCGCGTGCGGCGAAGGCGCGGTACGCCTCACAAGCGTGCAGCGCGAAGGCCGGGCGCCGCTTTCGGGGGAAACTTATCTGCGCGGGCACCCTCTGCCTGCCGGGGTTCGCCTCACCTGAGCCCCAGATTGCCGGCAAGGCTTGCAGGCGATATCAGGATTTGGAGGGCCCCCATGTTTGTTCGCCTTGCGATCATCACGCTCGCGCTTGGCGCCAGCGCCTGCCAACGCCAGCCTGCCGGCGAGAGCGAGCCCGCCTCGATCGAGGCCCCCACCGAGCAAAGCGAACCGGCGCGCGTGTTTGCCCCGGCCAACGAGGCGGCGCGCACAGCTTTGGGCGATTTGACCCTGACCATGAGCTTGCATCTGCCCGATCAGGCCGGTGGCGACGCGCAGGAGATGCTGACCATGCGCGCGGTGAGAGGCCTCGTGGTGGAGGCCCAGTTGAGCACGGCGGTGTCGCCGGCGACGCAAGTGCAGGGCCAAACCCTCCGCGCTCGTCTGGCGCTGCCGGTCGAGGCTTCGCAGACGCTTGCCTATCGGGTGATCGAGGAAACCCATCCGGAGGGGTTGGGGGGCTTGTGCGGCGCGGCGGAGGCCGCCTCGGTGCTGGTATGGGAGCCCTCGGCGCCGGGTGAGACAGCGCTCAAGATCATGGGCTTTACCGGTGGTCTGCCAGGGGCGGCGGATGCGCGGGCCTGCCAATTGCTGGAATTTACACGGCGCTAGCTTTACGGCTCCTCGCGCCATGCGTTTCAAACTGACTTTGGAATATGACGGCGGGCCGTTCCATGGCTGGCAGCGCGTCGCCAGCGGCCCGAGCGTGCAGGGCGCGCTTGAGACGGCTGTGCTCAAGCTCACCGGCGCGCACGCCGAAATCATCGGCGCCGGGCGCACCGACTCATGCGTGCACGCGCGAGGGCAGGTCGCTCATGTCGACATCGCCAAGCCGTTCGCGCCGCAGCGGCTCGCCGATGCGCTTAACGCGCATTTGCGGCCGTTGCCCGTGGCGGTGCTCGGCGCGGAGGAAGCGGCGCCTGACTTTCATGCGCGCTTCGACGCGGTGCGCCGCGTTTACCTCTATCGCATTGCGGTGCGGCGCGCGCCGCTGGCGCTTGAAGCTGGGAAAGCCTGGCGCGCGACGCGCGAACTCGATGTCGACGCCATGGGCGCGGCGGCGCAGCGCCTCGTGGGCCACCACGATTTTACAACCTTCCGTGACAGCAAATGCCAGGCCGCCTCGCCGCTGAAGACGTTAGATCGCTGCGAAGTGCGATCGTGCGATGCCGAGAATCATAGCGGTCTATACATCCACATCCGATGCGAAGCGCGCAGTTTCCTGCACCGCCAGGTGCGCTCCATGGTCGGAACCCTGGTGGAGGTCGGTCTCGGGAAAATGAGCGCCGACGAGGTCGCCGCCGCCCTGGCCGCAAAAGACCGCGCCCGCTGCGGGCCGGTGGCGCCGCCGGACGGCTTGTATCTGATGCGGGTGGACTATTGAGGTAGCTTATGGATTGCCAGCGTCCTCGCCGGCCAACTCCAACGATGCCGGCGGGGACGCCGGCGGTCCATAGGTCAGCCGAACTTTCGCTTCAGTTCGCTTACGCCTTCGCTCACAAGCGCCGCCTGGCTGGCCTCGTTCATACGCTCGCGCAGCAGCTTTTCCGCCGCGGCGATGGCGGCTTCGGCGGCGGCGGAGCGCACTTCATCGGCGGCCTTGGTTCCGGCAGCGGCGATACGGTCCTCGGCCTGACGCTCGCGGCGCGCCATCGCCGCCATCATGGCCGAGCGGGTTTCTTCAGCCACCGCGGCTGCTTGTTCCCTGGCGGCTTCGACGATGGCCTTCGCCTCGGTTTCAGCGGTGGCGCGTTTGGCTTCGTAATCCTTCAGCAGCTTCTCGGCTTCCTCGCGCAGACGCCGGGCGTCATGCAATTCCTTGGCGATCTCCTGGCTGCGCGTGTCGAGCATGCCGAGGACCATGGTGTGCACGTTGAGGCGCCACAGCAGCACGAAGAACGCCGCGAAGGCGATGAAGGCGATGTTGGTTGGGTCTTGCAGCCAGGCGGGGAGGGTCATGTGTGTTGTCCCTAGGCCCGCACGAGCTTGTCGGCGATATCGCGCGCCAGCGATGCGGCCATGGCGGGGACCTCGGCCAGCGCCTTCTGGCGCTCGGCGTCCACCTTGGCTTCGGCGGCGCGGATGCGGGTGGAGAGCCGCGCTTCGGCCGCCTCCTGCTCGGCGGCGAGCTTTGCGGTGGTGTCGGTGCGAGCTTTGTCGATCATCGCGCGGGCGTCGCCGCGGGCCTTGGCCGTCGCCCGCTCCATCGCGGCGCGGGCATCCTCGGCAGCGGCGCTCTGGATCGCGGCGGCGTCGATATCGCTCTTCACCGTGGCCGCGCGCTGGGCGAGCACGGAACTCACCTGTGGCAGCACGAAGCGGGAAAGCACGAAGTACAGCGCGGCAAACGTCAGCGCGAACCAGACGAGCTGGCTCGCAAACGTGGTGGCGTCGAACGGTGGGAACGCGCCCGCCGCTTCCCCGCCATGCGCACCCGCGTCCGCCGCCGCGTGCGCGGTGTCGGCGGCGTGCTCGAGTTCAGCGGGATGCGGCTCCGCCGCCATGACCATTACCCTTAGGTGAACATCAGGAGGAGCGCGATCAGCAGCGAGAAGATGCCGAGCGCTTCGGTCACGGCGAAGCCGAAGATGAGGTTGCCGAATTGCTTCGGGGCTTCCGAAGGGTTGCGCAGCGCGCCCTGCAGGAAGTTGCCGAAGATGATGCCGACGCCGATACCGGCGCCGCCCATGCCGATACAGGCGATGCCGGCCCCGATCATTTTCGCTGCTTCGACGTCCATATGTTTCTCTCCAGTTTGTATTAGATGCGTTGGTCTAGTGGCCAGGGTGAAGGGCGTCGTTCAGGTAAATGCAGGTCAAGAGTGCGAACACGTAGGCCTGCAGGAACGCCACCAGAAATTCGAGCGCATAGAGCGCGATTGTCATGCCCAGCGGCAGGATCGAGCCGATGATCCCGACAAGCCCAGCTGCAGCCATCATCGGCACAAAGCCCGCAAAGACCTTGAGCACGAGGTGGCCGGCGAGAATGTTGGCCCACAGACGCACCGCGTGGCTCAACGGACGGGAAAAGAACGAGATGATCTCGATGATCACCACGAACCACAAGATGTACCAAGGCACGCCGGAAGGAACGAAGAGCTTGAAAAACTTCAAGCCATTCTTGGCGAGGCCGAGCACGATCACAGTGAAAAACACCATCAGCGCCATGGTGGCGGTGATGACGATCTGGCTCGTCGGCGTGAAGAAGTAGGGGAACATGCCTAGCATGTTGGCCGCGAAAATGAACAGGAAGAGCGTGAACACGAAGGGGAAGAATTTCTTCACGCCTTCTTCGCCGGCAGCATCCTTCACCATGCTGTGGATGAAATTGTAGGCGCTCTCGGCCACTACTTGCGCGCGGCCGGGCACGAGCGCGCGAGGCTTCATGGCTGAAACCATGAACCAACTCGCCAGGCCGACGCCCGCGACCATGAACAAGCTCGCATTGGTGAAGGTCGCGTCCAGCGCCCCGATTTGAATCGGCTCGCTGATCGGATTGATATGGAACTGATGGATCGGGTCGGTCGACACGGTCTTCCTTCGTTTGCCTCAATCCTCGTCGTCGGGAACCGACGGCGCGTTCGGGTCCCCCGCGTTGGCGCGGTTGAACGATTGCGCGACGCGCACAACGTTCACCACGCCAGTGACGAACCCCAATCCGATACCGATGACCATCCCCACCGGTGAAGAGTGGAGAAAAGTATCGGCCCCATAACCGAGCAACGCGCCAACCAAAATCGCCGCGCCAAATTCGCCGCCAAACCGAAGCGCCAGCGATGCCGGGCTTTGAGGCGGGGAAGGGGGCACGTCCTCGCCGCGCGCCTTGGCGACACGCCGGCGCAGATCGGTGAGAACGTCCTCCGGCGGTTTTTCGTCAGCCATTGAACGGTCGCGCGCTCCCAGGGCGACTCGTTGCCGATGCCCCACGAAGCGCGCGGGAGTACTAGAGGGGGGGGAAAGAGGCGTCAAGAAAGCCGCGGCGTCGCTGGCATGCGACATTTGCGGCGGCGGTGTTGGGCGCTCCGGGGGTGGCGCCCCGCTAGAAGCTGCCCGCGACCGAAACGACAAACCAGGGCGCGTGGCCGAATTGACGGAAGCGCCGCTCCACGTTTTCCAGCGGGCCGGCCCGGTCCGGCGCGTAGAAGCGTCGTTCGCGGTTGATCTCGCCGTTGGCCACATTGGCCGCGACGAAGCGCAAACGCAGGCCTTCGATCGCCGTGGTTTCCACGAACACGTCGACCCACGGGCCTTCTTCGTAGGTGTCGGTCTCGTTGAAGCGGAAGCCAGTGTTTTCGCCCTGTTTGTAATAGCTGACCCCCCAGGCCATGCGAGGCGAGGTGAGGTCCTGCCGGAACTCGATATCGACTTCCGATTCCGGGCGTCCGGAGAAATCGCGTATCCGCCCTGTGATCGGATCGGTGACCTCTGTCTGCCAGAACTCACTCTCCACGGTGACCTGGGCGCCGGGTAAAAGGAAGCGCAGCGGCAGGGTGAGGTTGGCCGCGAGGCTCCAGGCGTCGGCCTCGCCGATGTTCCCGGGCGCGTCGAAGAAGACGAAGTCGTCGCTGGGGTCAGCGTCGGGGTCGGCTGGGTCGGCGTCGGCGGGGTTTCGCGCCTGCAGCTTCACCTGGTCGGCCACATCCTCGTACCAATGCCGCGTCAGCGTCAGGTTGAGCGCAGCGTCGCCTGGAAAGCGCAGGTCCGCGCCAAGCTCGGCGCGCAAATCGATTTGCGGGCGCAAGTCCGGATTGCCGCCTACTATGAGCCCGTCAGTGAGGCCCGCGGCGGAGACAAAATCGTTGAAGTCGAGCTGGCCAACATCGCGATAGAGGCGCAGGCGCGCCTGATTGCGCTCGCCGAAGCTGCGCGAGACCTGCACCGATGGCTTGAAGAAAGCTAATTCGACGGACTGGTTGGTTTGGCCGGTAAAGGTCAGCGTCGATTGCTCACCGGCCAGGCGCGTTTCGATAGTCCAATTTTCGTCCGGCCGCCAGCTGTGGACAATGAACGCTTCAGCGCGCTCTTCCTCCACCAAGACGTTCGAATTGTCGAGGGGTTGAACAACCGGCCCTCCGCCGTCGTCAAGCGTCAACACCAGTTCGGCGTCGAGCGAATTGAGCGCTGCTTCAGCGCCGAACTCAAGCCTGTGCTGGCCCAGTGAGCGCGAAAGCGCGCCGCGTGCGATGGACTCGCGGCTCAGATTGTCGATGTCCTGGTCGAAGGCAAAATTCAGTGCGTCGGCGGGATCGCGGGAACTGAAGGCTTCCGCGTTGCGATAGCGTTCGCGGTTGTGGAGTCCCACAAGCGCCAGCGTCCAGGGCCCGAAATCGCGGTCGTAGTTCACGCCGAGTTCGAAGTTGTTCTCCTTCTCGGTCAGATTGTCGAATTCGCTGTCGAGCTCGGCGCCAACCGGGTCGAAATAAAAGAAGTTGCTGAGTCCGTGGAAGCGGTTGGCGTAATACTGACCGTTTGCGCTCAGGCGGCCGCCGAGCAGCGGAAAAGCGGCGTTGGCGTTAAGCGAGCCTTCGCGAAATTGGCGCGCGGGGCCTGGCGTGTCCGCTGTCTTCTCCAAGGCGCCGTTTGCAAATTCGTAGCGGCGATTGCCGGGCTGATCGCGGCCTTGGCTGTAGTAGTCGACGCCGACGCCGTACTCGAATTGCCCGCGACGGCCGCTCCAGGAGAGTTCGCCCTGCGGGTTCATGCCTTCGCGATAATGCTCGCCGCCGATGCGCCAGATGCCGCTGCCAGCCGATGGCGTGCGCACGACATTGACCAATTGCGCTTGCCCCGAGGCGTCGCCCGCGACCTCCGCGCCGCGCAGCACTTCAACACGCACGACTTGGCTCGCAGGAATGCGCGAAAGGATGTTCTCCAGCGACTGGCTCTTGCTGGTGGGGCGCACCCCGTCGATCAGGAGATTGCCGACCGCGCCGGAGAACCCGCGCCGGTCGTCGCCGCCATCGAGCGAAAAGCCCGGCGTCTGGCGCACCATGTCTAGCGCGTTTTGCGGATTGAACTGGGCGAAGAAGGCGGTGTCGTAGCTGACGCGGCCAGAGACGCTCGCCGAGCACGCCGGCAATGGCGTGCAATCGGCGCCGGGTGCGGCCGGCGTTGGCGCTTCCTGCGCGTAGGCGATGCCGGTCAAGGCTAGCGCCGATGCCATCATACGCCTGAACATTGCTTCTCCCTCGGTGTCCCCGGGCCTGCGCCCGTACATGGCCTAACGCCCGGCCGGCTGATCGCCCCTCATCATTGCAGGATGATTGCGGGATCGTGTCTGGAGGCGCAGCTTTGGGTGAAATCTGGGCGGGAGGAGGCGGTTTGCGACGAGCGCGCGCGCGGGTGCGATGACCACATACGAAAACGCCGCCGGGTTTTAGCCCGACGGCGTTTCCTTAGTTCTGTCGAAGCGGTTTAGCGCTTCTTGCCTGCCGGCTTTTTAGCTTTCGCCTTGCCAGCGGACTTTGCGACTTTCGCCGCCTTCTTCTTCGCAGCCATAGTATCAACCTCCCCTATGAGTTGGGATGCAAACGTTCTGCTGCGATTCTTGAAATTGTAAATCGCATTGTGCGCGTCACATGCCGCCTACGGTCAATCCGCTGATGTATAGTGTCGGTTGTCCCACACCTACTGGCACACTCTGTCCGCCCTTGCCGCAAGTGCCGACGCCTTCATCGAGTTTGAGATCGTTGCCGACCATTTGCACGCGCGTGAGCGCTGATGGTCCGTCGCCAATCAATGTAGCGCCCTTGATCGGCATTTTGATCTTTCCGTTTTCGACATAATACGCTTCTGTGCACTGGAAAACGAACTTTCCGGAGGTGATGTCGACCTGTCCGCCTCCGAAATTAACCGCGTAAACACCGCGCTTCAGGCTGGCGAGAATCTCAGCGGGGTCGTGCGGGCCCGCGGTCATGAAGGTGTTGGTCATGCGCGGCATTGGGCGATGCGCGTAGCTCTCGCGACGTCCGTTTCCGGTTGGCGCCACCCCCATCAGGCGCGCATTCATGCGGTCCTGCAGGTAGCCTTTGAGGATGCCGTCTTCGATCAAGACAGTGCGCGAGGTGGGCGTGCCTTCGTCGTCGACATTGAGTGAGCCGCGGCGATTCTCGATGGTTCCGTCATCCACAACATTTACGCCGGGCGTCGCGACGCGCTCGCCCACCATGCCGGAAAAGGCCGAGGTCCCCTTGCGGTTGAAATCGCCTTCAAGGCCGTGGCCGACCGCTTCGTGCAGCAGCACGCCCGGCCAGCCCGGCCCCAGCACCACGTCCATCTCACCGGCCGGGGCGGGCTCAGCGTCGAGATTGACCAAGGCGATGCGGATGGCCTCATCCGCCAGCGCCTTCCAGCGCGCCGGGGCGATGAACACCTCATAGGGTTCGCGTCCTCCCGCGCCGGCCGAGCCCGATTCCCGCCGGCCGTTGCGCTCGACCGTCACGGATACGTTGACCCGCACCAGCGGTCGGTAATCGTCGATGCGCGCCCCGTCGGGGCGCAGGATGGTCAGCCCGCGGCGTGCGCCGGCCAGGGTCGCGGCGACCTGGACGACGCGCGGGTCGCGGGCCCGGCAATAGGCGTCGATCTCGGCGAGCAGGTCGGTCTTGGCGGTGAAGGCGGGCGCTTCGATGGGGTCGAAATCCGCGTAGAGCTGACGGTTGGGCCGGCATGGGCTGGCGTCGAGCGTGGCGTCGCGCCCCAGCTTCACTGAAGCGGCAGCCTCGGCGGCGCGCTCGATGGCGTCGGTTTCCAGCACGCTGGCGTGGCCGTAGCCGGCCCGTTCGCCGGCGACCACGCGCAGGCCGAAGCCCTGCGCGGCGTCGAAGGAAGCTGATTTCAGCCGTCCATCGTCCCAGAAAAAGCTCTCGGTGCGGCTGTCCTCGACGAAAATCTCGCCATCGTCTGCGCCACGGGCGGCGTCGGCGAGGATGCGCTGGGCGGCGTCCCAATCTATTTCCGCAGCGATTTCAGGTGGGTGCAGGCCGTCGGCCATGGGCGGTTCCTTTGTGGTGGTGTGCGCAAACATATAGGCGCCGAGTCGGCCCGCCGCGCCCCTAATGTGTGTCGGACTCGTTCAGCACACCAGCCAGGTGGTCGCGCCGGGTGCGGGCGAAGCGGGCGAGTTCGGCGTTGGCTGGGCCCCAGTCAGGCTGGATTTCGAGGGCGGTTCGATAATCCTCGTAGGCGCCGCGCAGATTTCCCATGTTTTCCCGGGCCGCGCCGCGATTGAAATAGGCCTTGTGCGGTTCGCGCACCCCGAGGCTCAGCGCCTCGGTTATGGCGGTAACGGCCGGTCCATACTGGCGCAGCTGGATCAGGGCCGCCCCCCGATTGAGGTGAGCCTCGGCATTGCGGGAGTCGATGGCGATAACCGCGTCGAATTGATCGACGGCGGCCTGATGCTCGCCCCGGCGCATGCGCATGACGCCGAGATTGACCCGGAGCTGGATTTCCGCTGGCTGCGACAGCCTCGGATAACGGAGCGCTCGTTCGCATTGCCCCAAGGCCGCATCGGAAATGTCATTGCCCGCCACCGCCGCCCCGCAGCGGCGCGCGGAAGCGTCCCCGCCGATTATGGTCGTGGACCGCGGCTCCTGGCTGGGGTCCTGGGCGAACGCCGCGCCGCAGAGCAGAAGCGCGGCAAAACCAGAAATCCCGGCGAAGAGGCGCCTTGGAAGCGCAGCGTCGCCCATGCTAGCACCCCACCCGATTGCTGATTCAGATGTCCAAAAAGTCAGGCGCGGTTGTATGCCGCGCCCGGCAAGTATAGGCGGGGCATGCGGCTCGCGCCATACCGCTTGCTGCAAGTTTCAAGGAGGGGCGTGCGTGACGCGTAGTGCTTTGTTCGCAGCGGCTGCGAGTGCATGGGCCGCTGGCGCGGCGTGGGCGCAGACGGGCGCGCCCACCGATGGCGCGATCCATTTCCAGGAACCCGCGACCCAGATCATGCGCGATATCGTCGCCTTCCATGACAATTGGCTACTGCCGATCATTGTCGCGGTCTCGGTCTTTGTGCTGGCGCTGCTGCTCTACGTAGTCGTGCGTTTCAACCGGCGCGCCAACCCGACCCCGCGCAAATTTACCCACAACATGACTGTGGAAGTGATCTGGACGGTGGTCCCGGTGGCGATCCTGGTGGTGATCGCATCGCAATCGTTCCCGCTCATTATTCGCGAAGAACAGATTCCCCCGTCCGAATATACCTTGAAGGTCACCGGCAATTCCTGGTTCTGGAATTACGAATATCCGGATCTCGGCGTAAACATCACGGCGAGCCGCTTGCCGGACGAGGATGTGGAAGCTCGCAACGCCGGCAATCCCGATGCGGAACATAGGGCGCGCCGCCTACTTTCCGCGACCGAGCCGCTACTTGTGCCGGTTGGCGCCAATGTACGCGTGCTCATCACCTCGAACGATGTCATCCACGCCTGGGCGGTGCCTGCATTCGGGGTCAAGGAAGACGCCATCCAGGGCCGCGTCAATGACACCTGGTTCAATGTCGACCGCGAGGGCGTGTTCTATGGCCAGTGTTCGGAATTGTGCGGCAAGGACCACGCCTTCATGCCGATCGAGGTGCACGCCGTAAGCCGCGCCGAGTTTGAGCAATGGGTGCTCGCCCAAGGTGGAACGCTCCCGTCAGCGCAGCCCGCGGAGCCGGCGACGGAAGCGGCCCCCGCGCCGACGCGCTAAGAGATACGGAGAAAATTCGATGTCGCATCACGAGGCCGCGCACGCCGGGGGGCACGAAGATCATCGCCCCAGCATCTACGATCCGCGGCGCTGGCTGTTCTCAACCAACCACAAGGACATCGGCACGATGTACCTTGTGTTCGCGATTATCGCCGGCCTGATTGGCGGGGCGCTGTCCGGGCTGATCCGTTGGGAACTCGCTGACCCAGGCATCGGCCCGCTGCTGAGCTTGCCATGGATCCACGACGTCGACGCAGCCAAGCATTTCTACGATGTCGCCGTTACTTACCACGGGCTGATCATGATCTTCTTCATGGTCATGCCGGCCATGATCGGGGGATTTGGCAATTGGTTCGTGCCGCTGATGATAGGGGCGCCCGACATGGCGTTCCCGCGCATGAACAACATTTCGTTCTGGCTGTTGCCGGTTTCGTTCACGCTGGCGATGATTTCGTTCCTGGTTCCAGGCGCGGGCGAGCATCTCGGTTTCGGCGGCGGCTGGACGCTTTATGCGCCGCTCTCGACCAATTGGGGCGGAGGCGCCGAACCCGCAGCCTATCACGACGGCCCGGCGATGGATTTCCTGATCCTGTCGCTGCACATAGCCGGCGCCTCCTCGATCCTCGGCGCGATCAATTTCATCACCACCATCTTCAACATGCGCGCGCCGGGCATGACGCTGCACCGCATGCCGCTGTTCGTGTGGTCGATCCTGGTGACGGTGTGGCTCCTGGTGCTGGCGCTGCCGGTGCTCGCGGGCGCGCTGACCATGCTGCTGACCGATCGCAACTTCCACACCAATTTCTTCAACCCGGCGGGCGGCGGCGATCCGGTCATGTACCAGCACCTGTTCTGGTTCTTCGGCCACCCCGAGGTGTACATCTTGATCCTGCCGGGCTTCGGCATGGTGTCGCAGATCGTATCGACGTTCTCGCGCAAGCCGGTGTTCGGCTATCTCGGCATGGCCTACGCCATGGTTTCGATCGGGCTGATCGGCTTCGTCGTGTGGGCCCACCACATGTACACAGTCGGCATGGGGCTCGATCTGGAGGCCTATTTCATCGCCGCCACCATGGTCATCGCGGTGCCCACCGGCATCAAGATATTCTCCTGGATCGCCACCATGTGGGGCGGCTCGATCGATTTCAAAGTGCCGATGCTGTGGGCGATGGGCTTCATCTTCTTGTTCACGGTGGGCGGGGTCACCGGCGTCGTGCTGGCCAATTCCGGCGTCGATACGAGCTTCCACGATACCTATTACGTGGTCGCGCACTTCCATTACGTGCTGTCGCTCGGCGCGGTGTTCGCGATTTTCGGCGGCTTCTTCTATTGGATCCCGAAAATGAGCGGGTACCGCTACAACGGGTTCCTGGCTGGGCTGCAATTCTGGCTGATGTTCATCGGCGTCAACGTGGTGTTCTTCCCGCAGCACTTCCTCGGCATGCAGGGCATGCCGCGCCGCCACGTCGATTACAATGAAGGCTACGCCTATTGGAACAACATCTCGTCCCTCGGCTACCTGATCACTGCCGCGGGCGTGTTGCTGTTTCTGGTGGTGCTGGCCGAGATGTTCCTGGTCAAACGCAAGGCCGGCGCCAATCCGTGGGGCGAGGGGGCGAGTACGCTCGAATGGAGCCTCTCCTCGCCGCCGCCGTTCCACCAGTTCAACGAGCTGCCGGTGATTAAGCCGGACGCTGGGCATTGAGAAGAATTGCCCTCTCCCCTTGAGGGGAGAGGGTGTCGCGAAGCGACGGGTGAGGGGAACACGCTCTATCCGGAGAGACCGAAAACCCCTCATCCGGCCCTTCGGGCCACCTTCTCCCCTCAAGGGGAGAAGGGACGCCAATCGGAGAAGTCGTTGGTAGATGTAGGGATCACCGAAGCTCAGCGCCCCGCAACGGCGGCGGACTATCTCGCGCTCTTGAAGCCGCGCGTGATGAGCCTGGTCGTGTTCACCGGGCTCGTGGGCTACGTCGCCGCGCCGGGGCAGGGCGATCTTGTGCTTGGTTTTGCCGCCATCCTCGCCATCGCCATCGCCGCGGGAGCGTCGGGCGCGCTTAACATGTGGTTCGACGCCGACATCGACGCGATCATGACCCGCACCCGCGCGCGGCCCATTCCCTCAGGCCGCGTCGCGCGCGAGGAAGCGCTGATGCTGGGGCTCACGCTTTCGGCGCTTTCGGTGGTGACGATGCAGCTTGCCGCCGGACCGCTGGCGGCGGCGCTGCTGGCGTTCACGATCTTCTTCTATGCGGTCGTTTACACGATGTGGCTCAAGCGCTCGACGCCACAGAACATTGTCATCGGCGGCCTCGCTGGCGCGCTGCCGCCGGCGATCGCCTGGGCGGCCAAGACCGGCTCGCTTTCGCTCGACGCTGGGGTGCTGGTGGCCATCATCTTTGCCTGGACGCCGCCGCATTTCTGGGCGCTGTCGTTGTTGCAGAAGGACGATTACGCCGCGGCGGGCGTGCCGATGCTGCCAGTGACGCACGGGGCGCGTGAGACGCGCTTTCAGATTTTTGCCTATTCGCTGCTGCTGGCGCCGCTTGCCTGCGCGCCGCTCTTTACCGGCCTCGGCGGCAGCGCGTACGCTTTCGCCTCCATCGTCGGCGGCGTGAGCTTCGTCGCGCTCGCGGCGCGCGTGCTGGTTTCGCGCGCAGGCGAAGGTGACGCTGCCC
>JAKFYF010000097.1 GCA_021731005.1 Hyphomonadaceae bacterium
GAACGTGACATTCCCGCAACATAGGGTGGGGGACGGCACGCGGCATTAACCGATCGTTCACGCTAAGACGAGAAATTCCACGTTAACGCGGAGGCAGGTCCGCGCGGCAGAAGGATGGACAAGATGAAAAAGCTCATGGGCGCTGCGATACTCGCTGGCGCGACAATTGCCGGTGTTGGCGCGGCCAACGCCGAAGTTTCCGGCAGCGTTTCGCTGGTTTCTGACTACGTGTTTCGCGGCATTTCCCAGTCCGATGGCGGCCCCGCCATTCAGGGCAGCATGGATTGGTCGCAGGACATGGTCTACGCGGGCGTTTGGGGATCGAGCACCAGCCTCGGCGGCGGCGAGTCGATGGAACTCGACGCCTATGTCGGCATTACGCCAACCACGGGCCCGGTAAGCTGGGACATTTCGCTGGTCGGGTATTTCTACCCGAACGCGGATGATGACGGCGCCGATTTCGACTATTTCGAAGGCATCGTCGGCGGAACTTTCAACGTCACCGAACAAGTGACGGTCGGGGGCAAAGTTGCCTACACGCCGGAATATTTCGCCAAGGGCGGCGACGGCATCTATTACGAAATCAATGGCGGCTTCGCCCTCAATGACGCCACCTCGTTCGCCGCCTCATACGGCGTGCAGGACATCGATTTCGCCACCGACAGCTACAGCACTTGGAGCGTTGGCGTCAGCCACGCGATGCATGGGTTCACCCTTGGCGCCGCCTACAGCGACACCAGTGACGCTTTCGAGAATTTCTACACACTCGACGAAAGCAGCTCGGACGGCCGCTTCGTGGTATCCATCGGCCGCGAACTCTAGGCGCAAACTCAGAACAAGAAAAACGGCCGTCGCGGGAAACCGCGGCGGCCTTTTTCTACGCTTGGGCTGGCGGAGAGCACGGACCGCGAGCCTTCAGGCTCGCCCTACGACTGAGGAGGGCGGGCCCGCGCTTGCCGCTTGCGCGCCCAAGAACCCGAATCTAACCCCGCATTGCCAATCTATCCCCGCATTTTCTTGGCGGCGACTGCTACCCCTTCACCCGCTCCACATCCTTGACCGCCTTGCTGGTGCGCAACGCCGCGATGATGTTGGTAAGGTGACGGGCGTCGGCGACTTCGATGTCGAAGATCATGTCGAAGAAATCGACAGTGCGCTTGGCCATGCGCAGATTGATGATGTCGCCCTCGTTCTCGGCGATGACGCCGCAGAGTTCGGCGAGGACCCCGCGCTTGTTCTCGACGCTGACCCCTATTCGGGTAACCGCCAGCGTTCGGGTAAGCGCGGTCGGCGTCCAGGCCAGATCGACCCATTCGCCCTCGCCCTCAAGCGCGCCCAATTGTTCGCAATCGATGGTGTGCACGACAACGCCCTGGCCAGGCGCATGCACGCCGATGATGCGGTCGCCAGGAATGGGGGTGCAGCATTCGGCGAAATGCAGTCCGATCCCTGGCGTCAGATGGCTGCCTTTGACGTAGAGCTTGGCTTTCTCACGCTCCATCGGCCGGCGGCTCTCATCCTTGCGGACTTTTTCCTCGAGCCCCGGAAACGCGGCGAGCACCACCGCGTTGGCCTTGAGCGCGCCATCGCCCACGGCGACGAACAATTCCTCTTCGCTATGTTTTCCCAAACGCTCGGCTGCGGTTTTCAAGACGGTGTCGGCCAATTCGTGGCCATAACGGTGCAGCGCATGCGCCACCAGTTCGCGGCCGATGCGGGCGAAATCCTCGCGCTGCGCTTGGCGCTGCAAGCGCCGCTGCGCCGACTTGGCGCGCCCGGTCTTGGTCAGCGCTTCATAACCCGGCAGCGGCGCGATTTTCTCTCCGGTGATGATCTCCACCACGTCGCCGTTGCGCAAATTCGTGCGCAACGGTCGCTCCACACCGTTGATCTTGGCGCCGACACAGCGGTCGCCGATGCTGGAATGCACGGCGTAGGCGAAATCGAGCGGGGTCGCGCCCTGCGGCAGCGGGATCAGCGCTCCCTTCGGTGTGAACGCAAACACGTGATCCTGATACATTTCGAGCTTGGCGTTCTCGAGAAAATCGCTGGCGTCGCCGCCATATTCGGCAAGCTCCAAGAGCGAGCGCGTCACCTCGCGCGCATCGAGCCCGACGGAGGCGGCCCTTTCCTCGTCGAAGCCGTAAGACTCGTTCTTGTAGCGCCAGTGCGCGGCGACGCCGAATTCTGCGATCTGGTCCATCTCCTCGGTGCGGATCTGGATTTCCACGCGCACATTGCCCGGGCCAATCACCGCGGTATGGATCGAGCGATAGCCGTTGGGCTTGGGGTTGGAGATGTGATCCTCGACCTGATCGGGCACGCAGCGCCATGTCTGGTGGATCAAGCCCAGCGCGCGGTAGCAATCGTCAGGGTTCTTGACGATGACGCGGAAGGCGTAGACGTCGGCGAGGTCGGCGAATTCCACGCTCTTGCGCTGCAATTTACGCCAGATCGAATAGGGCAGCTTCTCACGCCCGAACACGCGCGCGTCCATGCCGGCGAACTCGAATACTTCGAGGATGGTCTGCACAATAATGGCGACATTAGCGCCCTTCTCGGCGCGCAATTGTTCCAAGCGCGCATTGATCGCCGCTTCCGCCTCCGGAAAAGCCTCATGGAATGACAAGCTCTCCAGCTCGCGCGCCATCCGCTCCATGCCGATGCGGCGCGCCAGCGGGCCATAGATTTCCAGCGTCTCAAGCGCCGTGCGCCGCCGTTTCTCCGGCGTTGGCACGTGACTTAGCGTGCGCATATTGTGCAACCGGTCGGCGAGCTTGACCAACAAAACGCGTACATCGCGCGACATCGCCAGGATGAATTTCTGCAGGTTCTGCGCCTGCTTGTTTTCCTCCGATTGGATTTCGAGCTTCGAGAGCTTGGTGACGCCCTCCACCAGATCGGCGATTTCGCGCCCGAACCTGCTCTCGATCTCGTCGCGGGTGGCGTCGGTGTCCTCAATCGTATCGTGCAGCAATCCCGCCACGATGGTCGCGGTGTCGAGCTTGTATTCCGTCAGGATGCCCGCGACCTCGATTGGATGGGCAAAGTAAGGATCGCCGGAATGACGGGTCTGGTCGCCGTGCTTTGCGGTCGCGTAGACGTAGGCGCGGTTGATCAGGTTCTCGTCGAGCGAGGGGTCGTAGGCGCCGATGCGCTCGATCAGTTCGAACTGGCGCAGGAAGCGCGGCGGGCCCGCGCCGGCCTCGGTTCGGCCGGCCGGGAGTTTGGCGGCGACGCCGTCACCGCCGGGCGCCACTCAGTACCGCTCGTCGCGCTGCGCCTCGGCTTCCTGCTGCAGCGCGCGCATGACGTCTTCCTCGGTGGTCGCCACCGGGGCGGCGAGAGCCAGACGATCCTGCTCGTCCTCGGCCTGCGTGGCCGGCTGCACGTCCTGGTAGAGGGCGACAAAGCTGTCGCGCAGCTCGTCTGGGGTCACCGCCCCATCGGCGATCTCGCGCAAGGCGACCACCGGGTCTTTGTCGCGGTCGCGCTCAACCAGCGGCTCGGCGCCGGAGGAAATGTTGCGGGCGCGATGGGAGGCCAGCAGCACCAGGGAGAACCGGTTAGGGACTTTATCGACGCAATCTTCGACGGTTACGCGGGCCAAGGACGTTCCTTATAGCGACAAGACAAGAGGGCGAACACACAGTGTAGAGCGCGCGCCTTCCTTTCGCAATGCGAAGAACGGCCGCAAATGCGAAATGGATCAGCTTGGCCCGCCAAGCCCTGCAACCCGCTGGACACCGTCCGCGGCCTCCAGCTTCGCCAGAAGTTCCTCGACGGTCTCCCCAGAAAGCGGGTGGCGCCAGTGGGGCGCAACCTCCGCGAGGGGGAGCAGGACAAAGGCCCGCTGATGGAGATGGGCGTGGGGTAGGACGACACCGCCAAAATCGCCCACGGCATCCTCCATCGCCAGGATATCGAGATCGAGCGTGCGCGGTCCCCAACGCTCGCGGCGCTCCCGGCCAAAGTCCGCCTCGATGGACCGGAGCTTGGCGTAAAGCTGTAGGGGGGCGCCGGTCCCAGCCTCGATTTCGGCGACCGCGTTGGTGTAACGAGGTTGGACCACGCCGGGCGGCCAGGGGGGGCTTTCCCAGGCCGAAGACATCGCCGAGATCGCCAGCCCCGCCTCGACCATTGCGCGCACGGCTTGCACAAGCAGGGCTGGCCCGCCAACACCGTGGAACGGCAGGTTCGTGCCCAAACCGATCAGGGCGCGTTTATTCACGGCGGACCAGACATGACATTACTCGATCGCCTCATTCATCCCGACGAGCGCGTCGCATTGTTCATCGACGGCGCTAATCTCTATTCAGCGGCCAAGGCGCTTGGCGTCGACATCGACTATCGCAAGCTCCTGGACGCGTTCAAGCGGCACGGCCGTTTTGTCCGCGCCACCTATTACACCGCGATCGCCGAGGATCAGGATTTCTCCCCGCTTCGCCCGCTCATCGATTGGCTAGATTATAATGGCTACGCGCTGGTGACCAAGCCTGCGAAGGAATATACCGACGCGAACGGCCGTCGCCGCTTCAAGGGCGACATGGATGTCGACATCGCCGTCGAGCTGATGGAGGCGGCGGCCTATCTCGATCATGCGTTTCTGTTCTCCGGCGACGGGGATTTTCGTCCCGCCATCGAAGCGCTGAAACGCAGAGGCGTGCGCGTCAGCGTGGTGTCCACGATCAAGTCGAACCCGCCGATGGCCGCCGACGAGGTGCGCCGCGCCGCCGACAATTTCGTCGATCTCACCGACCTCGTGAGCCTGATCGGGCGCCCGCCGCGCGAGCGCGCCGCTGAAGACCGCGATCTTGGCGACGAGGAAGCATGAACAAAATTCCCGCCGAAGCGCCGAAAGCGTGCTCGCTCTGCCCGCGGCTGGTGGCCTATCGTGAAGCGAACGCGCGCGCCGAGCCGGCCTGGTTCAACGGCGCCGCACCTTCGTTCGGCGATCCGGACGCGCGCTTGCTCATCGTTGGCCTCGCGCCCGGGCGCACTGGCGCCAACCGCACCGGCCGGCCTTTCACCGGCGATTATGCCGGCGATCTGTTGTACGGAACGCTGAAAAAACTCGTCCTCGCCGAAGGCGACTATCGCGCCGATCCAGCGGACGGCTTCACCCTCAAAGGCGCGATGATCACCAACGCCGTGCGCTGCGCGCCGCCCGAGAACAAGCCGACGCCGGAGGAGATCGCCACCTGCCGCCCGTTCCTGGCCGCGCGCATCGCCGCGCTGCCGCGAGTCCGCGCGATTCTGGCGCTCGGCTCGATCGCGCACGAAAGCGTGCTGCGGGCGCACAAACTCAAGCCGGCGCATGCAAAATTTTCCCACGGCGGCGAAGCGGCGCTGCCGGGAGGGCGCGCGCTCGTCTCATCCTACCATTGCTCGCGCTACAACACGCAGACCCGCCGTCTCACCGCGGAGATGTTCGAGACGGTGATGGCGCGGGCGAAGGCGCTGGCGTTCGTTTGAGGGTGGATCAACGTGCCGTGTGCAGGCTCGGCTCATGTTGCCTCAACTGAACGCGGTTGGTGGGACTGGCTCCAAAGGACGTTCGATCGGTTGTTCTGAGCGACCTCACCCCTTGTCGCGCATCAGCCGCCCTTGCTGGCGTTTCCACTCGCGGTCCTTGGTGGCTTCGCGCTTGTCGTGGGCCTTTTTGCCTTTCGCCAGCGCGATGAGGAGCTTGGCGATGCCGCGATCGTTGAAATAGAGCTTTAGCGGCGCGAGCGTGCGGCCCTCGCGGTTCACCGCGCTCGCCAGCCGCTTCAGTTCACGCTGGCGAACCAGCAATTTGCGCGGCCGCGTCGGCTCATGGTTGAACTGGCCGGCGGGGGGATAGACCGGGATCGTTGCGTTGATCAGCCAAAGTTCGCCCTTTTCCGCACTGGCGTAGCTCTCGGCGATGTTGGCGCGTCCGGCGCGCAGGGACTTTACCTCCGTGCCAAGCAATTGGATGCCGGCTTCGACGGTGTCCTCGAGCACGTAGTCGAAGCGCGCGCGGCGATTCTCCGCGATCAATTTGCGGTCGGGCGCCGGTTTCTTGGCCACTAGATGAGCCCCGCTTCGGCCATCGCGGCCCGCACCTGGGCCTTGGCGGCGTCGCTGCAGACAAGCATCGGCAGGCGTACGTCATCCGTGCATTTCCCCAGCAGCGAGCAGGCATACTTCGTCGGCGCCGGCGAGGGCTCAACGAAAAGCGCCTTGTGCAATGAGGCCAGTCGCGCATCGATCGCGCGCGCGGCGGTATAATCGCCGCGCTCACAAGCCGCCTGCATCTGCGTGCACAGTTTCGGCGCGACGTTTGCTGTCACCGAGATGCAGCCTACGCCGCCATTGGCGTTGAACCCGAGTGCGCTGCCGTCATCGCCGGACAATTGCACGAACTTCTCCCCGCACAGCGCCCGATGCCGCGCCACCCGCGACATATCGGCGGAGGCGTCCTTGGCGCCGATCACGTTTCGCAGCGCGGCGATGCGCGCCATGGTCTCGACGCTGATGTCGACGATGGTGCGCCCCGGCACATTGTAGGCGAGGATCGGAATGTCCACCGCTTCGCCGATCGCCTTGAAGTGGGCGACAAGCCCATCTTGGCTCGGCCTGATGTAGTAAGGCGCCACCACCAGCACCGCGTCGGCGCCCGCCCGCTTGGCGGCTTGCGCCAGCTTGATCGCGTGGGCCGTGCTGCACGAGCCCGCGCCCGCAATCACGGGCGCTCGCCCGGCCGCCGCTTCCACGCAGAGTTCAACCACCCGGACGTGTTCCTCGAAGCTCAAAGTTGCGCTTTCCCCGGTGGTGCCGCAGGCGACCAGACCGTGTGAGCCTTCGGTAATCTGCCAATCCACAAAGCTCTGAAACCCACGTTCATCCAAGGTTCCGCCCCGAAATGGCGTTATCAGCGCTGGAATTGAGCCTTGGAACATAGGGTATTCGCCTCTCGCAGCCTCAGGGCTGGCGTTGGCGCGATTCCTGCCACAGTGTCTGGCGAGTTTCAAAGCGCGCGGCCAGAACGCGGCGGCTATGGAACGATTTGCGGGAGGACGAACAGCATGCTTGCAGCCTCGCTGATCCGCGCCGCGGCCTTGGCCGCGATTGCAACCGGCGTGCTGGCTGCCTCCAGCGCCGGGCAAAGCGAGGCGCCCGCCCCCACGGCGCCCACGACAGCCTCTCCCATGGTTTACGCGCCGCCACCCCCGCTGCCCTCGGCCAGCGAGCGCATGCGCCTGCGCGACGGGCTCGCCGCCGCCGAGAGCGGCGACTGGATCGGGCTCGCCCAATTGCGCGACGGCGCCAGCGATCCGCTGGTGCGGCGGATGCTGCAATGGCGCTGGGCGATATCCAGCGACGCGCCGCTCTCGTTCTACGAACTGGCCGAAGCGCTCCGCGAGCTGCCTGGCTGGCCAGGCCGCTCCGGCATGCGCACTCGCGCCGAACAGGCGATCTTCGATTCGCGCCTCTCCGCCTCCGAGCGCGCCGAATTCCTGCGCCAGGATGGCGGGCCGGCGAGCGGCGATGGGCGCATCGCGCTGGCGCTGGCGCTCAAGGATCTCGGCCGCCGCTCGGAGGCAAATGACATCGCTCAGGCCGCTTGGCGCGAGGATGGGCTCGGCGCAGACGCAGAATCGCGCTCGCTCAACGCGTTCAGCTTCAGCCCCGATGATCACGCCGCGCGCGTCGCCATGCTGCTCTGGCGCGACCAGCGCAGCGCCGCACAACGCCTGTTCCCGCGCCTCAGCCCCGCCGACCGGCTGCTGGCGCAAGCGCGTATCGGGCTCCAGGTGCGCCAGCGCCGCGGGCTGCAAGAAGCGGTCGACTCCGTTCCCGCGTCACGGCGCGACGACCCGGGATTCGTTTACGACCGCGCCCAGTATCGCCGCCGCACCGGGCGGCCCGAGGAAGCCATGCCGATCGCGGCGGACATTGACGCCCGCGAGGCGCCGCTGGTCGCGCGCGACGACATCTTCCGCGAGCGGCGGCTTTATGTGCCCCGCGCAATGCGGGCGGGCCAGTACCGGCTTGCATACAACCTCGTCTCCAATCATGGGCTCACTTCCGGCGAAGCCTTCGCTGACGCCGAGTGGGTGGCCGGTTGGCTGCAATTGCGCTTCCTCGGCGGCCCACAGCGCGCGGCCGAGCATTTCGCGCATTTGAGCGAGAATGTGTCAGCGCCGGTAAGCCGCTCGCGCGCGCTCTATTGGCGCGCGGAAGCCGCGCGCGCTTTGGGGCAGGCAGAAGAGGCCGAGCGCCTGCTTGCGGAGGCCGCGCGCTATAATTTCACCTATTACGGCCAACTCGCCGCCACGCGCGGAGAGCGCACCGCAACGCTTTCGCTCGCCAGCGCAGCGCCCGTCAGCGACGACGCCCGCTCGCGCTTCGACAACCGCGAACTGGTGCGCGCGCTCAGGCTAATGGCGGAGGTCGGCGCGCGCCGGGATTTCGAGTCGATCGCGTTCTATCTTGACGACACGCTCGACGATCCGATGGAGATTGAACTGCTCTCGCAAATGGCGCGCGAACAATCCTATTACCGGACCGCGCTGCGCAGCGCCAAGGCGGGCCTGTTCCGCAATGTCGTCGCCGCCAACGCGGCCTATCCGCTGATCGATGTGCCGGGCGCGGTGCGCCAGAGCGGGCGCCCCGAAGAGGCCCTGGTGCTCGCGATCATCCGTCAGGAAAGCGAGTTCGAGCCGGCGGCGGTGTCGCACGCCAATGCGCACGGGCTGATGCAGCTCATTCCCTCCACGGCTCGAGCGCAAGCGCGGCGCGAGGGCATGACCTACCAGCGCGGCGCGCTCACCAGCGACCCGCAATACAATATGACGCTGGGCGCCGCCCACCTCGCGCAATTGATCGACGAATTCGGCGGCTCCTACGTGCTGGCGATCGCGTCCTATAATGCCGGCTCGCACAACGCGCGCGAATGGATCGGCGATTTCGGCGATCCGCGCTCGCGTTCTGTGGATGTGGTGGACTGGGTCGAACTGATCCCGTTCGCGGAGACCCGCAATTACGTGCAGCGCGTGATGGAGAATTTGCAAGTCTACCGCTATCGGCTGCAGGGTGAACCGACGCCAATCACGCTGGAAGCGGACCTGCGGCGCGGACGGTTCTGAGCCCCCGCTATTCGTCCTTGAAATAGGGTTCGACCGGCCCGCTGTACTTGATGGTGAGCTGCTTGCCGCGGCGGTCGAGCGTCGTGCCGACGGCCAGGCGCACCCAACCCTCGCTGACACAATACTCCTCGACGTTGGTCTTCTCGGCGCCGCGGAAGCGCACGCCAACGCCGCGCGCAAGCGCTGCCTCGTCATGAAAGGGGCTCTCTGGATCGGTTGAGAGACGGTCGGGCGGGACTTCGGATGCACTCATGAGTGGCTCTTTAGCCGACACAACGGCCAGGTCTCAAGTTTCATCCGGACTTTGCCTGTGGCTTCAGCCTCAGCAGCGAAGCGGCGTAATCGAGCCGGCGGTGAGCGACCTCGGTCAGCATATGCTCGAACTTCTTGTCGACCTTGAGCGTGAGCGCTCCATCCATTGCCGAAACAGTGAAGGCGCCAAGCAAGCTCTCGCTGCGGCCCGAAAGGTCGGCGCCCAGGCGAAGGGCGGCCCCCAATGCGGCCGCGGCAACCTGCTGCTCCTCGCTCAGGAGGCGCTGATACGCCTCAACGTGGCGCGGGGCCGCCTTGGTGTAGCGATGGTGGATCGCCGCCGCGAGGAAAGCCCGCTCATTGTGGCTGATCGCCGCCAGTGGCGCGCGCAGGATCAGGTCAAACATGATTTCTGCGCGCTGGTCGGGATGGAGCGGCCCGCCCACGTCCGCCAAGCGCGCCCCCGCTCCGCGCAGCGCTGCATCGCGCTTTGGCGAAAACGCCGCCGCCTGCCCCGCGAACATCGGCGCGATCCAGCGCTCGAGCGCCGCGCCGAATGCGCGCGCGCCCGACGAGCGGCCCGCGAGCGCCTCAGCGGAGGCGATCAAAGGGTCGGCTGCCAGCGCGGCCTCGCTCATCTGCTCGACCAGCACGCCCTCGCGCAAACCAAATGCCGAGAGCACCATGCGGTCGAATTTACCCGCCAGCATAACCTGCTCCAGCACCACCGCAGCGTATGGCAAGCTCTCGGCGCGCTTGGCGGCGGCGTCCTCCAGCTTCTCAAGCGATTTTTTCGACAACTTGCGCACCACATCGACAAGCCGCAGCACATCCGCGCGCGACATTTCATATTGATGCAAGACGCCAAGCGGGTAGCGACGCTGGCCGATATCGATGCGCCCAAGCGCGCGCCAGGCGCCGCCGACAGCGTAGAAATCGCCGCCCCGCCCCGCCAGCATTTGTGCCGAACCGATCGCAGCGGCGGCGTCATCGCTCACGCGCTCGTAAGTGAAAGCGTCGCCGCTCGCGAGGGACAGGGGCCCGAGCGCGAAGGTCTCCCCGCGCCCCAAACCGCTGGCGCCAATCTCCACAAGTTCGAGACTGGCGCCGCCGAGATCGCCGACAACGCCTTCGGCGTCAGGAACGCCTGCGCGAACACCAAGCGCGGAGAGCCGCGCCTCCTCGGCCCCGGAGAGAATGCGCAGGACGATGCCGCTCTCGCGCTGGATGCGTTCGGCGAAGGCGCGCCCATCCTTGGCTTCGCGCACCGCGGCGGTTGCAACCGCGAACACGCTTTCGATGCGGCGTTTCTCGATGATTGTGGCAAAACGCCTGAGCGCGCGGGCGGCGACGTCGGCGCCCTCCTTCGACAGCGCATCGGTCCGCGCCAGATCCCTGCCCAATCCGGCCATAACCTTCTCGTTGAGGATCGGCGTCATGGCGCGACCGTCGATGCGATAGATCACAAGCCGCACCGAGTTCGAGCCGATGTCGATGACGGCGGCGTCCTGGCTATCGCGGAGGGGCAGCGTCTTCATCGGTTGCCGCCACTGGCGATGGCGCGAAACACAGATCTATCCCGTTTGGAGCGCGGGGCTCCCGCCCCGCTTATTTCCGTCGCACCGGCGAACAAAACCAGCGCGCCAGGAGGCGCGCGCTCCAACCGGCGCCCATGGGTGTTTCGCCCCACCTCCTGTTCCTTCCCCCCACAGGGATGAAGGGTGCGCGCGCCGTTGTTATAGAAGCGCCCCCTAGCTTGTCCGCGCTCCGATATGGTCAAACGCTGCGGGGGCGTCGCCCTTGCCGGCGCGGCCGCGCCCCGACAGGCTGGGGTTGCGCATGAAATAGAGGTGCGCGGAAAACGGTTCGTCGGGCAATTTCGAGACATCAACCCGCTTGAATACCCCATCCTGGTTCATGGTCCAGCTCTGCGCCTCGTCGTTGAGGTTGGCGACCATGATCTGGTCCAGAACTTGCTGGTGCACGGTCGGGTTTTCAACCGGACACATCAGCTCGACGCGGCGTTCGAGATTGCGCGGCATCCAGTCGGCTGAGGACAGGAATACCTTGGCGTTGGGGTTCGGCAATCTTGCGCCGGCGCCGAAACAAACAATGCGCGAATGCTCCAGGAAGCGTCCGACGATCGACTTGACGCGGATATTCTCCGAAAGCCCAGGGACGCCAGGCCTGAGACAGCAGACGCCGCGAACAATCAGTTCGATTTTTACGCCAGCGATCGAGGCGCGATAGAGCGCATCGATGATCTCCGGATGCACCAGCGCGTTGAGTTTTGCCCAAATGGCGCCCTCCCGGCCGGCCTGCACATGACCGATCTCATCGTCGATCAATTGCAGCAGCGTGGATTTCGCCGTCAGCGGCGAAATGGCGAGTTTTTCGAGTATTGCCGGTTTGGCGTAGCCAGTGATGAAATTGAACAGCCGCCCGGCGTCGCGCCCCAGCGCCGGATCGCAGGTGAACAGCGACAGGTCGGTGTAGATGCGCGCGGTGATCGGGTGATAATTGCCAGTGCCAAAATGGGTGTAGGTGCGCAGGCCATCGCTCTCGCGGCGCACCACCAGGCTCACTTTGGCGTGGGTCTTGTAATCCATGAAACCGTACACCACCGAAGCGCCGGCGCGCTCCAGCGTCTGCGCTAGGCGCAGGTTCGCTTCTTCGTCAAAGCGCGCCTTCAACTCGATCAGCGCGGTGACGTTCTTGCCGGCTTCCGCCGCGGCCACCAAGGCGGCGACAATGGGGGAATCGTTGGAGGTGCGGTAGAGTGTTTGCTTGATCGCCACGACAGCGGGATCGCCAGCCGCCTGACGCACGAACTGCACCACCGAGTCGAACGATTCATAGGGGTGGTGGACCAGCATATCTTTCGCGCGGATGGCGGCAAAACAGTCGCCGCCATGATCGCGGATGCGCTCGGGAAAGCGCGGCTCGTAGCGCGGAAACTTCAGGTCCGCGCGCGGTTCGTTGACCAGGGTCGAGAGCGCCGACAGGCCAAGCATTCCGTCTACGACGACGACATCGCGGGCGTTGGCCTCGAGTTCTCGGATGATGAAAGCACGCAGATCCTCAGGCATCGACGCCTCGATTTTCAGGCGCACGACATCGCCAAGCCGGCGCTCCTTCAGCCGCGTTTCGAACTCGCGCACCAAATCCTCGGCTTCTTCCTGGATTTCGATATCGCTGTCGCGCACCACACGGAAGGCGCCGCTTGCTTCGACGCTGTGGTCGGGAAAGAGTTCGTCCAAGAACAGCGCGATCGTGTTTTCCAACGTCACCAAACGCCGTTCGGCATGTTCGCCCGGCGCAAGCGCGGGCGCATGGCGCGCCGGCGTGATATCAATAAACCGCGCCACCTGGTTGGGCGCTGGCACAAGCGCATTGAGCACGCGCCCGTCGCTGCGGCGCTTGAGTTTGAGCGCGATGGCGAACCCGAGATTGGCGATAAACGGGAATGGATGCGCGGGGTCGATGGCGAGCGGGGTCAGCAGAGGAAACAGCTCCGCCATGAAAAAGCGTTTCAGATACCCGCGGTCGTCCTTGCCGAGTTCATCGGGCTCGAGCACGGCGATGCCGGCGTCGCGCAATTCAACCCGCAGCGCGCGCCAACGCTGCTGCTGACGCGCCATCAGATCGCCCGCCGCCGCGTGCACGCGGGCCAATTGCTCGCCGGGCGTCACGCCATCTTGACTGGGGGTAGTCACGCCCGCCTTGACCTGCTCGTGCAGCCCGGCAACGCGCACCATGTAGAATTCGTCGAGATTGTTGGCCGAGATGGAGAGGAAGCGCAGCCGCTCTAGCAGCGGATGGTTGGGATTTTCCGCCTCGTCGAGGACGCGCGTGTTGAAGGCCAACCACGAAAGCTCGCGG
>JAKFYF010000019.1 GCA_021731005.1 Hyphomonadaceae bacterium
GCCGCCGCCCTTGGCGACGTCTGCGATCTTCGACAAGATCCGTGGCGACACGCTGACAGCCGCACAACTGTCCGACGTCGTGCACGACCTCGTGGATCATCGTTGGTCGGACATGGAGATCGCCGCTTTTCTGGTGGCCTGCGCAAGCTTCATGACCGCGGACGAGACGCTCGCGCTCACCGATGCGATGGCGCGCGCCGGCAAGCGGCTCGACTGGAACAACCGCCTCGTGGTCGACAAACATTGCATCGGCGGCGTTCCCGGCAATCGCACCTCTCTTATCGTCGCCCCCATCGTGGCCGCTCATGGGCTCCTGTTTCCGAAGACCTCATCGCGCGCCATCACCTCGCCTGCCGGCACCGCCGATACGATGGAAGTGCTCGCGCGGGTCGATCTCGATGAAGACGAAATGCGGGCAGTGGTTGAGCGGTGCGGCGGCTGCGTCGTGTGGGGCGGACGCGTCGATCTCTCACCCGCAGACGATGTGCTGATCTCGGTTGAGCGGCCGCTCTCCATCGACACGCCTGATCAGATGGTCGCTTCCATTCTCTCCAAGAAGATCGCCGCGGGTTCGACCAGCCTCATCATTGATGTGCCCGTGGGACCGAGCGCCAAGGTGCGCGACACGCGCGCGGCCCTTCGGTTGCGCAAACTCTTCGAGTTTGTCGGCTCGCGCCTGGGCTTGCACGTCGATGTCGTGATGACCGACGGTTCGCAGCCGATTGGACGCGGCATCGGTCCGGCGCTCGAAATGCGGGACGTCCAGGCCGTGCTGCGCGGCGCAAAAGATGCGCCCGCCGAGTTGCTGGAGAAATCCATTCGTCTTGCTGGGCGCCTGCTTGAACTTGATCCGGAGGTCAGAGGCGGTCAGGGCGAGACGCGCGCGAGGGAACTCCTGACGAGCGGCGCCGCAATGAAGAAGATGGAACAGATCGCGGAGGCGCAAGGCCCGTCGCCCATATCGAACGCCCTCGGCGCGCTCGTGCATGAGGTCGCGGCCCCGGCGGACGGCTGGATAGAAGGCATTGACTGTCTTCGCATCGCGCGCATTGCGCGCCTTGCTGGGGCGCCGACCGATGCAGGGGCTGGGATAGATATCCTCAAGCGCAAAGGCGACAATGTCCGCGCGGGCGAGCCGCTTTATCGGCTCCACGGTGTCGAATGCACGGACTTCGACTATGCCGCCAGCGCCGCCGACGCTGAGTGTGGATTTCACATCTCATGAGCTCGCCGCCCGTCATCCTTCATGCGTTTGCCGACGAAGCGCAGCCCGCGCGTACGCTCGCCATCGCACTTGGGATCGACTGCAAGCTGGTCGACGTTCACGCCTTCCCTGATGGCGAAGTGCTGCCGACGGTTCCAGAGACGGCGCCGACAACAATTGTCTATCGCTCGTTGGCGCGACCTAACGACAAACTCGTCCCCTTGCTCTTGGCCTGCGATGCATGGCGGCGCGCTGGCGCACGCCGCCTTATCCTCGTGGCGCCCTATCTCTGCTATTTGCGCCAGGACGCCGTTTTCTCGCCCGGCCAGCCGAACAGTCAGCAGGTGATCGGGGATCTACTTGGCGATCGGTTCGACCACATCATCACTGTCGATGCACACCTCCACAGGACGCCATCGATCGCCGCTGTCTTTCCACAGACAACAGCAACAGATCTGTCCGCCGCGCCCGCCATTGCGGCTTGGCTGACGCAGACGCTGCCTGATGCGGATTTTGTTGTCGGACCGGACGTGGAATCCGAACCCTGGGTGAGACAAGTCGCAACCGCGCTGAACGCGGATTATCGCCTCTTCACGAAGAAGCGCCTTGGCGATGATGAGGTGCGTCTCTCGCTTGAAGACGCCTCCGCGTTTTCCGGCCGCACAGTGGCCCTGGTCGACGACATTTGCTCAAGCGGCGGCACGCTGATCAAGGCGGCACAGATGCTCAAGGCCGCTGGCGCGCGCGAAATCGTCGCCTGTATTACGCACGCACTCTTTGACAGCACGGTCGAACAGCGATTGCGCGCCGCCGGTGTGAGCGCAATCGCGTCTACGGATGCCGTTCCACACGCGACCAACGTCATCACGCTTGCGGCTCTGCTGGCCGATGCGCTGCGTGCCGAGCTGCCTCGATGACGATAGCGGCCGAGACCGATCCGTCACCCGCCTTTCACACCATAAGGCTGTCGAAAGTCTACGGAGACGGTCCAACCGCAGTACATGCGCTGCGCGATGTCGATCTCGACGTCGCACAAGGCGAACTGATCGTCCTTCTGGGCCCATCTGGATCTGGCAAATCGACGCTGCTCAACATCCTCGGCGGACTTGACCGCGCGAGCTCCGGCGAAGTCTGGTTCCACCAAACGGCGCTGAACGCGATGCGCGAGCGCGCGCTGACGGACTTTCGCCGCAGGCACATCGGGTTCATTTTCCAGTTTTACAATTTGATCCCCAGCCTCACGGCCCGGGAAAATGTCGACCTCGTACGCGAAATCGCCGAAGACCCCTTGAGCGCGGAAGAAGCGCTTGATCTGGTCGGCCTCGCCGAGCGCATGGATCATTTTCCCGCGCAATTGTCGGGCGGCGAGCAGCAACGCGTCGCTGTGGCCCGCGCCATCGCCAAACGGCCGGCCGTCCTGCTGTGTGATGAACCCACGGGCGCGCTCGACCTCAAGACAGGCGTGCGCGTGCTTGAGGCCCTTGTCGAAATCAACAAGCGCTACCGCTCCACAACACTCATCGTGACCCATAATGCCGATGTGGCGCGTCTCGGTGAACGGGTGATCCATTTCTCCGACGGACGCATTCGTACGATCGAGACGAACGCTGTTCGCGCGCCGCCCTCGGAGTTGAAGTGGTGAAGCTCATTGCCCGCCCGCTCGACCGCAAGCTGCTACGCGACGTATGGCGAATGCGCATTCATGCCGCCGCCGTCGCGCTTGTGCTCGGCTGCGGCCTGTCTGTTTACATCATGTCAGTCGGCATGCGCGCGTCGCTGGAGCGCACACGCGCGGACTATTATGCCGACTATCGCATGATGCACCTGGCGGCCTCGCTCGTCCGTGCGCCCGATCGCGTCGCAGCGGACCTCGAGCGTATCCCCGAAGTCGCCGCCATCGAAACGCGCATATCCGGCTATGCCCTGCTGGATGTGCCACAAATCGTAGAGCCTGCCTCCGCCCGGCTCATCTCGCTCCCACTGGGCGGCCGGCCGCGCATCAACGATCTCGCCATGGTGCGCGGTCGATGGCCCGATCCGGCAAAGGCGGACGAGGCCATCGTCAGCGAGGCGTTTGCGACGGCGCTCGACATCAGGATTGGCGCGAACTTGGCGGCGACCATTCACGGCCGAAGGCACGTTCTCACCATCGTCGGCATCGCCAACTCCCCTGAATTCGTGTTCGTCTCTGCGCCGGGTGAGCTGTTTCCACAGCCCGAGCGATTTGGCGTGGTCTGGATGGGACGAACCGCGCTTGCGCGCGCCTTCGACATGAGCGGCGCCTTCAACGACGCGATCTTCCGACTTTCTCCCGGCGCCGACGACCAGCGCGTAAGAAGCGCCATCGATGAAGTTCTGAGAGCCTTTGGCTCAAGCGGGGCCTATGGCCGCGATCGGATGATGTCTGATCGCTTCCTCTCCGAGGAGATCAAGCAGCTCACAACCATGGCGATTTTTTTGCCCGCGTTCTTTCTTGTGATCGCGGCTTTTCTCGTCAACATCGCGCTCGGTCGCGTCATCGCCACCGAACGCTCCAATATCGGTCTGCTCAAGGCGTTCGGCTATTCCGATCTCGCGGTTGCCTGGCACTACGCCAAAAGCGCGCTCATGTTCGGCCTGATCGGCGCATCGCTCGGCTCAATAGCGGGCGTGGTGTTGGGCCGCGCGATCGCCGACATCTATCGAGACTATTACCATTTCCCGGCGCTGGCGTTTTCGGCGGGATTGCTGACATTCGCCGGCGCATGGGCGGCGGCAATCGTCGCGGTCAGCATCGGCGCGATCTTCTCGGTTTGGCGTGCAGTGCGTCTCGCCCCTGCCGAAGCGCTCGCCCCGCCACGCCCGGCCGTTTACTCACGCTCGTCAGGCATGCTCGCCAGGTTCGCTGCGCGCCTCGACGCAAAGTCACGCATCATCCTGCGGCGAATCCAGCGCTTTCCGCGCCGCGCAGCCACGACCGTTATTGGCATCGCGCTAGCCATCGCGCTGCTCGTGGTTGCCGGCGCCTTTCCCGCGGTCATGACCCAGTTGCTCAGCGTGCATTTCTCAGTCGCCAATCGACAAGACGTCACCTTGTCATTCGTGGCGCCCCGGGAGATCGGCGTCATGCATGCCGTCGCCCATCTGCCCGGCGTGATCTCCGCCGAGCCGTTTCGCGCCGACGATGTCGTGCTTCGCCACGGACGGCTCGAAGTCCGCGAAGCCGTTCTGGGTCTGCCCTTCAATGCGCGGCTCAGCCGCCTCATCGGCAGTGACGGCCAAGCGGTGGAGCCGCCAGTCGCCGGCATTGCCTTGGCGCGCGCGCTGGCGGCGAAACTGCACGCCGGCCCCGGCGACGAGATCGAAATCGAGCAGGTGTCAGGCCGGCGTGTGCAAGCGCGCATCCGCGTGTCAGCCATCGTCGATCCGATGGTCGGCTCATCCGCCTATATGAATATCGAAGATCTCGGGCGCCTGTTTCGTGAGCCGGGACGGATTTCCGGCGCTCACCTTTCGCTTGATCCTGCTCGCTACGCAGCGTTCAACGCCCAGATCAAGGAAACGCCGGCGCTCGCGGGCGCCAGTTTTCTCCGCCAGGCCGAACGATCAATGCGGCGTGCATTCGACGAGGGCGTGGGCGTGATGAACTACCTCTACATCGCGTTTGCCGCGGTGATGGCCGGCGGCGTTGCGTTCTCAGCCGCCCGTGTGACGATGGCCGAGCAAGAGCGCGACCTGGCGACATTGCGAGTTCTCGGATTCACCCGCGGCGAGGCGTCGTACGTGCTCGTTGGTGAATTGTTTGTCCTGGCTTTGCTTGCGGTTCCCCTCGGTTGCGTGCTGGGCACGGTGTTGGGAATCTGGCTCATGCGGCTTTTTCAAACCGACATGTACAGTTTCACCTTCATCTTCAATCCAGGCGGCTACGCCTTCGCCATCGCCTTCACGCTTGCGTGCGTCGCCATCGCCTCTTTCATCGTCCGTCTGGGCATAGACCGCCTCGACATGGTGGGCGTACTCAAGGCCCGGGATTGAACCATGAAAAACATCTCCATTCCCAAGCTCTCGATGGCGCAATGGCTCTGGCTCTCGGCGGGCGTCCTGCTTGCGATCGGTCTGACATGGCTCGTCCTGCCGCGGCCTGCGCTGGTTGAAGCGGCGATCATCGATCGCGGCGAGGTGAGACGCACAATCGTCGACGAGGGACGCACGCGCATCCACGACGTCTTTGTCATCGCCGCACCCGTTGGCGGCGAAGTGCAGAGGATATCGCTCCATCCTGGCGACGCTGTTGAACGTGGCGCCGTGGTGGCGACCATCGCGCCAGCCGACCCCGCGCTTCTGGACGCACGCACCGCGGCTGAGGCCGATGCGGCGATCGCGGCAGCGCAGGCAGCGCTTGCCGCAGCCGAGGCCAGCGCCGAACTGGCGCAACGCGACCAGGCGCGCGTCGCGCTGCTTTCGGAAAGAGGCTTTGCCTCACGCGCGGCGCTCGATGCGGCCAACGCCGCGCTCCGGGCCGCACGCGCCAGCGTCGTCGCGCGGCGCGCTGATTTGCAGCGCGCGCGTGTGTCTGCGGGACGCGGCGGCGCACGGGCGCAATCGGCGACACCCGTCCGCAGTCCGTCCGCTGGGCGCGTCTTACGCATCCTGCAAGAAAGTCAGGGCGTGGTCGCCGTCGGCGCACCGCTCCTTGAGATGGGCGATCCCTCCGACCTTGAAGTCGTCGCTGAGTTTCTGACCCAGGACGCCACGCTCATCCAGGCCGGCGCCTCCGCGACTTTGGAGGGATGGGGCGGCGATCAGCCGATCGCCGCGCGCGTCACACGGGTCGAGCCCTATGCACACACGAAGATCTCCGCGCTGGGCGTCGAAGAACAGCGGGTCAATGTCATCCTCCGGCTCGCCGATCCGACAACAGCGCCGGCGCTTGGACACGGGTTCCGGCTCGATGCACGCATCATCGTCAACGAATTGCCCGAAGCCGTGCGTGTGCCGACCGACGCCTTGGTGCGCAACGGCGCCGACTGGGCCGTATTCCGGATTGAACGGGGGCGAGCGCGGCTCACGCCTGTGCGCGTGGGCGTCGGCGACGACCATTACCGCGTCATCCTTGATGGACTGAGCGTCGGCGATCGCGTGATCTTGTTCCCGGGTGACTCGCTTTCGGATGGCGATCAAGTCCGCGCCGGGACGCAAGGGACCGGAGCACGCGCTCGGCCCTAGAGGCGTCCCTTCAGGTCGCGCAAAATCTCTTCGCGGGCGGCGTCGTCGGCGGCGGCTTCGAGTTTGTCCTGCAGCGCCGACAAGAATTCCGCCCGCGCATTGTGCCAGTCCAGGCGCGACACCGCCTTTGGTTCAAGACGCGGCGCCGGTCCGCTCTCGCGTTCACCGGTGCTCGCTGCCCGCAGGCGATAGCTCTGATCAAGCTCCGCGACCAGAATTTTGCCATCCGCCGCCTTCGACTCGACCAAGCGTCGCTTCAGGCCCGTTAGATTCTGCGGTTCACCATGCGCAAGGAAGATCGATCCTTTCACAGGACCGCGCGCCTTCACCCAATTGACGAGACCAATCGCATCGGCGTGACCGGAATAGACATCCAGCGACCGCACACGCGCTCTAACCTTGATCTCGTCGCCTTGGATACGAACCCGTTGCCGCCCCTCTTGGAGGAGGCGCCCGAGCGTGCCGATAGCTTGAAAGCCAACGATCAGGACCGTCGCCTCTTCTCGCCACAATAATCGCTTCAGGTGGTGACGCACGCGGCCCGCATCGCACATGCCGCTCGCGGCGATAATGACGTGCCAACCTTTGAACCGCTCGATGGCCCGGCTCTCCCCGACACTCTCTGTGTATTGCAGCCAGCGTGACTGGCGCAGCTTGCCAAACGGATGCTGGCCATCGTCGAGACGGCCGTGCTCCAGAAAGACCTCGCTGGCGCGGATGGCCAAAGGCGAATCGAGAAAAATCTGTCCCGGCGGCGCCTCGCCCGCTTCCATCAGTTCGAGAAGATCGACGATAAGTTCCTGCGTGCGCTCGACGGCAAACGCAGGGATGAGCAAAGGACCGCCAGCGGCATGCGCCGCGCGCATTTCCTCGGCGAGGGCTTTACGGCGCTCGGCTTGCCCTACCATGCGGCGCTCGACATCACCGTAGGTGCTCTCAACGATCAGGTGATCGACGCCTGACGGACCTTCGGGATCGTCAGCATAGTCTCGTCCTCCCGGGCCAATGTCTCCGGAAAACAAGAGGCGCTGCGCGACCTCGCCTTCGGTCAGTTCAACTTCAACCGACGCCGCCCCGAGAATATGTCCCGCATTCCACCAGCGCGCCCGCACGCCCGGCGCAATCTCGCGCCAGACATTCAACGGCGTCGGACGAAACAGGCCAAGCGTCTCCTCGGCGTCTGCCTTCGTGTAGATGGGTGTGACCTGCTCTGCCCCGCGACGTTGATTGCGCCGGTTGAGGCTTTCGACCTCCATCTCCTGAATTGCGCCGGCGTCCGGGAGCATCACGCGGCTGAGCTCAATCGTGCCCGCGGTCGCATAGATCGGCCCATTGAACCCCTGCAGCGCTAATTTGGGCAGCAACCCGCTATGGTCGATATGGGCGTGGGTGAGGAGCACGGCGTCGATCTCCTCCGGCCGAAACGGAAATCGCTCATAGTTCAGCGCTTTGAGCGTCTTCGGCCCCTGAAACAGACCGCAATCGACCAGCACTTTGGCTGGCCCCATCTCCACCAGCGCACATGCGCCGGTCACGCAACCGGCCGCGCCAAAGAAATGCAATCGTGCGCTCACGCCGACCTCCAATGATCTTGTTCACCCAATGACCAGCCCCCTTTGCTACGGGAGCATTTTTCGCCACGGCTCCGGCCAGGGCACACCACGTCGATTGATTTCCACACCCTCATGCAAGGCGGCGGGCTCGACGATTGATCAGTCGTCATCCTCGCGCCCTTCTCCAGAACTGGCGCTACGGTGACAGCTCGCACAATTTTCGAAGTTCCGGATGCCTTCTTCCCAGTGCAAGGCACGGATTTGGTCGGGCCGGTGTTCGTGGCAGCTGAAGCACGTGTACCGACTAAAGTCATTGTTCACGTGGCAACTTGAACACGGCACGTCATGTGGCCCGTCGAGAGCGAAGAACCGGTCATGGTCAAATGTTGCAGGACGCCAGCTCTCCTGACTGTGGCACGTACTGCAGTTTGCGCCCATGTTGCGATGAAGCGCATTGGAAGGCGGCGTGTGACAGCTTGAACACTGCTCTCGCGTCGCGACATTCAAGAGTTCGTGGGAAAACGTGACGCGCCCGCTGGCGCGCGTGCTCGCCGTCAGATGCTCAGTATGGCACGACAGGCAATTCTGCGACGTCAACGCCTGGTGAAATGGCGGTCTCGCATTGGATCGCGCGATTGGAGCGCCAGAAGTCGTTCGAAGCCCGATGTCGGCGGCAGCGTGGCAGGTCGTGCAACGCTCTGGCGTGGCGCCTCGAAAAGGTACGTGGCAGGAGGAGCATTCCGTCGCAAGATCGGCGTGCGCCGCGCTCAGCGGGCCCGGGCTGATCATGTGCTGCGGGTAAACGAAGATGAGGCCAAGCAACGCGGCGAGGTTGGCCGCGATGATGAGCAAAATCCAGCGCCCTTTCATCGCCACCCCCAATACCAGAACACAGCGATGATGTGCGCGAGAGCGAGAACCGCGAAGGCGAGCGTGATCGGAAAGTGGACGACGCGCCACTGCTTGACGACATCAAACGTCAGACTATCCCAGTAGGTGCTGTCTTCCAGTTCTTCTTGCGAAAGCCCCTCCTGCTCCAATCGTTTTCGCGTTTCCTCGAGACGCTTGCGCGCGCGCTGCAATAAGAACTTGCCCGTTAGACCACTGCCGACATTGATCAGCATGGCCCAGACCGCGAGCCATCCCAGGATCGCATTGAAGTGAACGCCGGCATGGACAAGCACGAGGAGCGATCCAGCCCAGGCCATCCGCTCGTGCAGCCGCAAAAGGTCCACCGGTTTGCCAGAGCTGATCAGCTTGCGCTTTCGCAGCGAATACCCGAACGATCCAATGATCAGCAGGACGCCTGGAATGCCGAGGTAACGGCCGATCCACACCGCCTTCAGCAGATGCAGCGCCAGATCGAGCAAGAGAGCCGTCGCCGCCAGCGCAACCAGCGCCAGCAGAAACGGAAGCACTTCTCGACCCAGAACGCTGCCCCTCATGCCGGTCACGCCTCCAGAACCAAGGCGGACGTCGGCACGGACACACACAGAAGGCAGTGACCGTCGCGCACTTCATAATCGGGCTTTTGCGTTTCGCGAACCGAACCAGAGACAATGTTTGCTTCACAGGTTCCGCAACTTCCGGAGCGACACCCCGAGTCAACCTCGACGCCATTGCGCTCAGCGAAATCGAGCAATGAGGCGTCCTGGCCATTCCAAATGATCGACCGGCCGGCTCGCCGAAAACGAACGTCAAAGGGCCCTGCCTCTGGCGCCGAAACTGACGGTCGCAATGATGCTGGCCCAAAAGCCTCCGTCCGAATGTCACTTGTCGGTATTCCCCACGCCCGAAGCGCAGGCACAATGCTCTCCATCATTGCCGGCGGCCCGCACACATAGAAGGTGTGGGCGACCCCATCAGGCAACGTGCGCTTCAGGAGATCGATGTCGACGCGCCCGACCGACACGTGGAGTCCTTCGCCATCAGACGGTGACGGCGTGTCGTAGAGGACGTGAAGGCGAAAGTTTGGGTGGGACTGAGCAAGTTCTTCCAGCGTCGTTCTGAACGCATACACGGCGCCATTTTGCACGCTGTAGAAGAGGTGGAGTGTGCGGTCGGGCTGCTCGGCGAACGCCCACAACAGCATACTCAGCATGGGCGTGATGCCGATGCCACCAGCAACAAGCACGGTAGCCCGGCTCGGGTCCGCATCGAGGAAAAACTGCCCCGCTGGCGCCTTCACTTTGATGATGTCGCCGACCTGCACCCGGTCGTGAAAGTAGCTGGAGCAGATGCCTGGCGGCGCATTTGGAAACGCGGCGGGCGCTGCCGCCCGCTTGATTGTAACGCGATAGTTCGCCGGATCGGGGCGGCTGGAGAGCGAATAACATCGCGTGATTGGCCCTGAGAGTCCGCCATCCCCGATCAGAGGCGAAGGACCTCCTGGCGCCGAGAATGTCAGGAACTGACCCGGCTTGAAGGGCGGCAGTGGAGCCCCGTCAACGGGTTCAAAATAGAACGAGCATTGTGTCCGCGCATCATCTTCGAACGCGCGCCGGGTTATCCGAAAGTTGCGCCAATAGGGCCACGCGGGAGATGAGGCGTTTGCAGGCGTGGACGGCGCATCTGCCGAAAGGGAATTGCGCCAACGCCAGACAGACACGCCGATTCCGCAAATCAACTGCAGCAGAAGGACAAAGACAATGAGGAAAAGAAGCTGGAGCGTCGTCATGCCGACCGGCATCGACATTCCGAGAGCGGAGCCGCGGCTTGCGCGTTCATTTTTTACCTCGCCCAGCAATGCGAGGGAGAACCCAAAAAGCCCGCGCTGTCGTTGATCTCGCTCAAGGCCGGAACCTCAGTCACGGTCCAAGCTTCGTAGCGAATAACGGTTGGGTAACGCGTGTGTTCCCCGGGGGCCGCGATACCTCGATGAAGCACCACGCGAGGTCGTTTGGCGCTTGTTAGGCAACCGCCCATTGCCGACGGGACGCGCAGGAGCACAGCATGACAACAGGCATCGCCGACGCCGACGCGTCCACTCCCCCTGTGGCTGGCGAGCAGACAGAGTGTGCCGGTAGTCGCATCGCGACGCGAGAATGGCGCCCGCTTCTCCAAGCAGCCCCCTTTCTCGTCGTCAGCATGATGTTGATGGCATGCTCGCCCCAGCCCTCGCCGCCCAGCGCGGACCAGATGACAGCCGCAGAGTCCACGCAAGCCGAGGCGTCACTTGCTCGTGTCGAGGCAAGCATCCTGACCAGAACGGGGCTGACCGAGAATGACATTGATGTTTCCTGGAACGCCGGGCAATTCACCGTTGCGATCATCAACAGTCCGCTGAACAACGGCGAGCACAGCGTGCGAAACACTCAGGCCTTGGACATCGTCAACGCTCTGGCAAGCGCCATTTCAGGATTGCCCGAGTTCGCTGCGGCAACTGGCGCTCACGTGAATTACATTGATCGCCCCGTCGGCGGCGGGGAAGAGCGCCTCATCGACGGGATCGATTTCCGAAAGGACGCATCCGGGCTTTTCACTCTACACACGACGTGAGGCAACCTGCTCAACCGGCATCGGCGCGCCTTGGGCGTTTCACTCCAAGCAAGCTGCAAGTTTCGCGCACCTGGCGATGTGACGCCGCCAGGCCAGCACGCGCGCCTGTTTCAATCATCGACAACAGACTCATGTGCGGGCGGATGCGCCGGGTTCCCCGAAATGCGCGGGCACTAAAGAATTGGTCCCAGATCGAAATCAGCGTGACCTGACCGCTACGTTCGGGCGAACGCTAACAAGGGTGCCATATCACCGGCGTCGGCGGCCTTGAGCGCACCAACATAAGCCTGACGTGTCTCCGACGCCGCCACGATCGAACCTCGCCCCCAGGTGAAGCGCTCCTGGCCCAAGCTGGAGGGCGAACAGATCGGCGGCGAGGCGCGACCGTCGGCCATTGCCTTCGAGCGCCTGGCTGAGTGCAGGTTATAGCCTGTCAGTCGGCGACAAGCGCTATGGCTATACCCATATTGATCGCAGGTGGGCGTCGCCGCCTCTGGCGGCCGGGCTCTTGTGCTGAAGCACGAAGCCGCGCCGTTCAAAATCTCAAGTGCGCGTCTTCGCCCTTCGGGCTGCGATCCCTGACGCGCAGCAGCGTCTGTACGCGCTAATCGGTGACGCTGCTTGGACGCGTGAATCGATAGCGCGCGATCGTTCGCAAGTTTGGCGAAACCTACTGGTCCAATCATCCATCCAAATGACGGCGAAGGCTCGACAAGAACACCGGCGATAGATGGCGACAGCTGAGTTTTGATCAGCAACCCGAGCGTTGGCGATAGTTGACGAGGGTTACAGACCACCTTTTGAGATAGTCCGCGAATGTTCGCGATAGACGGCGAGACCCCTACTCCCACTCGATTGATTCGCGGAAGGGTATCACGCTGTTTCTTCGCACTTTTTCGTAAGGCGGAAAACAAACCACCGACATTTCCTCCGTCGCGCATTTCCGCTTGCCGGCGAATGTTGGCGGATGCCTACGAAAGCGCGCCGCGCACGGCGTAATCGACATTAAATCCTATGCGCATTCTGCCTGCATTGCGCCTATCGACTGAATGCCATCGTGCTCGGCGGCGTCAAGGCGCGCTCCGCTTTTCACCGTGACGCCGCCTGCGCGCGATGGCGTCTTGAAGGTGTCGGGACGCAGGGCTTTGTCATGGGTCATTGGCGAACCGTGCGCCTCCGGCGCGGGCCGAACACAGGGCTTTTGCAGGCGCGGACCTAGTGTCCGCCATGCGTCATGGGAGCGCTGGAACTCCATTGCACGAGGAAATCGGCACGCACATCGCCACGCCGTTCAAAGTGCAGCGTCACCGCAATGGTCTCACCCTCTTGGAACGGCGCGACGATCCCTTCAAACATGAGGTGGGCGACGCTGGGTGCGAATACGACGTTCCCGCGCGCGGGAACGTCCACCGCGTCGAGGGACCGCATGCGCATCACGGCGCCGTCCATCGTCATTTCATGGAGCGTGACCCGCTCCGCGCGCGGACTCGACGCCGAGAGAAGGCGATCCCCATCGCGGCTGTCATTGCGAAGGATGAAGTATCCCGCGCTCTGGGAGACGCCGCCGGGCGTGACCGAAGCCCATGGGTCTATGACGGCGAGCCCCTCGACCTCAGCGGCCACGCGCTCAACAGGCGCCTGTCTC
>JAKFYF010000238.1 GCA_021731005.1 Hyphomonadaceae bacterium
GGCAAACGCAGACCAGCAAATGAATGCTGAGAACCACCATTTCCATGGAATTTCCGTCTCCAGCCGCCCAACTTACGTCCCGGCTTCAACATGGACCGGCATGCGGGCGGGCTCAATAGCCAAGCGTCATTTTCCTGGCCAGCGCCTTGGTTAACGTACGGCCGGGTGAGCGAGCACAATGGCGGCAAAGTCGGCGGCTTTAAGGCTTGCCCGGCCCACCAGCGCGCCGTCGACGCCAGCGGCGGTGAATATCTCGGCTGCGTTTTTGGGGCCGACCGAGCCGCCGTAAAGAATACGAGCGGCGCGCCCAGCCTCACCAAAGGATGCGGCCAAAGTGTCGCGGATAAGCGCATGGGCGGCGGCAATTTCCTCCACGCTAGGCGTGCGGTCGCCCCCGATCGCCCAGACCGGCTCATAAGCGACGACAATTCCCGCCGCTGGAACGCTCTCGCGCACCTGGGCGGCCACGACCTCCTCAACCCGCCCTGCCTGCCGCTGCGTCAAGGTTTCCCCGACGCAAATTATCGGCGTGAGGCCAGCGGCCAGTGCCGCTTCGGCCTTCTTTCGCACCAGCGCGTCGGATTCTCCGTGCAACGAGCGGCGCTCGGAATGGCCAACTATGACGTAGGCGGCGCCCACGTCGGCCAGCATCGCCGCGCTAATTTCGCCAGTTCGGGCGCTATCCTCAGAGACGGCGCTGCAATCTTGTGCACCGATCAGAAGCTGCGTGCCACGAGCGGCGACTGCGGCGGCGTTCACATAAGCAGCGGGCGGACAGAGCAGCATGTCCAGCGCCGCGCCTGCCTGCCGAGTCAGGTCCCAGAGAGCGGCGAGTTCACCCAGTCCCGCCAACCGGCCGAACATTTTCCAGTTTCCCGCGATCAGTGGTCTTCGCGCGACCATTTTGCGCCTCCCCTGCCGGCGGCTTTGGGCGATTGCCCCGGAACAGGGCGCTCTCTATGGTCCGGCCGCTTTACGCTTACCGGATACCTCCATGCTCTTACAAATGCGGCAATTCACCCGCTCGTGGGTCGCCTATCTTCTCATCGGGGTTCTTGCGGCGCTGTTTGTGCTGTTCCTCGGCAACGGCAGCAGTCTGCTCGACACCCTCAACCTCGCCAACTCCAATGTGCTGGCGAGCGGGCGCGGGGTGACGGTGCAGCCGCAGGAATTGACGCGCGAGCTTGACCTTGCTCTGCGCCAGGAGCGCAACAATGGCGCGCGGGTCGACCGCCAGCAGGCCGTCGATAACGGTCAGCACCTGCAAGTGCTCGACGCCCTGATCGGCAGGCGCGCCGTCTATGCCTATGTCGAGCGGCTGGGCGTTGGCGTTAGCGACGCGCAAATCGCCGAGCGCATCCGCGAAATTCCCATGGCGCGCAATCCGGTTACCGACGCGTTTGACGCCAACGCCTATGGGCGTTTCCTCCGCGAGGCAGGTTATACCCAGCCCGCTTTTGAAGCCGAGATTCGCGGCGAACTCAGCGCCAACATGGCCTTGGAAGCCATGGTAGCGGGGGCGCGCGCGCCTTCGAGCTTTGGCGTCATGGCGCTGATCTACAATTCCGAAAGCCGCGTGGTCAGCATTGCCGAGGCCGAGGGCGCCATCCTGGGCGCCGTTCCATCGCCCACCGAAGCGCAATTGCAGGAATTCTACCAGGAGAGCCAAGCCAGATTACGGATCCCCGAATTTCGCGCACTCACACTGGTCTATGCACGCACGAGCGACTTTACCGGGCGCGTCACCGTGCCTGAAGAGCGGCTCAACCAGGAAGTGGAGGCGCGCCGCGCCGCGGCGGCCCGCCCCGAGAGGCGCACCTACGTGCGCATCGCCGCTCAAACCGAACCGCAGGCGCGCGAAGCCGCCGCGCGGCTGGCGCGTGGTGAGGCGCCCGACGCCATCGCGACCGCGCTGGGAGCGGGCGTCCAGGCTTCGCGCAGCGAGGATCAGGCGCGGGTCGACGTGATCGATTCTCGTGTCGCCGAAGCTGTGTTTACAGCGCCAGCGCGCGGCGCCCCCCAGATCGTGCGCGGGCAATTGTCGCCATGGATCGTCGTGCGCGTCGAAAGCATCACGCCTGCCTCGGCGCCCAACATGGCTGAGCTGCGCGAGGCGGTGCGGCTTGCGATCGCCAATGATGAAGCAGGCGAACTCCTGAACAACGCTGTTACCGCGTTCGAGGACGCACGCAGCGGCGGCGCCTCCGCCGCGGACGCCGCGCGTACAAGCGGACTGACGGTGCGTGCCGTCCCCGCGGTGACCGCACGCGGACAGGGTCAGGATGGGCGGCCGGTGGAAGCGCTGGCTGGCAAGGAGGAATTGCTGCGGGCCGCGTTCGCGACGCCCGAGGGCGAAAGCAGCGATTTCATCCCGGTGGACAATGACGATATCATCGTTGCGGTGGACCGCATCATCCCAGAGAGCGTGCGCCCCTTTGCCGACGTGCGCCAAGAACTTGCCGAGGTTTGGCGCGCCCGCGAACGGGCTAGCAGGTTCCGGGAGTTCGGCGAACGGGTGGTGGCGAGCGTTAATGGCGGCCAGACGCTGACGCAGGCGGCGCGCGCGCACCGTATGCGCATTGCTGTGTCCTCGGCGGCGCTAAATCGCCAGCAAGCACAGCAAAATCTGCCGCAGGGGTTGGCGGGACTGATATTCGCGGCGCGCCAAGGCGCGGCGGTAAGCCAAGTCAGCCCAAACGGGGAGGCGGTGCTCGTGGCCGTGGTGGAAGCGATCAACCGGCCCAACCCGGCGGAATCGGTGCAGCAAGTGGAAGCCGCGCGCGTCGCCATGCAGCAATCGGTGGTGCGCAGCTTCACCGAGGCGGTGCAGTCGCAAATCGTCGATGCCGCCGCGGTTCGCCGCTTTAACAGCCGCATCGAGCGCCTCTACCGCCCAAGCACCGGGGACGGCGAAGAGCAGCAATGAGCGAGGCTGTATTTTGGCCCGCGTTAGCCGAGTTTGAGACTGCCTATTCCAGCGGTGGCGCGCTGGTTTGGACGCGCCGCATTGGCGATCTCGAAACTCCTGTGTCCGCGCTGCTCAAACTGGGGGCGCAGAAAGCTGGTACATTCCTGCTCGAAAGCGTGGAAGGCGGGGCGTTTCGCGGCCGCTATTCGGTTATCGGGCTAAAGCCGGACCTGGTGTGGCGGGTCAAGAATGGACGCGCCGAAACCAGCCGCGGCGGATTCGCGGACGCCTCGTTCCGCCCCCAGCGCGACACCCCGCTCAAAAGCCTGCAAAAAGTCCTAGCACGCTCGGCGCTAGCGATACCCCAGGGCTTGGCGCCGATGGCGGCGGGCCTGTTCGGGTATCTTGGCTACGATTTTGTCCGCTTCATCGAGAGGTTGCCCGAGGGCGCGCCCGATCCGCTCGCAACGCCGGAAGCGCTCCTGGTGCGCCCCACCTGCGTGGCGATTTTCGACAGCGTCACTGGAGAAATCGTGCTGGCGGCCCCAGCGCGCAAGCGCGCCGGGCAGAGCGCGGCGCAAGCCCACGCCGCCGCCAGCGCCCGCCTGCAGCGCGTCATGCGGATGCTAGACCGTCCCCTGCCCCGCGGCGCTTCGGCGTCCGAACCGGTGCGCAGTTTTGAGCCGCAATCGAACACCAAGCCCGAGGCGTATCGCGCGCTGGTCGAAAGATGCAAAGCCTACACGCGCGCGGGCGATATCTTTCAAGTAGTGCCGAGCCAGCGCTTCTCGGCGCCGTTCCCGCACTCGCCGTTCGCACTCTACCGTGCGCTGCGGCGGCTCAATCCCTCTCCGTTTCTATTCTACCTCAATTTCGGCGACTTCGCCGTTGCTGGCGCGAGCCCGGAAATTCTGGTGCGTAAACGCGGCGAGACCATCACCATCCGCCCGATCGCCGGCACCCGTCCGCGTGGGGCGACGCCTGCCGAAGATCACGCGCTGGAGCACGAATTGCTCGCCGATCCCAAAGAGCGCGCCGAACATCTGATGCTTGTCGATCTCGCGCGCAACGATCTCGGGCGAGTGGCCAAGCGCGGCGGCGCCGGCGGCAACAGCGCAACACTCGCGGGGCCAGGCTCAAAGCATGTTCGCGTCACCGAGAGCTTCACCATCGAGCGCTACAGCCATGTGATGCACATCGTCTCAAACGTCGAAGGCGAATTGCGTGAGGGGCTCTCCGCGCTCGACGCGCTGCTGGCGGGCTTTCCCCACGGCACGGTGACGGGCGCGCCGAAAATCCGCGCCATGGAGATTATCAACGAAGTCGAACCGTACAAACGCGGCATCTATGGCGGCGGCATCGGCTATTTTGGCGCCGGCGGCGACATGGACACCTGCATCGCGCTGCGCACGGGCATCGTGAAGGACGGCGCGCTTCATGTGCAGGCCGGCGGCGGCGTGGTGCTGGATTCCGATGCGGAAGCGGAACTGCAGGAAACGCTGCACAAATCACGGGCGTTATTCAAGGCGGCGGCGGAGGCGTGGCGCTATGAGTGAGGCTTAACTAGCTTCCCCTAAACGCGTCGGCGACATGGCGCGCGGTCGCTCCTGCAACAGCAGCCAGGCCTCCCAGAGCCGCAAGCACGGCCAGCGCTACCCAAACCACGAAGAACCCGAACCCGGCTTCGTTTGATGGCGAGGAGAGCCACCATATCCCCGCCCAGCCGAGTATGACGATCGCCACGGCCGCGAGGCTACGCAGATAGACCCCACGCGGATGGCGGTAGGCATGACCCGCCAGCAAGCCCAGCGGGACCAACAAGACCAGGAGAAACGACCAGCCGAGCATTTGAGCGTGCACACTAGCCGATCTGCGTTAAGAAACCGCTTGCCGCTCGCGCTGGCGCGCCGTGAATGCGTCTGCTACCTTCGTCTCATGGATCGCTTGGCCCCCACACACCCATGGCCTTAATCGCGCATTTTTCGTGATTATACCCTGCACGATCGGCCAAGCCCCATGATCCTGTTCATCGATAACTACGACAGCTTCGTCTACAACCTCGTCCACTACGTCGAGGATTTCGGCGTCGCCACCGAAGTGGTGCGCAATGATGCGCTGAGCGCAGAACAAGCGCTGAAGAAGAAGCCGCGCGCGATCATCCTTTCACCCGGCCCCTGTACGCCCAACGAAGCCGGCATCTGTCTTTCCCTGCTCGCGCAAGCGCCCGTCGATCTGCCTATGTTGGGCGTCTGCCTCGGCCACCAGGCTATGGGCCAGGCCTTTGGCGGCGAGGTGGTGAGCGCCAAGGCGATCATGCACGGTAGAGTGTCCGAGATGCGCCACAACGGGCGAGGTTTATTCAAGGGCCTGCCCTCTCTGTTCAAGGCGACGCGCTATCATTCACTGGCGGTGAAGCGTGAGACGTTCCCTGACGCTTTCACAATTGACGCTGAAACCGAGGACAGCGAAGTGATGGGCATGTCGCACAAGACGCGACCCCTGTTCGGCGTGCAATTCCATCCAGAATCCATCGCCTCCGAGCACGGGCACGCGCTCATCGGGAATTTTTTAGAAGCGGCGGGGTTGCGATGAGCGCCCTCGACGCCGACTTCGCCCGCATCCTCGACGGCGCAGCCTCGCACGCCGAAATCATGGATTTCCTTGAGCGCTCGGTCGCCTGGATGACCGATCCGCAAGCATTGGCCGCCGGCGCGCGCGCTTTGGGGTCGCGCATGCTGGGCGTGCAGGCGCCGGATGGCGCGATCGATGTCTGCGGCACGGGCGGGGACGGCGCACATACGCTCAACATCTCCACCGCGGTCGCGTTTGTGGTCGCAGGCGCGGGCGTGCCAACGGCCAAGCATGGCAACCGTGCCATGAGTTCCAAATCGGGCGCCGCCGACGTGCTCGAAGCGCTCGGCGTGAGGCTCACCGCCGATGCGCAAACCCTGGAGCGCTGCCTCAACGAAGCCAACATCGCCTTCCTGTTTGCGCAGAACCATCACCCGGCGTTGCGCCATGTTGCGGCGGCGCGGCGCCAGATCGGCAAACGCACGATCTTCAATCTGCTCGGACCGCTGGCCAATCCCGCTGGCGTGAAGCGCCAATTGTTAGGCGTGTTCGCGCCGGAATTTGTTGTGCCCATGGCGGAGGCATTGCGCGAGCTTGGGTGCGCACGGGCGCTGGTGGTTCATGGCGCTGGCGGGCTCGATGAATTGTCGGCGGCGGGAGAGGAAGCCAATGCGGTCGCAAGCTTGGACGGCGGAGACATCACGCTCCAAACCGCTACCCTGGAAACGCCGATCAGCGCTGAACTGCGCGGCGGCAGCGCCGCTGAAAACGCCGAAGAATTGCGCGCCCTGCTCGCAGGCGCAGGCCGCCCCGCTTATCGCGCCGCGGTTCTCATTAACGCCGCGGCGGCGCTCTTCGTCGCTGGGCGCGCCGCGTCGGTAGTCGACGCACACGCGCTGGCGACGCAAACGCTAGACAGCCCCGCCCCGCGTCAAGCGCTGGAGCGGATCATTGCCACCACGCAGGCCGCACCATGAGCGGCGCGGCCATCTTGGATCGCCGGCGTCCCCGCCGGCGAGACGCCGACGGCCCAAGATGAGCGTGCTTGCCCAAATCATCGCCTACAAGCGCGACGAGGTTGCCGCTCGCAAGGCGGCGCGTCCTTTGAGCGCTGTCGAGGCCGCGGCACGCGCGCAACCGCCGCCGCGCGGTTTTGCGAACGCATTGAGTGCGGCGAAAGATCGCCCAACCCTGATCGCTGAAATCAAAAAAGCGTCCCCGTCGAAAGGCCTCATTCGCGCCGATTTCGATCCCCCCGCACTCGCGCGCGCTTATGAGCAAGGCGGCGCTGCGTGTCTTTCAGTGCTGACGGACGCGCCGAGCTTCAAGGGATGCGAGGACGATCTCATCGCCGCGCGCGCTGCCTGCGCTCTGCCAGTGCTGCGCAAGGACTTCATGATCGACCCATGGCAGATCGCCGAAAGCCGCGCGCTCGGCGCTGACGCCGTGTTGATCATCATGGCAGCGGTCGATGACGACCTAGCGCTCGATCTCGCTGACGCCGCCGCCGCGCTCGGCATGGACGCGCTGGTGGAAGTGCACGACGAGGCCGAACTTGAACGCGCCTTGGTGCTCGGTGCGGGGCTGATCGGCGTCAACAACCGTTCGCTCGCAAGCTTCGAGACCAACCTTGGCGCAACCGAACGCCTAGCCGCGCGCATCCCGGGCGACCGCTTGGCGGTGTCCGAATCCGGCATCGCCACCCCCGCCGACATCGCCCGCCTCAGCGCCGCTGGCGCGCGCGCGTTCCTGGTCGGCGAGAGCCTGATGCGCCAGGCCGATGTGGCGGCGGCTACGCGGGCGTTGCTAGCGAACGCGTGAAGCGCGTGCGACGGCGCATGTTGACTCGAGCCCAGGAACGGATATAGAACATGCACGTTCACCGTTTGGTCTGAAAGAGCGCCGGTCATGCTGACAGCGAAACAAAAGGAACTGCTCCTCTACATCCACGAGCGGATCAAGGAGACGGGCGTCTCACCCTCGTTCGACGAGATGAAGGAGGCGCTAGACTTGGCCTCCAAGTCCGGCATCCACAGGCTCATCACCGCGTTGGAGGAGCGCGGGTTCCTACGCCGGCTGGCCCACCGGGCGCGAGCGCTGGAAGTGCTGAAACTTCCGGAATCCGCGACGCCGGCCTCCCCTGCCAAGGGGCGCATGGCTTTCCGTCCAGCGGTGGTGGGCGATGGCCGGGCGGCCAATGATAGCGTGCCGATCCTGGGTAAGATCGCCGCCGGCGTGCCCATCGAGGCGGTCCAGAACGAAATCGGGCGCATTGTCGTGCCGCCCGACCTTGCGGTTGAAGGCGAGCATTTCGCGCTCGAAGTACGCGGCGATTCGATGATCGGCGCGGGGATCCTCGACGGCGATGTCGTGATCTTGAAGCGCGCCGAAAGCGCTGAGTCCGGCGACATCGTCGTCGCCTTGATCGACGCGGAAGAAGCCACGCTCAAACGTTTGCGCAAGCGCGGCAATTCGATCGCGCTGGAAGCGGCCAACCCCGCCTATGAGACGCGCATCTTCGGCCCTGACCGCGTGCGGATCCAAGGCAAGCTCGTCGCCATGATGCGACGCTATTCCTGAAGTGCGGCGGCGCGCGGTGTCCAGGGCCGCGCGGTTGCTGGCCTGACCGAGCGCTCGATGCGAAATCCGTCCGGAGCGCGATAGATCATCGCGCCGCCCTGGCGGGCGAGGTTTTCCCCTTCCATAAGCGCGACGAGACCACAGCGCACACGATAATTGTCCGGCGCCTTGAGCCGGGTGAGCACGATTGCGCCCGCCACGCAGGCGCCTTCGAAGCCCGGCTCGTTTCGAACCACCGCTAGCTTCATCTCGCCGTCGCCGTCGATCAAACATAGGTCATCGCCGCATCCTTGGGGCAGCGGCAGCCGCTCGGCCATGATCGGGCCGACGCCCAGCATTGCGCCTAGGCGGTCACGGGCGTAGGTGGAGCGCCCCGGGCGCGCTAGCAGCATCCAGCCGCTCTCACCGCGCACGAATAACGCGCGCAGCTCGGCGTCGAACGCGGCGAGCGGTCGCGGCGCGGCGGCATAGAGCGCAGCGCTCGCCGCCAGCAGCAGCAAGCCACCCCAGCGCAAGCGGCCGCGCCAGAGGCAGGCCCACAGCAATGCGCCGACGCACAGCAAGAAGGCGCCGTCCGGCGGGCGCGGCGACGCGCGAACCGCTTCCGGCCGCTCCCCGAACACGCCCCCGACTGCAACAACCAGATCCAGCGCGCTCGCCATGAATTCGAGCGCTGGATCGGCGAGGCCAAACGGGGCAAGCACCGCCGCCGCACACGCAGCCGGCGCCACCAAGAACGACATGATCGGCGCAACGATCAGGTTCGCGGGCAGCGCGTAAAGCGAGAAACGCTGAAAATGATAGAGCGCGAAAGGATCGGTGGCCAAGCCTGCCACCAACGAGATAAGCAACACCGCGCCAAGGCTGCGCGTGGCCCAATTGAGCAAGCCGATCACTGGTCCCGGCGTTGGCAAAGCCGGTTCGTGGGGGCCGCGCTTCAGGATTTCGAACAATGCGACGAGCGCCATGGTGGCGGCGAACGACATCTGAAAGCCCGGCTCCAGCACCGATTCAGGAAACAATAGCGTCACCAGCAAAGCAGCGAGCGCCAGCCCGCGCATGGAAATGGCGGGGCGATCCAGCAGGATGGCGCCGAACGCGACGCAGGCCATCACGAAAGCGCGCAGTGCAGGCACGCTGGTTCCTGAAATAGTAAGATAGAGCCCGAGCGCGATCAGCGCGCCAAGGGCGGCGATCTTCTTGACCGGTAAACGCAGCGCGATTGGCGCGATGAGGGACAGCGTCCATACCAGCGCCGCAAACACCAAGCCCCCGACCACGCCCATATGAATGCCAGACACCGACACCAAATGCCCCAATCCGGAATCGCGCAGCGCGTCATTGGTGTCTGAATCGATCGGAGAGCGGTCGCCGGTGACCAACGCGGCGGCAAGCGCCCCACCCCTGCCGGGCGCCGCGGCCACGATTGTGGCGGACAAATCCGATCGCATCGCCGCCAGCGCCAGAACTTGCCGGTCGATCCATCGTGGCGGCGGCTCAAACAGCGCGGGCCGGCAGCGCCCGAAGGCGAAGCCCGTCGCGCTCAAGTTTTCGAAATAGGCCCGACGCGCGAAATCATAGCCACCGGGCGCGAGCGGTCCCGAAGGCGGGCCAAGCACGGCGCGGCAGCGCGCGCCGCGTCCGGGCGTCAGCACGCCGGTGTCGCTCACCGAGACGCGCACAATGCGCGGAGGCGCTGCAACCCCTTCGATGCCGCGCACCAGGATCCGCAGACGCGGACCGGTTTCGCCGGGGTCGTTGGCGAGCACCCAGCCTTCCAGCGGCACGGGCGCATCACCACCATCATAGGTTACGTGCGCCAGCAGGCCGGTCCTGAGTTGGGCGGCGGTGGCGCCGAGGCAAACAGCCGATATGAGCGCCAACCCGGCGGCGATAGCGCGGCTGAAAAACCGCTGGCGCCGCCAGGGCCACGCGTTGAGGGCGACTGCGCTCGCCGCAGCTGTGGCGAACCCAACCGGGCCAACCCATGCGGGTGGATCGCATGGCCAGAGCAGCCAAGCCGCCGCGCCCGCGATCATTGCGGGGGCGAGCCACAGGATCCAGCGGTCGTGCTGCAACGCCACGATTTCGGCGACCAGCCGGCTAGGTGAAAACGCCGCCGGCGTGTTACCACCCGCGCGTTTTGCAATCCTCCCGCTGTCCGCCATGAGCGTCGTCACACGCTTTGCCCCCTCCCCGACCGGCTACCTCCACATAGGCGGCGCCCGAACGGCTTTGTTCAACTGGCTGTTCGCGCGCCGCGCGGGCGGCAAGTACCTGCTGCGGATCGAAGATACCGACCGCGCTCGTTCCACCCAAGCCGCTATTGACGCGATTTTGGACGGACTCGACTGGCTCGGCCTCCAGCATGATGGCGAGATCACCTATCAATTCGCCCGCGCCGCGCGGCATCGCGAGGCGGCTGAGGAGATGATTGCGCGCGGCACGGCGTTTCGCTGTTACGCCAGCGCCGAGGACGTTGAAGCCATGCGCGCGCAGGCCCATGCCGAAGGCCGCGCGCTGCGCTCGCCCTGGCGCGATGGCGGCGCTGCGCCAGATGCGCCCTACACGGTGCGCCTGCGCGCCCCTGATTCAGGCGAAGTGCTGAACGACGACCTGGTGCAGGGCCCGGTCCGCATCCAGTCGCGGGAAATCGACGATCTGGTGCTGCTGCGCGCCGATGGCAATCCGACCTACATGCTTTCTGTCGTGGTCGACGATCACGACATGGGCGTTACCCACGTTATCCGCGGCGACGATCACCTCACCAACGCCGCGCGACAAATCCCGATCTTCCACGCCATGGGCTGGGAGGCGCCAAAATTCGCGCACGTGCCACTGATCCATGGCGAAGACGGCAAGAAGCTCTCCAAGCGCCACGGGTCGCTCGCGGTGCACGAATGGCGCGACATGGGCTATCTACCCGAAGCGATGAACGCCTATCTCATGCGCCTCGGCTGGAGCCCGGGTCACGACGAGATTCTGAGCAAAGAGGAAGCGGCGTCGCAATTCGATCTCGGACAAATCGGCCGGGGGCCCGCGCGGCTCGACTTTGCGAAGCTGGATTCCGTCAACGCGCATTTCCTCAAGAACGCCGACGACGCACGTATCGAACGCTTAACGCTCGATTTCATCGTCGCGCACCGCGCGTGGAGCGTTCCGCAAGCGGCTCGATCGCGCATCGCCGCGGCGGTTCCGCTGCTAAAAAAGCGGGCAAAGACGCTCGCGGAATTGGCAGACATGACGCGCTTTCTTGTCGCTGAGCGGCCGCTGACGTTCACCGAGGCTGCGACGGCGCTGATCGATCCCGATATGAAAGCTAGACTTACGCGCCTTACGGCGCGGTTGGTGGAACCACGCGTATGGGAGAGCGCCTCGCTCGGCGCGGTTCTTAAGACTTTCGCTACCGAGGAAGGCGTTGGTATGGGCAAGATTGGTCCTGGTTTGCGGGCGGCGTTAACGGGCGGCGCGCCGGCCCCGGATCTGGGTCAGAGCATGGAATTGCTGGGCCGCGAGGAAACGCTCGCGCGGCTGGCGGATCAGACGAGGTGATGGCGATGGAAAGCAAACTCACGAGAAAAGCGTCGGCTACACTCAGCTACAACGGCAAGCAGATCGAACTGCCTGTCTATGGCGGCTCGGTGGGGCCCGACGCCATCGACATCAGGAAGCTCTACGGCCAGGCCAGCGCCTTCACCTTGGACCCCGGCTTTCTCTCCACCGCCAGCTGCGAAAGCCAGATCACTTATATCGACGGCGACGCGGGCGTGCTGCTCTATCGCGGCTACCCGATCGACCAATTGGCCGAGCATTCGACCTTTCTCGAGGTCTGCTACCTGCTCGCCAATGGCGAGCTGCCGAGCGAGCCCGAGTACAAGCGCTTCGTACGTGACATCACCTACCACACCATGCTGCACGCGCAGTTCGACCGCTTCTTCGAAGGCTTCCGCCGCGACGCTCACCCGATGGCGATCATGGTGGGCACGGTGGGCGCGCTTTCGGCCTTCTACCACGACTCCACCGACATTGACGATGAGAAGCAGCGCGTGATCGCCAGCCACCGGCTGATCGCGAAAATGCCGACGCTGGCGGCGCGCGCGTTCAAGTACTCGATCGGCCAGCCATTCGTCTCCCCGCGCAACGAACACGATTATCCCTCGAACTTCCTGCGCATGTGTTTTGCGGTGCCGGCCGAGGAGTACAGGATCAATCCGGTGCTGGCGCGCGCGCTTGACGTGTTCATGATCTTGCACGCCGATCACGAGCAGAACGCCTCGACCTCGACCGTGCGCCTGGCCGGCTCGTCCGGCGCCAATCCGTTCGCCTGCATCGCCTCGGGCATCGCCTGTCTTTGGGGCCCAGCCCATGGCGGCGCCAACGAAGCGGCGCTGAAAATGCTGATGGACATCGGCAAGCCTGAAAACATCCCTGACTTCATCGCCAAGGTGAAACAGAAGGATTCAGATGTACGGCTGATGGGCTTCGGCCACCGCGTCTACAAGAATTACGATCCGCGCGCTGTCGCGATGCAGAAGCTCTGTCACCAAGTGTTGAAGGAAGTCGGCGCGGAGGATAATCCGCTGCTCAAGGTAGCGATGGAGCTCGAGAAGATCGCGCTCAACGACGAATATTTTGTCTCCCGCAAGCTCTACCCCAACATCGATTTCTATTCCGGCATCACCTTGCGGGCCATGGGTTTTCCGACCTCTATGTTCACGGTGCTGTTCGCGGTGGCGCGCACGGTCGGCTGGATCGCGCAATGGACCGAGATGATCGAGGACGACAGCCAGAAGATCGGCCGCCCGCGCCAAATCTATACCGGCGCGCCCAAGCGCGATTATGTGCCGGTGGGAAGGCGCGGCTGATTTGCCCCCCGCCTGCGGGGGAGCAGTCAGCGCGCGATGCGCGATGACTGAGGGCGCGGCGGCGCGCACTTACCCCCTCCGCTTCGCTACGCTCAGCACCT
>JAKFYF010000364.1 GCA_021731005.1 Hyphomonadaceae bacterium
CCGCAGGGCGCCGCCCGTAACAAGGGAGGCCAAGGCCCATGCCTGAAAGCAAGACAGCCAACATCGTCAGAGCCATCGCCGTCGTCGGGCCCACCGGGGCGGGCAAGACGGCGTTGACGCAATCCCTGGCATCGGCCGCCTCGGGCGGTTCGGGCGCGGTCCCGAACGCAGCCGGCCAGTCCACCGAAACCAATTTCACCGCCATCGACTACATGGGCGACCATTATGCGCTGATCGACGCGCCCGGTTCGGTCGATTTTCTGGCTGACGCCGATTACGCGCTGCCGGGCGCCGACCTCGCTATCGTGGTCGCCGATTCCGATCCGGACAAAGCCGCTTTGTTGCAGCCGTTCCTGAAGGCGATCGAGGATTTCAAGGTTCCCCACCTTTTGTTCATCAACAAGATCGACCAGGCGCGCGGGCGCATCCGCGATCTGCTGGAAGCGCTGCAGCCGGTGAGCGCGCTGCCGCTGGTGGCCCGCCAGGTGCCGATCTGGAAGGACGAGCATGTCGCCGGTTTCGTCGATCTGGCCTTGGAGCGCGCCTATCTCTACCAGACCGGCAAACCCTCCAAGCGTATTGATATCCCCGCGGGGATGGCCGAGCGCGAAACCGAGGCGCGCTTCCATATGCTGGAGCAACTCGCCGACTTCGACGATACGCTGATGGAGAAATTGCTCTCGGACGTGAATCCCGAGCAGGACCTGGTGTTCGCCGATCTGGTGCGCGAGACACGAGAGGGCCTGATCGCGCCGGTGTTCTTCGGCTCGACCGCGCACGGCTACGGCATACGCAGGCTGCTGAAGGCGCTGCGGCACGACACGCCTGAACCGAAATACGCCGCTGAGCGTGTGGGGCTAAAGGGCGCCGGCGCCTACGTGATGAAGATTTCACACGCCGGCCAGGCCGGTAAGCTGGCTTATTCGCGCGTGTTCGGCAAAGCCATGGCCGATGCCGATCAGCTGACGCTGAGCGATGGCTCGACCCAGCGTCCCGGCGCGCTGTTTTCAGTGCAGGGGGCGCAGACAAAAAAAGTGTCGACCGCGCCCGAAGGCGATGTCGCCGCCATTGGCAAGCTCGATCCGGTGGCGGCCGGCGATTTGCTGGCGACAGGGGGTGCAGCGCAAAAAGCGGCGATCGCTCCGGCCAGGCGCTTTCCGGTTTTTCAGCTCGCGATCGCCACCAAGGACCGCAAGGACGACGTGCGCCTCTCCGGCGCGTTGCAGAAATTGGTGGACGAGGATTCCGGCCTGTCGGTGCTGCACGACCAGATTACGCACGAAATCCTGCTGCAGGGCCAAGGCGACCCACACCTGCGCGCGGTGATCGAGCGGCTGAAGAGCCGTTTCAATGTCGAAGTGACGACCGCCCCCCCATCGACTCCCTACAAGGAAACCATCCGCAAGAGTGCGGAAAAACGCGGCCGCCACAAGAAGCAGACCGGGGGCCATGGCCAGTTCGGCGACTGCGTCATCCAAGTCGCGCCATTGCCGCGCGGCGGCGGTTTCGAGTTCGTCGACAAGATCCATGGCGGCGCCATACCGCGGCAGTGGATCCCCGCGGTCGAGGCCGGAGTGAAAGATGCGATGCTCAAGGGCCCGATCGGATTTCCGGTGGTTGACGTGTCGGTGACGTTGATCGACGGCTCGTTCCACGCGGTGGATTCCTCGGAGCATTCGTTCCAGATGGCCGGCCGCATCGGCATGAACGAGGCGCTGGCCGACTGCAGCCCGGTGATCCTGGAGCCGATCGAGAAGCTGGCGATCTACACGCCCAATTCCGGAACCGCGAAAATCAACTCGGCCGTCTCCAGCCACAACGGCCAGATCCTGGGCTTCGCCGCGCGCGAGGGATGGCCCGGCTGGGACCGCGTCGACGCCTATCTGCCGCACGCCGAACGCCAGTCCTTCATCATCGACCTGCGCTCGATGACGCAAGGGCTAGCGACTTTCGAGGCCGCGTTCGACCATATGGTGGAAGTGAGCGGCCGGCGCGCCGAAGACGCAGCGAAGAAGGCTCAAAAGGACGCTGCTTAGGAGGCGGCGGCGCTCGCGCAACCGGTGAATTTGCTTCACGGATAGCGCCCTAGCGTCGCACACCCTTTTCGGGGTAGAAACATAAGGTTCGCAGCTGCGCGACAAGCCGCAGCGCGCTGGAGGGTGGCTAATGTCGTTGTTTTCCAAGAAGTCTAAGGACCAGCCGCCGAAGCAACCTGAAGCGCCTGTGCGCTCCGCTGGCGCTCCTGCTCCCAAGCCAGCGGCGCAGCCAGCCATGCGGGCCAATGGCGCGGCGCAGCCGGCGGCCGCCCCCGCGCCAGTAAACATGGAAGAGGTCAAGGCCGGCTTCGAGCGCTCACGGCGCACTTTGATCGCGCTCGGCGAGATTTGCAGCGTGTTGATGAAGTCGCCCGAGTATCGCGCCATGACCTTGGCCTCGCTGCAGGGCCTGGCGGCGCCGGCCATATCGACCGGACAATATCTGGTGCTGACCGCTCACCAAAAATCTCGCGGCGCGGCGGCGCCAGTGGCGGTGGCGATGTGGGCGAATGTCTCTGCCGAGGTCGACCGCCGTCTGTCGCAGGGTGACGGGCAATCGGTTTCGCTGACGACGGCCGATTGGAGCAGCGGCAATATTGCCTGGCTCATTCTTGTCGCCGGCGATCAACGCACGCTGCCCGCCCTGATCGGGCAGCTGCAGAAAACCAAGCTCAAGGGCCGTCCGATCAAGATGCGCACCAAGGGCGAGGATGGGAAGATGCAAGTGCGCACGCTCACCGAGGCGGATTCCGGCGCCGCAGGCAAGCCGCAGCCGGCGAAGCACTGACACCTGCAGCCGGAGCATCCGTGAGCGACGCTCCCAGCCACTTCAAGCCGGCATCGGTCCGCGCGTTTGGCGGAGAAGTTGAACTATGGCGCAGCGGCTGCTGTTTGATTGGGACCCCGCAAAAGCGGCAGCCAATCTTGCCAAGCACGGCGTTAGCTTTGAGCAGGCATATTGGTCTTTGCCGATCCGCTCGCTCTTACCGTGCTTGACCGATTTGGGCCTGCAGACGAGGAACGCTGGATCACCATTGGGATGGCGGGAAGCGGAGGTTTGATTTTGGTTGTATGACGGAACCAATACGAAAATGACCAGACCTGAAGACAACATACAGGAAGAATATGACTTTAGTGGAGGTGCGCGCGGGAAATTTCACTTCCCAAAAACAAGCCTTGTCCCGCCGGTGCATCTCGACCCGGACGTGCTCAGCTTTCTCCAGGACCGGGCCAACACTCGCGGTATGGCGCTGAGCGTGCTGGTAAACCTTCTTTTGAAAAAAGACATCGAACTAATCGAAAGCGCGGGTTGAACTCGCGCACCCCCAAGACCGCTACGGCGCGCCCGCCATGCTGCGCTTGCGTTCGTCATAGGCCGCGAGCAGGCCCGCCGCCACTATGACCAGCGCGCCCAGATAGATTTGCGGCCGCGGCGTTTCGGCGAAGAACAGGTACCCGAACAGGCTCGCCCAGACGAGCTCGGTATAGTGAATCGGCGCCAGGAATTGCGCCTGCGCCCGCGAGTAAGCCTGCGCCAGCAAATACATGAAGCAAGCCGCGAACAGGCCCAGCAGCACGAACACCGGCCAGTCGTTCCAATTCGGCGGCGGCGAAAGTAGAAGCGCCGGCCCCGCCATGAAGAAGGCTGGCGTGAGGCTCGCCAGCAAGCTGACGATCACCGGCCCGTCGTTGAACGCACGCGCCCGCATCAGCACCATGGCGATGGCAAACAGGATCGCCGAAGCGAGCACCGCGCTGACGCCCCATGCATGCAGCGGCGATTGCTCGGCGTCTGGCGCTCCTTGCGCCGCGACCACGACACCTGCGAACCCGAGCGCGGCCGCAATGAGGCTCGAGGCGCGCAGACGTTCGCCCAGCATGATCGCGGCGGCGACAGGAATGACCAGCACGCCGACGAACGAATAGGTGATCGCCTCGACCAGGGGCAGGACCGTGAACGACCAGAAAAATCCCGCCCCGCTGATCGCGATCAGCAAACCGCGCAGGCTATGGGCGCGCCACATCTGCCCGCTGATGGCCGGGGCGCCGGCTCGGACCCAGACTGCCGCGGAAAACATGGCGCCAAACAGGTAGCGGCCGAGCACCACCAGAAGCACGTGGTTGGTCTCGATCAGGCGCTTGATGGTGGCGTCCATCGCCGAACCCGCCAGCACGGCGAGCGCGAGCAGCGCGGCAGGCGATAGACCCGGCATCGATGAAAATCCCCAGAGCCCCATGCCCAGCCGTTTGCTCAGCCGCTAGCCTGCCCGCGCCGGCACGCTATAAGTCTCGCAACGAGGCGGCAATGAGCGAATTGAGTGAAGATCAGGCCCTGATCGTGGATACCGCGCGCGCCTTCGCGCAAGAACGGCTGCGCCCTCATGCGCGGCGCTGGGAAGAGGAGGGGCTCGACCGCGGCGTCCTGCGCGAATTGGCGGGCCTCGGCTTTGCCGGCATTTATGTGCGTGACGATGTTGGCGGCTCGGGGCTTACTCGGCTCGATGCAGCGCTGATCTTCGAGGAATTGTCGCGCGGCTGTATCGCCACCGCGGCGTTCGTTTCCATTCACAACATGTGCTCGTGGATGATCGATGCGTTCGGCGGCGAGGAGCAGCGCCGACGCTGGCTGCCGAAGTTGACCAGCATGGAGACCATCGCTTCGTATTGCCTCACCGAGCCGGGGTCCGGCTCCGACGCCGCGGCGCTGCGAACCACCGCCAAAGCCGAAGGCAACGCGCACTATGTGCTCAACGGCGCCAAGGCGTTCATCTCCGGCGCGGGATTCTCCGATCTCTATGTCGTCATGTGCCGCACTGGCGAGGACGGGCCAAAGGGCGTGTCGACAATGCTGGTGGAGAGTGCCGCCAAGGGTCTCTCGTTCGGCAAGCCGGAGGACAAGATGGGCTGGCGCGCCCAGCCCACCGCCATTGTCACTCTCGAGAATTGCCGCGTGCCGGTGGAGAATCGCATCGGCCCGGAAGGCGACGGCTTCAAGTACGCCATGAAGGGTTTGGACGGCGGCCGCCTCAACATCGCCGCCTGCGCGTTGGGCGGCGCCCAGGACGCGTTCGACCGCGCGCTCGCCTACGTCAAGGAACGCAAGCAATTCGGCAAGCGCATCGCCGATTTCCAGAACACGCAATTCACGCTCGCCGACATGGAAACCGAACTCGCGGCTTCACGCGCACTGCTTCACACCGCGGCGCGCAAGCTCGACGCCGGCGCGCCGGATGCGACCAAATATTGCGCCATGGCCAAACGCTTCGTCACCGACGCCGCCTACAAGGTCGCCGACCAGGCGCTGCAATTGCACGGCGGCTACGGTTACCTCGCCGACTACGAAGTGGAGCGCATCGTGCGCGACCTGCGCGTGCACCGCATTCTTGAGGGGACAAACGAGATCATGCGCGTCATCGTGGCGCGCGAACTGCTGAAATAGCGAGAAGGGGACGACATCATGATCATGCGCGCAATGGCGATCGGGTTCATCTTGTGGCTGGCGAATGCGGCCATCTTCCGCTTCGCCGGACAATATTTCTTTCTTCCCGACGTCGCGCCGCCGGTGGCCCTTGCGGGGATAGTCGCAGCCCTCGGCGCGCTGATCACCTTCGTGGTGCTCAAGATCATGCGCGAGGCGCCGGGCGATGAATCCGAGGCGGCGGTTTCGCTGGCGTTGCCCAGCCTCATGTTGAATGCGCTGCTGCTGCACGAATTCGGCCAGATATTTCCCAATCTCGATTCCGCGCTTGACGGCGTCTACGGCGCGCTGGCCATGGTCTATGCCGCGGCGATGATTTTCACCGGCCTGCTGATGACCCGCATCGCGCCCTCGGACGAGCGCGTGTGAGGCGGCGCGATGTCGTGCTCGGCGCGGCGGCGCTCGTCGAGTGCGCCAGCATGAACGCAACGCGGACTCGCCCGCTTGTGATCGCTCATCGCGGCGCCAGCGGCGAGCGGCCCGAGCACACGATCACGGCCTATCGCCTCGCCATCGCTCAAGGCGCCGATTACATCGAGCCCGACCTGGTGATGACCAAGGACGGCGTTCTTGTATGCCGGCACGAGAACGAAATATCCGGAACTACCGACGTGGCGCTACGCCCCGAATTGGCCGCGCGCCGCCGTGAGAAAACGGTGGACGGCGTCACCGCCGCAGGCTGGTGGGTTGAGGATTTCACGCTGGCGGAACTGAAGACGCTGCGCTGCATCGAGCGGCTACCGCGTTTGCGGCCAGCCAACACGGCGTACAACGGCCAGGAAGCGATCCCTACGTTCGCCGAAGCGCTCGCGCTGGCGCGGGACGCGGGCGTTGGCATCTATCCGGAACTCAAGCATCCAAGTTTTCTGCGCGAGCAGGGCCTCGATCCGGTTTCCGCGTTTGTCGAAGCGGTGCGCGCCGCTGGAGGCCAAAGCGCCGCCGATCGGATGTTCGTGCAATGCTTCGAAGTCGGGCCGTTGTTGACCTTGGCGCAGATGTCGTCGCTGCGCTGGCGATGCGTGCAATTGATCGCGGCATCGGGCGGGCCATGGGACCGGCCCGGAACAGCTTACGCGGAAATGATCGCCGATCCCGGCTTACAGGCGATGCGGCTGGAGCGGGGCGTCACAGCTATCGGCGTCGAGAAGTCCCTGATCGTCCCGCGTGAAAGCGCGGGCCGTTCTCTGCCGCCGACCGATCTGGCCGCGCGAGCACGCCGCGCTGGGCTGGCGGTGCACGCCTGGACCTTCAGAGCGGAGAACATCTTCCTGCCGCTGGAGCTGCGTCGCGGCGAGGGCGACGCCGCGCATGGCGATCTCGCCGCGGAGTTACGCGCATTCTACGCCGCAGGAGTGGACGGCGTGTTCAGCGATTTTCCAGCGGCGGCGGTTGCGGCGCTACGCTAATTCCTCCACCGCAAGCAAGCGGGGAGGAGTAGGGTGGGGCGAGACTCCGTTGCTTGCAGGTTGGAGCGCGCGCCTCCCGGCGCGCACTTGCTTGGACCGGAGCGACGTCGAAATGCGGGGCAGGAGCCCCGCGTTCCAACCTGTAAGGCGCGGCGTCTCATCCCACCCAAACCGCGGTAGTGAACGGGCGCGCGACCAGAGAACGCTTAAGCCACGCGCCGCAGCATGTTGCGGTTGAGGATCGGTCGTTGCGCGTCGAGCAGGTCCTTCTCGACCCGCTCGCGTGTTTGATCTTCCTTGATCGGGAGCAGATGAATCTCGCGCGCGCCTAGATTTTCCGCCGCTTGCCACATGTCGTGACGCGCCAGCGCGCTCGAGAAATCGTGGGTCTTGCCGATGAAAAGCACGATCGGCCCGCCCCATTGCTGGGTCGCGGCATCGTGGGGCTTCACAAACATGTAGATGCCGCCTTCGGCCGGCCACGTTCGCAGCGTCCGCGCGACCTCGAACTCAAGCCAACGCCCGCAAGCGCTCTGCCAAGAATATGTGCTCAAGCATGCCCCCTTCGATTCAGCCGCTACCGCCAATAAAGTGAGTCGGCGTTAGTAGAAGCCAGCAAAGGTTAAGGCGAAGCGTCGATTTCCACAGAGGCGGCGTCGGCGGCGTCGAAATAAGCCGGCCAGAAGCCCTGCGACGCCGCATCTTGCAGCGCGGCGTGCTCGGGCCGATCCAGCGGCACCAGCCGGATATCCACACGCGCCAGATCGGGCGGAGCTTGCGGCGAACCGGCCCGCCAGTCCGCATAGGCGGCGCCGGCCGTGTAGAGCGAAAAGCCCTCCGGATCGTGTTCCAGCAGATCGGACACCAAAACCAGCCGCCGCCGCGCGATTTCGGAACCGAAATCGGGGTCGGCCGCGACCGCGCGCAGGCCGGCCAGGATCGGCGATGACTTGGCCCCAGCGCCCGCGCCCGCGCTGCGCAGCGCGCGGTCGAGCGCATCGGCGAAGCTCTCCTCCCAGCGCGCCTGCGCCATGCGCGCGTTCTCGAACAACGGATTGATCTGCTCGGGCGGGCGCGGCAGGCATTTCGAGAACAGCAGCGATGGCTCCTGCGGCCGGCGCACATTGAGCCGCATCACGCTCAGGCGCTCATATTGCGCGAGCCGGGCGCGCTCTTGGCCCAGCACCGCGCGCAATTTGCGGCGATGGCGCGGCTCCAGGCGGTCGGTGGCGTCCACCAGCACGATGGTATGCGCGGCAAGCTGCGCGTCGCTGCGGCAGAGCGTTTCCTGATTGGTCGGCGGCGGTTGCATCAGGAACGCCGCGGCCCCAAGCGCCAACAGCACGCTTCCAGCAAGCGCGACAAGCACAAGGCCGAGCGCGTTGCGCCCATGGCTGTTACGACCGTGCGCACGCCGCCTCATGTATCGGCGCCTGCGTCGAGGCGCATGGAAACGCTATCAAGCTCGGCCAGCAGCGCCTCGTGGGCCTGAACGTGGGCGGCATGGGCTTCGCGCTGGCGCTCGCGCGCTGCGTCGATCATGGCGGCGCTAGCCGCCAACGTGTCGAGCGCGGGGCCCGCGGCGGGCGGCGGCGAACCGAAATAGGCCGGCGCGGGGCCGTTGCGCGCGGCGGCGTTTTCCTGGCGGTAGAGGTGAACGGCCGCCGCCGCCGCATCGTCCAGCGCGCGCGCCTGGGCGTCGAGAGCGGCGCATTTTTCCGCCGCAGCATCGAAAGCGCGGCTCATCGCCTCGAACTCGGCGCGCATGGTCTCGATCCGCGACGCCAAGGCTGCCTTGGCGGCATCGACCGGCGCTTCCAGTTCACGGCGCGCCTCGGCCTTGAAATCGGAGAGTTCGTCGAAAGCGTCCTGCGCGGCGCGCGCCATCTTGCCGTAATCGGGGTAGGGATCGTCGAACCCTGAATAGCCCTTGATGGCGGCGAACGCCCAGACGCCCGCGCCAAGCATCAGCAAGATGATCGCTTGCGGCGACTTGAGATTGAGCAGGGACCACAGGTGGAAGCTGGTATCGGCGCCCAGATCCAGCTGGCCGCCAGAGCGCGCGGCGAGCAGGTCGCGCCAATCGGCTGCGAACAGATTGAGCATGAGCGCGAGCATCGCGAGCACAGCAAAAGCGAGCGCGCCGGCTATCTTGATCGGCGCTCGCACATGCTGCAGATAGCGCAGGCCCAGAAACCCCGCGAGAAAGCCAAGCGTGACATTGGCGCCGGACAACCCGATTGCAATAATGGCGCCGCCGAGCAGTCCGCGCGCATCGTCCTCGGCGAACAGGGCGGCGCTAAACAGCGCCTCGAACAGAGCGGCGCAAAACAACAATCCGGTTTGCAGCAACGCCGATTGCGGATAGATCGCCGCGCGGCGCAGATTGTGCGTGCGCTTGAAATGCTCGAGGTCGGCGCGCACGGCCTTGGCGCGGCTTGCGGCCTCGGTCCAATCGTGGGCGAGCCGGCCCGCGGCCTGCTGCATTGACAGCCGCGCCTCGAGCATGGGCGCGGCGAAATCCTGAGGATGCGGCGCCAGCGCGCGCAGATTTCGCTCCGCCTCCGCTTGGGCGGCCTCGCGCGCGCGGTCGAGCAGGACTCGCTCATGGGCGACGGCCTCGACGATTGCGGACTCGGTTGGCGTAAGTTCGCTGGCGCCGGCGTGGGGAAAACCGCGCGCGGCGTCCTCTCTTGCCCGCCGCTTCAGGCCGAGGCGCTTCTCGAGAGCGGCCAGGCTCACGCCCGCCGGCGGCCTGGAGATCGAGCTTGGCTTGGTCTGGCCGCCATGCATTGCCTTGTACCCCGGCGCAGTAAAGCGCGGATGTATCGCTTCTCCAAGCGCCAGGGCGGGGTTATCAGGTCTGGCATGGGCGAACTGAAGGAATTGCTGGCGCTCGCCGAGGCCGCCGCCGCCGAGGCCGGCGCCGCGCTCAAGGCGCACCGCGCGGAATGGAGTGTGATCGAGGCCGAGCATGGCCGCGAGGTAAAGATCGACGCCGACAAGCGCGCCGAGGCTATGATCCTCGCCGCGCTCGAGCGCGCCGCGCCGTTTCCGGTGATATCCGAGGAAGCAGGTTGGGTGCGGGCGGGGGTTGCCGATTATGTCTGGGCGGTCGACCCGCTCGACGGCAGCGTCAATTATCTGCGCGGCTATCCTCATTGCGCTGTTTCCATCGCCCTGCTGCGCGCGGGCGAGCCGGTGCTCGGCGTGGTCGATTGCTTTCTGCTGGGAGAGCGTTTCACCGGCATTGCTGGCGCGGGCGCCTGGCTCAACGGTGCGCCGATCGGCGTGTCCGGGATTGCCGAGCCGGCCGCGGGCATCCTGCAGACAGGCATCCCGTCGCGTGCGAGCGGCGCTTCCATGCGCGCATTTGAGAGCCGCCTTAGCACGTGGCGCAAAGTGCGCATGATCGGCTCGGCCGCAAGCGCGCTCGCTTATGTCGCCGCCGGGCGCGCCGAGGCTTACCGCGAGAGCGGCTCGATGATCTGGGACGTCGCGGCGGGGTGCGCGCTGGTGAAAGCCGCGGGTGGTGCGTTCCGCATCGAAGGCGCCGGGCTGGACCAGCCGCTGGAAGTGGCGGCTGGCAACGGACGGGTCGCCTTGCCGGACTAATCTGGATTTGGCCGGCGAGCGCCCAACGCCGGAGCCTTCGCGGTTTGCTTCTCCGCATGCGGGGGAGCTGTCAGCGCGCGACAGCGCGATGACTGAGGGGGGCGGGACCGCGCTTACCCCCTCCGTTTCACTACGCTCAGCCCCTCTCCCCCTTGCGGGGAAGAAAGCGCCGGCGGCCCAGAAATCTATCCCCGCATCTCGAATCTATCCCCGCATTTTCACCCCTCCGGCCCAGTAAAATCGGGCTTTATGTGAAAATCTATCCAACAGCGGAAGAGCTGAGCGATACTACGTCATCTCCTGTTGGGAGGCTTCAAGGTACCAATAGCCGAACAAGTTCAGGAGACGCATTGTGTACGTGATTGCTTTGAGGAGAAAAACCAACTCGAAGGCCCGGTGAAGGAGGGGAGTAGCGAATGGCGAATTGGGAACGCGCGCGTTGCCCGACGAACCAGAACCGAACGCGGCTCTCCGAGGGAAAACGGCGATAGCGATTGCGAACCCCATTCGCCACTCGCCATCCGCCAGTCCCAATTGGCTTCACCGCACGTCGGCCGGGAACGAAAGCACGGCGCCAAGAGGTCGCCGGAAACCCCAGCGTCGCGGGGATCGGATCGCGGGAGAGACCGCGCTGGTCGCAAGCGAGGCGAACGGCGAGTGGCGAATGGCGAAATGCCATTCCCGCGCCAATTGCTCTCTCTTGTACAAAGCGAAACGCGTGGGCGACAGCGAACCCCATTCGCCACTCGCCATTCGCCATTCGCCCAACCCGTCTCATCAGCGTATGGCCGTCCGGGATTTTATCGAACGCCTCAGGCTTTGGCCGGCTGGAAAACAGAATGCGCGGGGCGCGCCGAGCGCCACGACCGGACTACCTTTTTGAGCTCACGCGCACAGCGCGCCCCGCTCTCCCGATTTCGCGGGACTGGAATGCAAGCGAACCCGGAAACGTGGATGCGTTGGCCGGCGTTTGGCGCAACGCCGCACCTAAACCCCCGCCGCGACCCTCTCCGCAGGGAAGAGGGTTCGCTCACGCTTCGGCGATGTCGGCGCCTAGCGCGCGCATGAAGGCGGCGAAACCGGGGAACGAGGTGTCGATCATCTCGCTGTCGTCGACCACGACCGGCTCGCGCGCGGCGAGCCCCAGCACCAGGAACGACATCGCCACGCGGTGGTCGCCGTGGGTGCGGATCGACGCGCCGCCGCGAACCCCCTTCGGTCCCGCGCCCTGGATCACCAGGCCGTCGGGCAATTCCTCCGCGTTTACACCGCAGGCGCGCAGCCCCTCCACCATCATGATGATGCGGTCGCTTTCCTTCACCCGCAGCTCGGCCGCGCCTTCGATGCGGGTCTCGCCCTCGGCGAACGCGGCGACTACCGAGAGGATCGGAAATTCATCGATCATCGAGGGCGAACGCCGTGGCGGGGGCGACACGCCCTTGAGCTTGGAGGAACGCACGACCAGGTCGGCGATCGGCTCGCCAATCGGATCGTTGCGCTGCTCGAACACCTGGTCAGCGCCCATCTCGGCCAACGTATCGAAGAAGCCCAGACGCAGCGGGTTCACCAGCATGTCGGCGATGCGCAGCTCGGATTTCGGCACGATCAAAGCCGCCGCCGCGGCGAACGCAGTAGAAGAGGGGTCGGCGGGCACATAAATCGCAGCCCCCGTGAGCGTGCTTGGCCGCACGCGCGGGTGGTTGGCGCCATCGAATTCGACTTCGTCGATCGCCGCGCCGAACACTTGGAGCATGCGCTCGGTGTGATCGCGCGAGCGTTCCGGCTCGATCAGGATGGTCTCGCCCTCGGCGTTGAGGCCGGCCAGCAGCACCGCGGATTTCACCTGCGCGGAGGAAACCGGCGATCGGTAGACGATCCCGGTGAGCCGCCCGCCATGAACGATGAACGGCAACGTGGTGCGCCCGGAATCGAAGCGCGCGCCCATCTGGCTGAGCGGGGCGATCACCCGGTTCATCGGCCGCCGGCGCAGCGAGGAATCGCCATCAAATCGCGCGCTGATGGGATAGCCGGTGGCGGCGCCGATCAGCAGCCGCGCGGCGGTGCCCGAATTGCCGCAATCGACGGTGTCGCGCGGCTGGGCGAACCTGCCCGTGCCCGCCACCGTCCAGCTGTTCTCGCCATAGCGCTCGACATTGGCCCCAAACGCGCGCGCCGCCGCCGCGGTCCGCAGCACGTCGTCGCCTTCGAGCAGGCCTTCGATCTTGGTCGTCCCGCTCGCCAGCGCGCCGAGAATCAAGGCGCGGTGAGAGATCGATTTATCCCCGGGGGGGCGGGCGCGGCCCCTAATTGGACCGCCTGCGTGTGCCCGAAGGCGCATGACGAGTACTCGTTGGCGGCGCGGCGCCGCTGTGGCGACAAAGCTTTTGACAGGGGCGCCCGATGGTGGCAAGCGAG
>JAKFYF010000129.1 GCA_021731005.1 Hyphomonadaceae bacterium
ACCGTCGGCACTTTCACCTAGATTTGTCTTCAAATGCGATTGCCCTGCCCGCGAGGGGGAGGAGGGCGCCTCGCTGTTTCGGCCTCTCGCAAACAGTGAATTGCCGTATGCGATAGCCATGCCCGGGCATGAGAATAGCGCGCGACGTCCGAGCAATTGCACGCGCTCACCCCAACGCCCCCAGCGCCGCTGCCTTCGCCGCATCGCCTGCAAAAGCGACGAAGCCCCGAATGAGGAAACCGTCCTCGACCGCGCCGTAACGCAGCGGCGCGCCGTCCAGCCGCATAATCCCTCCGCCCGCGGCGTTCAAGATCGCGTGCCCAGCGGCGGCGTCCCATTCGCACACCTCGCCGAAGCGCGGATAGAGATCGGCTTCGCCTTCGGCCAGGCGGCAGAATTTGATCGAGGAACTGGCGTGTGCGGTGGTTCCAGCGAGCGCGGCGATGAAACGCTTGGTTTTATCGTCGCGCCCGGAATGGTCGGAAGCGACAATTCGCCATGGCGCCGCCGGCGGCGAAACGCGCATCGGCGCAAGTGCGCCCAGCGCCCCGTGCTCGGCATGTCCCCGCAGCGCGCGCCCGGGCTCGCCGGCATAAAGCTCGCCGCGCGCGGGGGCGTAGATTACGCCCACGCTGGGCGCACCGCCTTCTACCAGCGCGATATTGACAGTGAAATTGTTTCCGCCCTTGGCGAAGCCGCGGGTGCCGTCGAGCGGATCGACACAAAAGAAGCGCTCGCCCAGTTCCGGAATGCGCCCGGCCTCGACCGATTCTTCGCCCAGCATCGGCACGCCTGGCATGAGCTTGGCCAAGCCCGCTTCGATCAACGCTTCGGCCCGCTGGTCGGCGATGGTGACAGGCGAGCCGTCGCCTTTCTTTAGCGTCTCAAAGCCCGCTTCGCGCACCGCCATGATTTCGTGCCCGGCCGCGAGCGCGAGCGCGATGAGATCGTCGAGTTTCACCATCGAAGGCGACCAAGCATGCGGGGGCGGCCTAGTCCAGCGCCTGGGGCGTGTTGGCGTGCAATTCGTGGAGCCACGTTGCCGCGCTTGCGTCACTGGGCGCGCGCCAGTCGCCGCGCGGGGAAAGTGCGCCGCCGGACACGATCTTCGGGCCGTTGGGGACGGCGGAGCGCTTGTATTGGTTGGCGAAGAAGCGGGTCAGGAACAGCTCCAGCCATTTGCGCAGCGTGGCGTAATCGTACTTCTGCGCCCACGCCGACCAAGCCAGAAACAATATCTTGCTGGGCGCCATGCCGTAGCGTGTCAGCCAATAGAGGTTGAAATCCTGCAATTCATAAGGGCCGATTGCGGCCTCCGTGCGCTGCACGCCGCCGGGGACGAGTTCGGGGCTGATCTCGCTGGCAAGCACCTTAAGCAGCGTCTCGGACGCTTGCTGATCGAAAAGCTGCGACTCCGCGGCCCATCGGATGAGGTGCTGGATCAAAGTCTTCGGTGCGCCGCCATTGACGTTGTAATGGCTCATGTGATCGCCAACGCCGTAGGTGCACCAGCCCAGCGCGAGTTCGGAGAGATCGCCAGTGCCGACGACGAAGCCGCCTTCCTTGTTGGCGAGGCGGAAGAGATAATCGGTGCGCAGGCCGGCCTGCACGTTTTCGTAGGCGATGTCGTACGCCTTCTCGCCGCGTGCGGCGGGGTGGTCGAGGTCCTCCAGCATACGCTGCGCCAACGGCTCGATGGATACCTCGCGTGCGTCCACGCCCAGCGCTTGCATCAGCGCCCAGGCGTTGGCTTTGCTGGCCTCGCCGGTGGCGAAGCCCGGCATGGTGACGCCGATGATGTTGGCGCGCGGCAGCTTGAGCAGATCGAACGCGCGCGCGGCGACGATCAGCGCCTGGGTGGAATCGAGGCCGCCGGAAACGCCGATCACAACGCGCTTGGTGTTGATGGCTTCGATGCGCTGGGCGAGGCCCGCGACCTGGATGTTATAAGCCTCGAAGCAATCGCGGTCGCGTTTGGCGGAATCGTCCGGCACGAACGGAAAACGTTCGAGCTTGCGGCGCAGGGGCAGGGGGGCAAGCGGAGCGTTCAACGAAAACGTGATGTGGCCCCACTTGATCAGTTCGCCTTTCTTGCGCGCTTGCGCATCGCGGAAATTCGAAAGCCGGCGGCGCTCGGCGGCGATGCGCCCGACATCGATGTCGGCGATGACCAGCTTGGGCTCGCGCGCGAAGCGTTCGCCTTCGGCGATCTTCTCGCCCATCTCAAAAGCGACGATCTGGCCGTCCCAGGCGAGATCGGTGGTGCTTTCCCCGCGCCCGCAGGCGGCGAACACATAGGCGGCGCTGCAGCGGCGCGATTGCGCGTCGCAAAGGATGGCCCGGTCCTCGGCTTTGCCGATGGTGATGTTGGAGGCCGACAGGTTGAGCAGGATGGTGGCGCCGGCGAGCGCGCCCATGGTCGAGGGCGGCGTCGGCGCCCACATGTCCTCGCAGATTTCGATGTGGAAGGAAAAATCGCGGTTGTCCGTCGCGGCGAAGATCATGGCGGCGCCGAAGCCGACATCCTCGCCGCAGACGGCGATGCGGTTCTCTTCGGTGTCCGCTGCGCTCGCGAAGTGCCGCTTCTCGTAGAACTCGCGATAATTCGGCAGGAAGCTCTTCGGGACGACGCCGAGAATGTGGCCGCGATGAATCACCAAGGCGCAATTGTAGAGCGCGCCGCGCATGCGCAGCGGCGCGCCGACGATCAGGATCGGGAACAGCTTCGCGCTCTCCGCCTTGAGCCTGGCGATGGCCGCCTCGGCGGCGTCGAGCAGTGCGTCCTGGTGCAACAGATCGTCGATTGCATAGCCGGTGAGCGATAGCTCGGGCGTGAGCAGGATGGCGGCCCTGGCGGCGTCTGCCTCGCGCGCGAAAACGAGGATGCGTTCGGCGTTGGTCGCGGGATCGGCGGGGGCCACCACGGGCGCACAAGCGGCGACCCGCACGAAGCCGTGGGTGTAGAGCGAATTGAAGCGTTCTTGGGCGGCGAGGGCCTTGCGGGCGGGCATCCGGCGCACTCTATCAGCTTATGCTCATGATGACCATAAGCTTGGTTATTGGTTAATCATTTCTGGTGTCGATCTCAATCCGGTCGTCATAGCCGCGCCGGGCTGAGATAAACACCAGCGCCATCAGACCGCCGCCGATGGCGAACGAGAAAAACGCGCCAAGCCCGAGCGCGAGCCAAAGGTGGATTCCGAACTCCCGCTGCTGCGCAAAGTGCATGAACGCGAGCAACAGGGCGGTCAGCGCCGCGCTGGCGGCGATCACGACGGCCAGGATGCGCATCAGAGCGCGCTCGGCCTGAGTGGAATCAAGAGCGGCGCCCGTGCTCCCCCATGAGGGGAGCTGTCAGCGAAGCTGACTGAGGGGGCGCCGCCGCTGCCTGTGAGGTCCGCGTTTCCCCCTCCGTCACGCGCTTCGCGCGCGCCACCTCCCCCTATTGGGGGAGGACGGGTGTGTGCGCTCACGCTCTTGCGGTGCGCGCGCGGAGCATCGCGCAACATCAGCCGGGGCAGAATGAGGGCATTGCTACCGGTTCGCTCGCGCTGCGCTGGCGCCATTGGCCTGCTTCGTCGCGATAGCGCTCGCCCATTGCGATACGCCGCGCAAATACTTCGCAGGCGACGGCCGCCGCCATTTCGTTGATCGAAACATTGCGCTCGCCGGCGCGGCGCGCAAACAACGCGCGGCGCTGGATGTTGTTCTGCTCGACCCGTCCGCGTAAATCGGCGGAGATGGCTGCCCCTGGAACCAAGCCCAGATAGCCGTCAGCCTGCTCGCCGACGAGGCCGGCGGCGCGCGCCTGGCCGATAGCTGCGTCCTGTGCTTGCGCCGAAGCGGGCGCGGCGATGGCGAGCGAGAACGCCAGCAGGCCGGAGAATGTGAGAGCGCGGATCATTGATTGCCTCCAAACAGATCGGCGTTTTGGTCCAGGAGCTCGGCGGCGTCGCGTTCCAGACGCACGATGACCTCCTGGCGGATGTTGACGTTTAGATTGATTTCGATCGGGCGGTCCGGGGCCTGGATCTGCACCGGGATGCAGCCGGTGCTCAGCACCGCCGCGCCGATCGCTGTCGCCAATATTGAGCGCATGCCGAAACTCCTCACTCTCGATCATGACGCGGTTTGCCTGAACCGGCCCTGAAGCGTTGCTTTATCTTGGCGCCGGGGGTGGCGGGTCAACCTCTTCGTTCACGCCATTGGCCCGATCCAGGATCACGCCGGGATCGGAAACCGAGGCCGCGGTCTGCGCCAGGCGCCGGAACGGGGCGGTGATCTGCACGTTGAAGTCAAACGGCACGCCGCGCACCGAAACGTTGCCGATCCCCGGAATTGCGGCGATGGGGCCAAGATCGATAGGCTCGCCGCTGTTTTCCCCGCTGAAGCGTATCGAGGAGACCACCTCGCCGGCGAGATCGCCGTTCAGAATGATCTCGAGCTCATCGTAATGAAAATCGCGCAGCGCGTCGAAAGCGACGCGCGCCATGCCGACGGCGCCTTCGCCGGCGCTGCCGACATAAGCGATGGTTCCTCCGCCCGGCAGCGCGCGCACCACGCCATCGCGCACCAGCGCCGCGCGGCGCGAGAGCAGCAGCGGAAAGCGCCCTTCGAGGCGTCCGGTGGCGGCAAGGTCGGGGAGGTTGAGGCTCTTGATCAGATCGGCGGCGTCGACATTGTTCAACACCAACTCAAACTGCGTCTCTTCGGCGCCTAGCGTGATGGTGGTTGGCGTGAGTGAAAGCACGCCCATGGCGTAGGCGAATTCGGCGCGCTCGATGGCGACGCGCTGATCGCCCAGAAGCTGGAATTGCACGCGCCCGTCGCGCGCGGCGACGCCTGGATTGACGAGGCCGATAGTAACGCTTTGTCCGGGCGGAGTGGTCAGTGCAAAGAGATCGTCAAAAACGATGTCGCCGCGCACGTCCTCGATGATGGGGATGGTGGCCGCGGCTAGCGACACGCCGTCCAGATGCACGCGGCCCGAAGCTGCGACGGCTTGGCGATCCCAGATTACCTCAGCCAGCGCGCTCACATCGCCTCGAACATTCTCAACCATGCCGCGCAAGCGCTCGGTCAGGTCGTAGGGCTGCAGGCTAGCATCGAAACTCAGGGTATCGGCGACAATCCGCGCGCCGCCTTGTCCCTCGGCAATGTCATGCTGGGCTGTGAACTGGGCGAGCGGGCGGCGGGAAGCTTCCTGGAGCACTGCGCCCTCGGCATTGACGGCGCCATCGCGAAAATGCGCACTCACATCGGCCAGCCGAATTGGACTGAACAGCAGCCGCTCGGCTTCGCTTGCGGGTCGATTGGCGACGACCAGCGCCTCGCCAGCCGCGACGCGAACCACAAACGCGCCATCCTCTTGATCGGCGCTCCAGGTTCCTGCAATGGCCGAGACGTTTCCTGGCAAGCTGGGATCCGAGAGCGCGCCGCGTTCGAAGCCGCCGGCAATGCGCCAGTCTGAACCCAGCAGGGCATCGGCGGTGAGCGCGCCGAGCGTCAAGCTCACGCGCCGCGTCTCACTCAGATCGAAGGCGATGCTCGGCGTGTTCGCTTCGATGTTCAGGCGCATGTCTTGCCGGGCGCCGGTGAAGCGGCCGCGGATGGCGCTTGCGCGCAGCGTTACCGGCTCGCCGGCGCGCAGCCGCCCAGCCACGCGCGGCGTCGCGATGGTGAACCCGCCGGCGAGATTGCCGTTGCGGTCGGCGGAGATCAGCGCGCCGCCCAATGCGCAAAGCGGTACGCTTCCGTCGCTGAAAGCGAGCCCCGCGATCTCGAGGCTGGCGAAGCGGATCGGCAGGCACGTTGCCTTTGGCGAGATGGCCCAGCCGCGTCCCCAATTGAGCGCCAGGTCGAGATCGATGGCGAGGTCGCGCACCGAGCCCGCGCCAAGCGGGCCGCTGAGAAGGGCCGGCCCGTCGAGTTCCAGGCGCCCGCCGCCAGTTGCAGGCAGCACCAGCGAAAACTCCACATCCTCGGCGGCGATCAAGGCGCCGGAATTCCGCCAGTCGCTGATGCTAACAGCGCCCTCGGCTTCAAACGGAGCGTCGGGCGCCCAATTGATGCTGTCAAACAGCAACGTCGCCTTTGGCGCGCCGCCGCCGGAAATGTCGAGTGCGACAGCCCCGTGCAAGCTCAGGCCGGGCCATTGCAGCAATGCGGCGTCCAGATCCTCGCGCAATGGCTCGATCGTCACCCGCACGCCGTTCGACGCGCGCGCGACGATTGGAGCAACGATGCGCACTTGCATGCGGCCCTCGGCGGCGTTCCACTGTATCGGCGCACTGACCGAGAACGCCGCGCCGGCTGCGGCGAATGTCTGACGCGCGCTGGCGAAGCCCGGACCTACCGGAGCATTCGCAAAATTGGGAAGCGCGGTGCGCAAGCGTTCCGTTGCAGCGGGCAGGAGGCGCGCCTGCGCCAACTCGATCTGGGCGTTCCCTGAGGCGCTGTTCTCGTCGAGAGCGAACACTCCGGCGGCGCGCGGTTGTCGCGCGGCGACGCCAAACCCCGAGAGAGTTCCCGCATTGAGCGCCCAGCCGCCGCGACCCCGCGCGCCATCGCCCTCCGCGCGCGCCTCAAGCAGCGCATTAACGAGCGCGGTCTCGCCGGCGCCGGCGCGCGGCGCATCCGCGCGCAGCTGCAGCCGCCAGCCCGCCAGCGCCAGGCGATCCTCGCTCGCGGCGGCGCCGCCGTGCGCCTCGACCCGGACCTTGTTCGCGGCGAATCCCAGCGCGCTCCAATGTTCCGCGCGCCATTGCACATCGCCATCCACGCGGTGAAGGTCGGTTGGCACGCCGCCGCTGAGAGTAAGCGCCGTATCGGTGAATACTGCTCCCGCCCATTCGATGCGGTTCGCTTGCGCCTGCAGGCGGAAATCGAGGCGCGCGGCGTTGCTTGTTACCTGCAAGTCGGCGCCGCCATTGTGCAAGCCATAGCCGTCACCACCTTGCGCGGTCGTGCGCGGCAGCTCGGCGGCGAGCGCGAAGTCGCGCCCGATCACACCGTCGGCGCGCACCGAGGCGTCGAGCGCGCCGAACGGCGCCTCGAGGCGCAGCCGGCCGTTCTCGATGGCGAAATCGATCGCGGGAAGCCGCGGCCTCCTGCGTGAAGCGCCGCCGCTGAACCGCTGCAGCGCGCCCGCGGATACTCTCCCGCTGGCATCCATTCGCAGCCTGGCGTGCGGGCTGACAAGGCGCAGCCCAGTGAGACGCGGCGACAGGCCCGCCCATTCCCAACTCGCTTCGATCCATTCCGCTCCGGCGTCGGGATCGTCGGCGGCGCCGAAGCGCACGTCCGTTAGCGCGCCGGAGGTGAAAGTTAATTCCGCAACCTCGAAATCGGCGTCGACCCCCCGCTCTGACAGCGCCGAGGACAGGAAGAACTCCGCTAACGAAAGCCTAACCAGCCAAAGCCCGCCCGCGAGCAGGCCGGAGCTGACCCCGAGCGCGGCGATGGCGGTAGCCCAGCCCACCAGGATCCGGCCCCGTTTCGGGCCAGGTGTCCGAATCGGGTCAGGCTGCGACCGCGCTTGGCCTTGACTCTCAACGCCCTGGTTAGACCTATGTGGCATATCTCTCGCTCGGCGCGGCGTTCGGCTCGGGCCAAACGTGCTGAGGCAGCGGCCTTGTGGACCCAAGGAATGGCGCCAAGATGGTTTCTGGCAGGATAAGAGCGTCCCGGAAATACTTGTGATAATGTGATTTTTCCGGGGATGCGTGGGAGCGACACGGGTTTGAGCGCAAGATCGTCACATTCTGGCGCAGACGCCAAGGGAGGCTCGGCCAAGGCTGGGTTGGCCGGTCTTGCCGTGATGGCGGGCGCCGCTGGGCTTGGCCTTGCCTTGGCTTGGCAGGCAGGGCTGTTTGGCGATGGCGCCGCCGCGACTGCACGGCGCGGGGCCGCCGCCTATGCCGCGGCGCTCAGAGCCGAGCATCAAGCGTTTACAGAAGTTTACCTTCGCCACGAGACGCGCGCACTGCGAGTAGGTGCGGGCGAAACTCTGGCCGGGCTGATGGTGCGCGCGGGCGCTGGACAGGGCGCCACCAATGCCGCGCTGGCTTCTATCCTCGACGTCTACAATCCCCGCCGCATCCGGCCCGGACAGGAAATAGACCTGTTCTTCCGGCGCGAGGGGGAGGCTGACCAGCTCACCGGCGTGGCGTTCCGCTCCGAGCCGGGCGCCACGGTCACCGCCAATCTCACCTCCTCGGGCGAATTCGCCGCGCGCGAAGTGATGATGCCGCTCAAGTTCGAGATTTCGCGCATCGCCGCGCTGATCGAAGGCAGCCTGTACGCAACCGCGCTGAATCGGGGCGCCACCGATCGTGAAGTCGCAGCGCTCGCGGACGCATTCTCCTACGACATCGACTTCCAGCGCGACATCAGTCCTGGCGACAGCTTCGAACTGGTGTTCGAGCGTTTCTATGACGATGAAGGCGACACCGTGCGCACCGGGGAGCTGTTGTTTCTGTCGCTGGAAACCCGGCGCGGCGCGCGCGCTTTCTATTCGTTTCAAGCGCCCGGCGATGCGCGCGGCGATTGGTACGATGCCGACGGAAAGAGCGCGCGGCGCTTCCTGATGAAGACGCCGATTAACGGCGCTCGGCTTTCTTCCAGCTTCGGCATGCGCCGGCACCCGGTGCTCGGCTACACCCGCATGCATCGCGGCACGGATTTCGCCGCCGCTACCGGCGCGCCGATACTGGCCGCCGGCGAAGGCACGATCGTTCGCGCCGGCCCGTTCGGCACTTACGGCAACTACATTCGCATCCGCCACGCCAACGGCTATGAAACCGCCTACGCGCACATGTCGCGTTTCGCGCGCGGCATGCGGACGGGCGCGCGCGTGCATCAGGGCCAGGTGATCGGCTATGTCGGCACCACCGGCCGCTCCACCGGCCCGCACCTGCATTACGAAGTGCTGCGGCGCGGCCAACAGATCAATCCGATGACGATCCAAGTGGCCAACGGCCGCAACCTCTCCGGGCGCAACCTCGAGCTGTTCCAGATCGAGCGCGAACGCATCGACACGCTCCGCCACGCCCGCGATAACGAGGCGGCCGAGGCAGAGGCGCGAACGCCAAACCGCCGCGACGGAGCGCTCTGAGACGCCATGTCGGACGACGTCTCGGCGCCGGCTGAAATTCCCGATGGTTACACCGCCTTGGACTGGCGCCGCGGCTTTCCGGGCCAGATCGGTCCGCTCTATCGGCGCATCGATCCCAGCGGCGCGACCATGGGTCTCCGCGTCGACGAGCGCCACACCAACGGCATGCTCAACGCCCATGGCGGCGTGCTGATGACCTTCGCCGACATGGCGTGGGGCCATGTTGTTTCGGTCGAGACCTCTTCGTACTGGGTCACCGTGCGTCTGACCTGCGACTTCCTTTCCGCCGCCAAGATGGGCGATTGGATCGAAGCGGGCGGCGAGACGCTATCGGTCGAGGGCGGCCTCTACATCGTGCGCGGGCGCATCTGGTGCGGCGAGAATACGCTGATGACGGGTACAGGCGTTTTCAAACCCATCAAGCGGCGCGAGCCCCGCCGCGGCGAAAAAGCCTTCCGCGGTTGATGCCAGACTGAATTGAGAGTTTGCCGCCGCGCTGCGTTCTCTGTTGCAGCTTGCCAACGGCTATGCTGGGCTCGCAGGCGATGGTTCGAAAGAGTCGCACGCCGCGCCGGACCGGCCTGACCATGAAGCTCGCTCAGGCTTCCTGGGCCGAGGCGGACAGGGCGCTGGCGCAAGCATGGGCTGACTTCGCCGAATTCGCCGCCAGCGCCCGGCGGGGGCCAGACATGGTGGCTCTGATTGATCAATCGCTCTCGCGTGCGGCGCGCCAGCGCGGCTTGGCGCGTTTGGGCGAAATTGGTGAGACCGCGCCATTCGATCCGCAGGCGCACGAATTGATTGCGCCAAGCAAGCGCCCGCCGGCATCGGTTCACATCGTCGCTCCCGGCGTCTCGCGCGGGGAAAAGGTCCTGCTCAAGGCGCGCGTCAAGCCGGCGCGGAGAAGCTCATGAGCACGGGCGGCGACTGGACGCTCTGCATCGATTTCGGCACCGCGTTCTCAAAGGCCGCCGCCGCGCCCATGGAAGCGTGGTCGCGCTTCAATCCGGAATGGCTGCGCCCGCTCATGCTTGCGGGCGAAGACGAAGGGCGCAACGCCTTCCTGCTCGAGAGCGCGGTGTTCGTCGATGACGAGCGCGTGCTGTTCGGCGCTGAGGCAGCCGCGCGCGGCCAAAAGCTGGCGCGCGATCGGCGCGCGCTGCGCTCGTTCAAGACACTGCTCAGCGTCAGCGATCTCGACCGCGCCCTCAACACCAGCGCTCCGGCTGCGGTCGACCCGCGCCGTTTGTTCACCATGCGCGATCTGGTTACGCTTTACCTGGCCTATTTCCTGGCCGCGATCGATCGCGCCATCGCACTCGATCCTGAATTGTCCGACGATGCGATCGGCGAACGCCGCTATGCGGCCCCGGCCTGGCGTGGGGCTGACAGCGCCGGTCAACATGGCGCCGTGGTGGCCTTGTTCGCGGAAGCCGAGACAGTTCTGGAGCATCTGGGCGAGCGCCTGCTTGAGCCCGGCGGCCTGGCGCTCGCCGATGTCGAGGATGCGCTGCAGGCCAAGCCTGGCGCGGCTCGCGCCGCCGACATGGGCCTCATTTTCGAAGCGACGGCGGCGGCGGCCTACACCTCCATCGGGCATGAACGCAGCGCCGCGCACGTGGTCGTTGTCGATATCGGCGCAGGCACGACCGATATCACCGCGCTGTATCGAGCCGGCGCGCGCATGCGCGAGCTGCGCCAGGCCCGTGTGACGCTGAAACAAGCCGGCGACTTTCTCGACCATGTGATCGCCAACCTCGCCATCTCGGCCAGCGCCGCCAGATCGCCAGAGGAGCAGGGGGAATTATGGAACCTGCTCAAGCGGCAAATGGTCGACATCAAGGACAGCATCTTCCAGGACGGCCGCGCCATCCTGCGTCATCGGAACCGCACCCACGTGATCAAGCTCGCCGATCTCGAGCGCGACAAGGACTATCGCGAGTTCAAGAAGGACATCGCCCACGCTTATGCGCACAGCGTCGACGTCGCGCGCCGCCACGCGTTGCAGGAGGGACGCCGCGAACTGCAGACGGTCGCCGTTGGAGGCGGAGCGGTTACGCCTTTCATCAAGGAGATGCTGGCGCACACCAGCGCGCGCGGGCTGCGGCTCGCGCCTTCGCCCGCGATCCCGATCTGGGCGCGCACCGTCTATGACGGCAATCTGGGGCCAGTGTTTCCGCAATTGGCGATCGCCATCGGCGGCGCGCTGGCCCCGCCCGACATGCTGGCCGCGCGCGGCGCGGACTAGGGGTATGCGCTCGCGCGTCCGCCTGCGAACTTCTAGCCCTTGAAATACGCAGCGAATTTGTTGCCTTCGGGATCGCGCACGTAGGCGCCGTAGAAGGGCGGGTCGTACTCGCCGCGCACGCCCGGGCCGCCTTCATCAATGCCGCCGTTTGCGAGCGCGGCCGCGTGGAACGCTTCCACCGTGGTGCGGGAAGGGGCCTTGAAGGCCAGCATCGAGCCGTTGCCGAGCGTGGCCGGCTGCCCATTGGCGGGCGCGGCGATGTAGATTTCCAGGCCCTCCTTCTTGCCGCCGGGGCCATAGCCCGCCCAGCCGCCTTCGCAGAACGTGCGCGCATAGCCAAGCGGCGCCAGCGCAGCGTCATAGAACGCGCAGGAGCGTTCAATGTTGTTAGAGCCGATAGTGACATAGCCGATCATGGGGTTCTCCTTGCCGCCCTGTACGCAGTACCGGGTCGCCGGTGTCAAGTTGCGGCGCCGCCGTCAGCTAGCCCCCCGCGCAGCAGATCCAGCAACGCCGCGCCATGGCGTTTGAGTTTAGCTTCGCCGATGCCGGCGATGGCGGCGAGCGCTGCGAGGTCGGCGGGTTTGGCGGCGACGATGGCGGCGAGCGTCGCATCATGGAAGATGACGTAAGGCGCTACACCAAGCGCTGCCGCCGCTTCGCGGCGCCAGATGCGCAAGCGTTCGAACAGTTTCGCGTCTTCTCCGGCAAACCCCGCCTGCGCGCCGCGTTTCGCGTCGCGGGCGGCGCGGCGCTCCTGTTTGGAGCGCCGCGTGGTTTTCGCCTCCTCGCGGACGCGGACTTCGATTTCCTTGCGGAAGATGGCGCGTGCGGCATCCGTGTCGGCGACGCTGAGCACCGGGCGCTCGTCGTCGCCCTCGGAGAGCACGCCCTCGAACAAGAGATGTTCGATCACCCGCCGCCACAGCGCTTCGCTCTGATCCTTGCCGATGCCGTAAGTGCTGCGGCCTGCGTATTGCTCGTCGAGAGTGTCGCGCGGGGCCTTGCCCAAGAGGTGATCGACCACGCGCCCGCGCCCGAAGCGCTGGTCCATGCGCATCACCGCGGCAATGGCTTTGCCGGCGAACTCGGTGGCGTCGATGGAGACCGGCGGCTCGGCGCAGACATCGCAGACCCCGCACGCCTGTGCGTTCTCCTCGCCGAAATAGCGCCGCACGCCGGCGCGCCGGCAGGAGAGGCCGTCGAGGAAATTGAACAATTGCCGCGCTTTCTTGGCTTGCACGGCTTTGACCTGCTCCGTGGCGTTCGATTGGCTCGCCCACATCAAAGCGCGCCGCAGATCGCCCGCGCCGTAAAGCGCGATGCCCTCAGCTGTTTCGCCGTCGCGCCCGGCGCGGCCGACTTCCTGCCAGTAAGCCTCGATCGACTTGGGCGGATCGGCATGGACGACGAAGCGCACGTCTGGCTTGTCCACGCCCATGCCAAAGGCGATGGTGGCGACCATCACCACGTCGTCCTGCACCTGGAAACGCTTCTGCCGCTCGGCGCGGATATTTGCGTCAAGGCCGGCATGGTAGGCGAGCGCATCGATCTTGGCGGCGCGCAGACT
>JAKFYF010000347.1 GCA_021731005.1 Hyphomonadaceae bacterium
TGCCCCCTCCCCTCGAGGGGGAGGGGGAAAAGCGCCCCATCAATATCGCCATCATCGGCCGTCCGAACGCCGGCAAGTCCACGCTTGTGAACGCGCTGCTGGGCGAGGAGCGCCTGTTGGTGGGCCCGGAGGCGGGCATCACTCGCGATGCGATCGCGGTGAACTGGAGCTGGGGCGGCAAGAATTATCGCCTGGTTGACACCGCCGGCATGCGCCGCAAAGCCAAGGTGCAGCAAAAGCTGGAGAAACTCTCCGTCGGCGAGACGCTGCACGCGATCCGCTTCGCCGATGTGTGCGTGCTGGTGATGGATGCGGGCGAAGCGTTCGAGAAGCAGGATTTGACTATCGGCGATCTGGTGGAGCGCGAGGGCCGCGCGCTGGTGTTCGTGCTTGCGAAGTGGGATCTGGTCGCAGACCCGCGCGCCCATCTTGAGGAAATGAAACTGGTCGCGCGCGAAAGCCTGCCGCAGCTGCGCGGCGCGCCGATCGTGACGGTGGCGGCGCAAGCTGGCGTGGGACTCGATCGGCTGATGAAAGCGGTGGAAACCGCCCATCGCGACTGGAGCGCGCGGGTCAAGACCAAGGATCTGAACGAGTGGCTGCACGCCACCGTGGAGCGCCACCCCCCGCCCGCGGTGCGCGGCAAGCGCATCAAGCCGCGCTACATGGCCCAGATCAAGTCGCGCCCGCCGACTTTCGTGCTGCTCTGCTCGCGCGCCGAAGACATGCCGGAGAGCTACAAGCGCTATCTGGTCAATGCGCTGCGCGAGGCGTTCGAATTGCACGCGACGCCGGTGCGGCTCGAACTGAAGGCGGGAAAGAACCCATTCGTGGAGACTACATAGCGGCGCGGCGGGAATTGGGGCGTCGTTTCATTGGCGCGCCGCTCCCTGCGGGCCGGGCTGGGGCGTGTCCGCATCGAACCCTAGCGGCGCCGCGGCCGGTGCGGCCGCGCCGACGTTGAGGTCAAGGTCTGACCCGGCAAAGCGCGTGCGCACGGGGTCGAAACAAACCGATCGCAGCGCGCCGTTTTCGAAATCTCCACTTGGTAGAGTATCATTCCGGTACCATTGGCGGCTGAGAGTGACGCGTCCGGCCAGGGATCGGCCCGGCGGCGACCATGTCTGCGCAATGCGCGCGCGCGTGCTCTCGGTGCGCGCCCACATTGGCCAGCCCTCTGCCATGTGGGTGAAGCTGACCCGCAGATTGCCGCAATCAAACTCGCCCCACTCCACATTGGTAATTTCCTGCACGCGGCGCCCGGAAGGCCCGCAAAACGAGGGGCGCGCGCCGCCATAGGGCGATCCCTGCAACGCCGCCTGTCCCTCGGCGGACAGCGTATAGAGCACGGCGCCCGCGCCAACGTTCTGCCGCGCCTGCGCGGTCAGGAAGCCGAGGTCGACAAATTCCTGCATCCGCGCCGCACTCTCGGCGGAAACCTCGCCTCCCCAATCGCGCGCCATCAGATCGTAGCGCGCCAGGAACTGAGCGCGCCGACCGGTGTCCTCCAGCCACAACGCCGGCCAGCTCATGCAGACGAGCGCCTCGTCAACGAGCCTCTGCACGCCACGGGCGATTTCCTCGGCGGCAACGTCGCTCTCGACCGCCTGCAGCGCCATTTCCGCCGCGCCAGTGCGAATCTCCGCCGGTGGCCTCGGGCCGCCGGAAGCGGAAATGCCGATACCCAGATCGGCGCATGCGGCAATGGCGAGCGCCAAGCCCGGCGCTAACCGCGCCAAGCGCGCGAAAGCTGATCTCCTCATGGATCCAGGGCCCCTCTTTCGCCTCCCCAGGCCGTCGGTCACATTGACATTACCGGGTTTGGCTGTCGATTCGGATATTCGCGGGCCGGACACCATTGGTCGGAGCGGCGAGATCGAGTGCGCCCATTTGCAGTTGAGGGCACTGAACGCGCGGGTATACAAATATCGAGTAAAATCCAATAGTAACATAAAAGGCGCCAACGCGATAGCAAGCTCATTCAAGAGCTCGTGCGGGTGTGGTTTGAATATTCCTGCACGCTACCTGATGACGACCTTGACGCCAGCGCCAATACCGATGTGCGGTTTCAGGGGTTTCCGGAGATTTTGGCGGGGCATACGGGCCGTTGAGAGGGCCAAAGCGGTCACAGAATGATTTCGATCGCACGTAGTAGAGCCGCCTGACCTAGGCGTGCGAAGAGAAGCTAGTGCGGCGTTGAACTCAGCGCGCGCGTCCCATGGCTTTCGACGTCGGTGTGACCAGTTCGAGTCAGCGGGCGTACAGCTTGCGAGACTGCCCCGTCAACGCTTGCGCCCAAGCGCGAAGCACCTCTCGGCGCCAGCGCTGTCTAGCGCGCGACGGTGCTTGAAAACGTGAGTTCAGCGTCGGTCCCGGCGACGCTGGCGCCAAGCCAGATGAAGTAAGCGCCTGATTGCGGCTGATCGAAGAAGAGGGCGGGATTGGCGCCGGCCTCGCCACCATCGTCATCGCAATGCCAAATCCTGTTAGGGGTTTTGATGAGAAGGCTGGTATTGGCCTCGGACATGGAATGGTCTTTCTTTCCAGCCGTGCTGCTGGAGCAATTCCGCGTCTTCCGCTTCGGCCCGTTGCCGGGCAGCGAGAATATGGACCCCGCCAGCTTCGCCAAGCTCGGCCTGACCAAGGAAGGCCTCGAACAAATGCCGCTCGGCGTCGCCATCTGGGCCAAACTTTCGGCCGAAGCCGAGGCCCGGCTCGAGCGTGGCGAGAAACTCAAGGCCGAGGACTGGAAATCCGGCGAGCGCATCTGGCTGGTGGAAATGATCTCACCCTTCGCCACGCCCGAAAACAAACTCTCCGAAGCCATGCTGCTCGACATGATCCAAGGCCCGTTCAAGACCACCGCCTTCCACCTCCACCGCACCGACCCCAAAACCGGCCGCCGCGACAAAGTCACCGTCGCCCAGCACGTGCAGTGAGGCGGGCAGCGCCGAGAAGTCCGCGCCCACCGAGTTTCTGTTACTCCAGGCGTTACCCCGTTTGCTTTTTGGAAGTTACCTCGGTGCACTGAATAAAGAAAAACACCGAAATTACATATGATTACATTGGTCGGAGCGGCGAGATTCGAACTCGCGACCCCCAGTCCCCCAGACTGGTGCGCTAACCGGGCTGCGCCACGCTCCGACTGTCCTCGCTTGGTCTCCACCGGGATGCGAGGAGCGCCGTCTTTAGCCCCCCTGAAGGCTGTCGGCAATGCGCTGTCCGGGGTCGGCACACTTGCTGGGCTGGGGTCTTTCCATCAAGGGCGCCGCGCCGGAAGCTGTTGTAGAGGTCTACTGAGGCGTCGACGATCGCCGCCTGGACGCGATCGCGTACGGCGCTCGAGTTCCATGACAGCGAGATCGGGCCTTCAGCGTCACAAGGCCGCCAAACGCGGCCCGCGCGCGGCGGCGCGCCGCGTTTGCGGTTAGGCGCGCGGGCCCTATGAGAGCGGCGATGGAGAGAGCAGGCGCCCCGCCCAGACGCGATATCGGCGTTGGCATTTGGCTGCTGGCGATTGCGGTGCTTGTGGTGGCCATGATCCTTGTGGGCGGCGCGACCCGCCTGACCGACAGCGGGCTCTCGATCACGGAATGGGATCTCGGCAAGGGGCTCACGCCGCCGTTGAGCGCGGAGCGCTGGGCCGAGGAATTCGCGCTCTACCGGCGGACCACAGAGTATCAGCTGCAAAACGCGGGCATGAGCCTGGTCGAGTTCCGATCCATCTATTGGTGGGAGTGGAGCCATCGCTTCCTGGGCAAGATGATTGGCGCCGCGTTTGCGCTTCCGTTCGCTTTTTTCTGGGTGACGAAGCGTCTGCGGGGGCGCTTCTGGCCAGTGCTGGGGCTGTTTGCGCTGGGGGCCTCACAGGGCGCGGTGGGCTGGTGGATGGTGACCAGCGGGCTGTTTGAGCGCCTCGATGTCAGTCCGGTGCGGCTCGCGATCCATCTCGGCATGGCGCTGATCATCCTCGCTTGGGCGCTCTGGCTTGCCTGCGACGCGTTTGGCCTGCCGCGCGGGGCGTCGAGACTTGGCGCGCCACGCTGGGCGGCGTTTGCTCTCTCGGCGCTGATCTTCGTGCAGGCGATGTTCGGCGCGTTGATGGCTGGCGCCGACGGCGGCCCCGCTTACGCGGACTGGCCGAGCATTGGGCATGAATGGGTTCCCGCGAGCGCGTTCTCGCTCGATCCGCTTTGGCGCAATTTCACAGAACACCACGCCACGCAACACTTGCTGCATCGCTCGCTCGGTTATGTCGTGGCGCTCGCGGCGATTGCGCTCGGCGCCGTCGCGTTGATCCGCGGGCAGGGCGCGGCGCGCCGGGCTGCGCTCGCTCTTGCCGGTCTTACTGTGCTGCAGGCGATGCTGGGAGTGTCCACAGTGGTCGCGGGCTCACCGCTCTTTACCAGCCTCGCCCACCAAGCTGGTGCGGTTCTGCTCTGGATCGGAACTGTGGGGGTGGCGCGCCTGCGTGGCGGCATGATAGTACCGGCAACGTAAGATATTGATATAATAGGAATTAAAACGATGTCTTGACGGCGAATCGGCTCTCCCCTAAAGCCCGCGCCTTCGTTTCGTCAGGATGCTTCCAATGCGCACTCAATCGACGCGCTCGGCCAAGGCCTCAGAGATCACCCACGGCTGGATCGTGGTGGATGCTGCGGGCGTCGTGGTCGGCCGTTTGGCTTCATTCATCGCGCTGCGCCTGCGCGGCAAGCACCGCGCCGATTTCACACCCCATGCCGACACCGGCGATCATGTGGTGGTGATCAATGCCGCGAAGGTGGCGCTCACCGGCAAGAAGCTGACCGACAAGATCTATTATCGCCACACCGGCTATCCGGGCGGCATCAAGGAGCGGGTCGCCGGCAAGGTGCTCGAGGGCAAGCACCCCGAGCGGGTGCTGGAGAAGGCGGTGGAACGCATGATGCCGAAGGAAAGCCCGCTGGCGCGCCGCCAATTGGCGAAGCTTCGCGTCTATGGCGGGAGCGAACATCCCCACGCCGCGCAAAATCCGGTGACGATCGATTTCAAATCCAAGAACCGCAAGAATTCGAGGGTCGGCTAACATGAGCGATACTGCCCAAGGCCTGGAATCTCTCGGCCAAATCACCGGCGCGCCGCCGCGGGTCGAGCAAAACGTTGCGGTTCTGCATGAGCGCAAGGTCGACAAGCTCGGTCGCTCCTACGCCACCGGCAAGCGCAAGAACGCCATCGCGCGCGTGTGGGTGAAGCCCGGCAAGGGCAAAATCATGGTCAACGGCAAGGAGAGCGACCGCTATTTCGCCCGCCCGGTGCTGCGCATGATGATCAACCAGCCGTTTAAGATCACCAACCGCGAAGGCGAGTTCGACGTGTTCTGCACGGTGACCGGCTCGGGGCTTTCAGGTCAGGCCGGTGCGGTGCGCCACGGCATCTCCAAGGCGCTCTCCGATTACGAGCCGCCGCTGCGTCCCGCCTTGAAGCACGCCGGCTTCCTCACCCGTGACAGCCGCGTGGTCGAGCGCAAGAAATACGGCAAGAAGAAAGCCCGCAGAAGCTTCCAGTTCTCGAAGCGCTAGAATGTGGAGCGCCGGCGCCCTCGCCGGCATACGCGGACGTTCGTGATTGGGAGCGCGTCGCCTCCGGCGGCGCATGCGCGGCCGGAGGCCGCGCGCTCCAACCTTTAGATGACAGCGCTAGCCGGCGAGGTCGCCGACGGTACATATTGCTGCTCATGACGCAACGCGTATTCATCGATGGCGAAGCTGGCACCACCGGCCTGCAAATTCGCGAGCGACTTGAAGGCCGCCGTGATATCGAACTCGCCTCCATCGATCCCGCCAAGCGCAAGGATTCCGACGAGCGCAAGCGGCTGCTCAACAGCGTCGATGCCGTGATCCTGTGCCTGCCCGACGAGGCGGCGAGAGATGCCGTGAAGCTGATCGAGAACGAAGCCGTGAAAGTGATCGATGCTTCCAGCGCCCATCGTGTCGCGCCAGATTGGGTCTACGGCTTTCCGGAAATGGCGAAGGACCCGCGCGCCAAGATCGCTGCCTCCAAGCGCGTCTCCAATCCCGGCTGCTACCCCACCGGCTTCATCGCGCTGGCGCGGCCGCTGGTTGAAGCGGGGCTGATCCCGCGCGATTGGCCGCTCAGCGTCAACGCGGTGTCGGGCTATTCCGGCGGCGGCAAGGCGATGATCGCCGAGTTCGAGGATGAAGCCTCGCCATCGTTCACGCGCGCGTCCTATCGCATCTACGCGATGGGGCAAAAGCACAAGCATGTGCCAGAGATGCAGAAATACGCCGAACTCGCGCGCGCGCCGGTTTTCGCGCCGAGCGTTGGGCGTTTCTCCAAGGGCATGATCGTCGAAGTTCCGTTGCCGCTTGCGGCGCTGCCCGGCAAGCCGAAGCTTGTCGATGCGCATGCGGCGCTGGCAGCCGCTTATGAAGGCGAGCGTTTCGTTGAGGTCGCCTCGCTTGCGGAGGCCGCAACGCTAAAAACGCTCGACCCAGAAGGGCTGAACGGGACAAACCGCCTCAAGCTGTTCGTGTTCGGCCATGACGAAGAAGCGCGCCTGGTCGCGCTGCTCGACAATCTGGGCAAGGGCGCGTCAGGCGCGGCGGTGCAGAACCTCAACCTCATGTTGGGATTGGAGGAGGGCGCGGGACTCTGAATCTTGGACCGCCGGCGCCCTCGCCGGCATCGGTGGTTCCAACGCACAAGCCAGTTGGTTTGAAGCACGTTGCCGGCGAGGGCGCCGGCGGTCCAAGAAATTATCCCTTCAACCGCAACTGCCCAGTGAAATCGCGCTTGCCGACGGGGACGCCTTTGTGCCGGAGGATGTCGTAGGCGGTGGTTGCGTGGAAATAGAAGTTCGGCATGGAGAACGACATCAGGAAATTCTCCGCCGTGAACGCCATTTTGAAATCCTTGAACTCGAAGCGCATGTCACGGCCCTCATAGGCGTTGATGTCGGCTGGCGTGAACGCGTCCAGCGACGCAAGCCCGGCGTTGACGCGCTCACGCAACGCCGAAAATGTGTTGGGCGGCGGGGTGAGGTCGGGCGAGAACACTCCCTTCGCCAGCGCATTGAGCGCGACAATGGAATGAACCAAGGTCGACTTCACCTGATAACTGAACGGGAACATGTCATCGAACAGGCGCGCCTCGATGAGTTCGGACGCCGCCATCGCCTTGGAGGCGCAGTGCGCCTCGGCTTTGTCGAGCAGGCCCGCGACCGCGCCGAGCGTCTGGCGGAAACTCGGCACGGTGATGTCGTAGAGCGAAAATGGCATAGGGTGCTCCTCGGTTTTTCTATGGGCCCTCGGCGCCCTCGCCGGCAAGGGTATTCACAACTACCGCCAGTGAAACACCCGTGCAGGCGCGCGCGATTCGCAGATACAAGGGGCGTGCAAGCACACAGGCGCCTTGGTGTCGGCCCGCCCCTCACCCGCCGCTGCGCGGCGACCCTCTCCGCAAGGGAGAGGGTTGGCGTCATCCTGGTTCACTCCGCGCTCGAGCGCACCTTCACATATTCTCCCGGCGCATCGCAAATCGGCTTGAGCTTGCGCTCTCCCGGCGTTCGCGCGGGCACTTCGGCGCCGCAGCGTTGGCGCAGCCAGGCGTCCCAATAGGGCCACCACGAACCGGGGTGTTCGTGCGCGAAGGCGAACCAATCTTCCAGCGCGCCCTTCACGTTCTTGTTGATCCAGTGCTGATATTTGTTCGCGGCGGGGTGGTTGATGACGCCGGCGATGTGGCCGGAGCCCGCGACAATAAACTCCACCGGCCCGCCGAAAGCCTGCGCGCTGCGGAACACCGAGAGCGCAGGCGCGATGTGGTCCTCCTTCGAGCTTTGCATAAAGATGGGTATGGTCACGTCCTTGAGCGAAAGCGTATCGCCATCGAGGATGAGCTTGCCCTCCGCGAGCGCATTGTCGCGATAGAAGCGGCGCAGATAGTAGAGGTGCAGCGCCTTTGGCATCCGGGTCTGGTCGGCGTTCCAATAGAGCAGATCGAACGGCGGGGGCTGCTTGCCGATATAATAATTGTCGACAACGTAATTCCAGATCAGGTCGTTTGAGCGCAATGAATTGAAGGTGTCGGCCATGGTCTGCGCGTCGAGCACGCCGCCATGCTCGTCCATTTTCGCTTCCAGGAATTTGATGCCGGGATCGTCGGCGAAAATCAGCAAGTCGCCGGCGCACTTGAAATCCGCCTGGCTGGCGAAGAACGTCGCGCTCTGGATGCGGCGGTCGTCGTGCTTGGCCATGTGCGCGAGCGAGGCGGCCAGCAGCGTGCCGCCGACGCAATAGCCGACTGTGTTGATGCGCTCGGCGCCGGTCGCGTCCGTCACCGCCTGCACCGCGGCATAGACGCCCTCGCGCATGTAATCCTCGAATGTGGCCTCAGCCATGTCCTCGCCGGGATTGACCCATGACACCAGAAACACGCTGTGCCCCTGGTCAGTCAGCCATTTGATCATGGAGTTCTTCGGCTGCAGGTCGAGAATGTAGAATTTGTTGATCCAGGGCGGAAAGATCAGCAGCGGGACATCGTGCACCGTCTCTGTCGTCGCCGCGTATTGGATCAGTTCGAACACGCGGTTGCGGAAAATCACCTTGCCCGGACTGGTGGCGACATTCTCGCCGACTTTGTAAGCGCCGAGATCGGTTTGCGAGATCGCCAGCGCGCCATGGCCGCGCTTCATGTCGGCGGCGAAATTCTCGACGCCCTTCACCACGCTCTCCCCGCCCGTGAGCAGGAGCTCGCGCAGCGCCGCGGGATTGGTCATCAGGAAGTTCGAGGGCGAGGCGGCGTCCACCGCCTGCTTGACGAAAAATTGCGCCTTACGCTTGGCCGCCTCGTCGACGCCCTCGGCCTTGCCAATCAGGTCGGTGATGAATTCGGCGTTGGCGAGATAGGATTCCCGCAGCATCGAGAAGGCCGGGTTGGAGCGCCACTCGGGATCGCGAAACCTCTTGTCGCGCGCAGGGCCTTCGTCGGGCAGTTTTCCGGTGAGCATATAGCCGGCGTGGCGCTGCCAGATCTCGGCGTAGCGCTGCCACAAGTGCGCATGCGCGTCGCGCAAGGTTTCTGGCTGCTTGGCGAGGCTGGCCCACACCTCATTGAGTGCGGGCTGCACGCCGAGGGGATCAGGCGGCTGGTGCTGCGCCTGGTTGGCCTGCTCCATGAAGGCTGTGGAGAACACCTGGTTGGCGCGCGTCATGGCTTGGGTCAGGTTCGAGGAAAGCGCCGCCAGGGTGTCGGCGGTCTGCTCCATCATCATCTGGTTGAGCGCCGGCGGCGCGCCGGGGGGCTTGGCGGCCCCAAGCTTAGCGACTTCAGGTGTGCGCGCGTCCGGGTTTGGCGCGGCAGACGCCAGCGGCTTGGCGGCCGCCTTGGTCGCGCGCCGCCGCTTGGCCTTTGCCGGCGCGGTCGTGCCCGAGCTGCTGCTCTTGGCCTTGGTCATGCCCAGAAAGCTCCCTTGCGCCATTGTAACGGCGCTTCCCGTGGTGGCGCAAAGCCGCGCGCTGGTATAGACGCAGAATTGGTGATCCGGCCCGGGAGAGTGGCGTTGAAGATATTTGTGTTGGCTGCGGCGGGGGTGTCCGTGCTCGCGCTCGGGGGATGCGTAGGGTCAGCGGGGGGCCAGCCTCCGGCTTGGTTCGCCGAGCAAGTGGCCGAGGAGGAGGGCGATTACCCGAGCCTGCGCGAGGTGCCCCGCACCACCATCGCCAACACCGACCGGGCGCACTGGGCCGCCGCCGAGCGGCAAATGATGCGGGCGGCAGCCGAACTGCGATCGCACCCACGCGCGCAGCCGGGCCCGCCGACCGATCCCACCGCCTTCCTGCAAGAGGCGCGCGGCGCGCTGGAGGCGACCCGCCGCTCGCACGAGCCGGCAAGCGCGCCGGTTGAGCCTGCCCCGGCGCCGCCGGCCTCCACCCCGGAGACCGCGCCCGCTGACGGCCAGTAACATGTTCGATCTCAGCGGCCGCGTCGCGCTGGTCACTGGCGGCAACGGCGGCATCGGCCTCGGCATGGCGGAAGGCCTGGCCAAGGCCGGCGCGGCGGTCGAGATCTGGGGAACCAACACGGAAAAGAACGCCCGCGCACTGGAGCGGCTCAAAGCTCACCATGACCGTGTCGGCGTGCGCGTGGTTGATGTCGCAAGCGAAGCCGCCGTGACCGCCGCCATGGCTGCGACAATCGCCGCCTGGGGCAGGATCGACGCGTGTTTCGCCAATGCCGGAATCTCCAACGCGTGGAAGTCGTTCCTCGATATCGGTGGCGCGGATTACCGCCGGCTGATGGCAATCAACGTCGATGGCATGCTCTGGACCATGCGCGAGGCGTGCCGGCACATGCAGGAGCGGGCCGAGGCGGGCGATCCCGGCGGTTCGATCGTGGCGGTGTCGAGCATGGTGTTCGACCAGGGCGCGGCGCGAAATCAGGATTACGCAGCCTCGAAAGCAGCGGTGCTGGGGTTCGTCAATGGCGTCGCGGTCGAATTCGCCCGCTACGGCGTGCGCGCCAACGCCATCCTGCCCGGTTGGGTCGAGACCGAGATGACCACCGCGCTGCAGCAGCACGAGAAATTCAACGTCAACGTTATCGGCCGCGTGCCGCAGAAGCGTTGGGGCAAGCCCGAGGATTTCGCCGGCATCGCGGTCTATCTCGCCAGCGACGCCAGCGCCTTCCACACCGGCGACGCCATCCGCATCGATGGCGGCTATTCGGTGTATTAGGGCTGCGCGCTGCTCCGTGTCTATTCCCGCGCATACAGCGCCCAGGCGCTCGCCAGGTCCTGCACGATATGGCCGAGCGATTTGTAGGCGGTGATTTCGTCTCCGCTGCGCCGCCCCGCGATCCTGCCCGCCAGCACTTCGCCGATCTCGCCGACGATGTGGTCGTCGCCGATGAGTCCGGCCTTTCTGGCGTTCAAGAACTCCGCGCCTTGCGCAAGCACGCCTTCGCGGCTGTCGGCGATGAAACGCGCACGGACAACCAGATCGTTGTCGACTTCAACCGGCCCCGCATGGCTGGAGCCAACAATATTGACGTGCGCGCCGGGGCGCACCCAAGCGCCGTGCAGAATTGGCGTGGGCGACGAAGTGAGCGTGCAAATGATGTCGGCTTCCGCGACTGCCGCCTCCGCGCTTGCCGACGCGTGCGCCGCTAGCTCCAGTTCGGCGCTTAGTTTCTCCGCCAGCGCTTCCGCGCGCGTGTGCGAGCGTCCCCAAACCGTGATCGAGTGCAATGCGCGCACTTTGCCAATGGCGCGCGCATGGGTGAGCGCCTGCTCGCCGTAGCCCAGCAGCGCTAGGCGGCAAGCATCCGGACGCGCCAAAGCGTCAGTGGCCGCGGCGCTGGCCGCACCGGTGCGAATGGCGGTGACTTCGCCCGCGTGCACGACGCACACCGGCGCGCCGCTTAGCCGGTCGAACAGCACGATCACGCCCTGGTGCGATTGTTCGCCGTTGCTGAAATTCTCAGGGTACACCGAGATTAGCTTCGCTCCGAACGGCCCCCCAGCGGCCAGCGCGCCAGGCATCACGCCGAACAGGCGACCGTTCTCCAGCGGCAGTATCGAGCGCAGCAATTGCCGCGTCTCGCCGGTGGAAAAGGCGATCATCGCCTCGCGCACCAGCGGGATGCAGAGTTCGTAGGTCAGGCGGCGGGCCACTTCGTCGCGGTCGATGAAACGCAAGCGCGCCTCCAATTGCTTTCGCGCCTTGGTTCTGGAACATGCGCGCTTGATTTGGAAGATCGATCATGAACGCCGCGCTTGCCCCTGTCCGCCCGATCACCCTCGCTGAAATCGAGGCCGCGCGAATACGCATCGCCGGATCAATTCTGCGAACGCCTTTGGTGCGGCTCGAGCTTGGCCCTCGCTTTCCAGATATTCGCTTGAAGCTGGAAAATCTGCAGCCCACCAACGCCTATAAGATTCGCGGCGCGATGAACGCAGTGGCGAACCTGACCGAGGCCGAGCGGCAAAGGGGCGTGTGGACCATCAGCGCCGGCAATGCCGGGCAGGGCGTCGCGTACGCTGCGCGCGCGGCTGGCATTGCGTGCAGCGTCGTCGTTATCGAGACCGCGCCCGCGACCAAGCTCGAACGCATGCGTGCATTGGGCGCGCGGCTTGTGCCGGTTGCTTTCGATGTCGCCTGGCGCGCGCTTGAAGCGCATGCATTCGCGGGCATGGAGGGCACGCTCATCCATCCCTTCGACCATCACGATTTCATCGTTGGCCATGGCTCGATGGGTCTGGAGATAGTGGAGGATGCGCCGGACGTGAAAGCGGTCATCGCCGCAGTCGGGGGCGGCGGGCTGATTGCGGGCCTCGGCAGCGCAATCAAGGCGCTGCGCCCCGACATAAAGATCATCGCAGCCGAACCCGACACCGCGGCGCCATTCGCGCGATCCTTCGCCGCTGGCGCTCCCCAGGAATTTTCCGACTGGAGCGCTTCGTTCGTCGATGGCGCCGGCGGGCGCAATGTCATGCCGCGCATGTGGGAGCGCATGCGTCCGGTTACCGACGCCGCGCTCGTGGTTACCCTGGCGCAGACCCGCGCCGCCATGCGGCTGATGGCGGAAAAGGCGCGCGTTATCGCCGAGGGCGCGGGCGCCCTGCCGCTGGCGGCGGCGCTGACCGGCAAAGCAGGCGATGGGCCGATCGTCGCCGTGGTTTCTGGCGGCAATATCGATCTGGCGAAGTTTTGCGAGCTGATTGCGGGGTGAGTACGTCGGGGCTGGGGTGAAGCACCGACGTATGCGAGGATGAAGAATGTATCCCGGCGATTCGGTGCGAAGTGACGCGCGCAAATTCGCGCATCGCTTTGTGCGAGTGCGACAGTGCCAGCGAAGAAGCCCCCCCGCCCCCCTGCGGGGCGGGGGCAGTGGGTGGGGGG
>JAKFYF010000074.1 GCA_021731005.1 Hyphomonadaceae bacterium
CAAACTCGCCGCCCCGCCCACTACCCTCCAGCCAAGGATCGGGTTAAGGAAGAAAAGACTCTGCTTCCCGATGAGGGACCGCATGGGGGCGCCTCACGAAGTCTGTACACAAAGATGGGTCAGTGTTTACAATTGTTGGCGCTACACGCCGAGCTTGGCCCGCAGAATCTCATTCACCTTTTGCGGATTGGCCTTGCCGCCGGTGGCCTTCATCGCCTGGCCGACCCACCAGCCGAACGCCTTCGGGTTCTGCTTCACGTCATCGAGCTTGTCGGGATGGGCGGCCATCAGCGCATCGATGGCGCGCTCGATCGCTCCGGTGTCAGTCACTTGGCGCAAGCCCTCGCGCTCGATGATGGCGCCAGGCGCTTCGCCCGTCTCCATCATCTTGGCGAAAACATCTTTTGCGATCTTGCCGTTGATAGTCCCGTCCTTGACCAGGTCCAGCAGTGCGCCCAGCGCTTCGGCCTTCACCGGCGAAGCGGCAAGCTCGAGGCCCTTCTTGTTGAGTGCTCCAAATAGCTCCTGCGTCACCCAGTTCGCCGCCTGCTTCGCGTCGCGGCTCTTCGCCACCGCCTCGAAATACGCCGCGGATTCGCTGTCGCTTGAAAGCACCCGAGCATCATAGAGCGAGAGCCCGTATTCGCTCATGAAGCGCTTCTTCTTGGCGTCCGGCAATTCCGGCAGCGAGGCCTTGATCTCGGCGATCCAGGCTTCGTCGAGCTTGAGCGGCAGCAGATCCGGATCGGGGAAGTAGCGATAATCGTGGGCGTCTTCCTTGGACCGCATGGTGCGGGTCTCGCCCTTGTCGGGATCGAACAGGCGCGTCTCCTGATCGATCGAACCGCCGGCTTCGAGAATTTCGATCTGCCGGCGCGCTTCGTACTCGATCGCGGCCATCATGAAGCGGGTCGAGTTCACGTTCTTGATCTCGCAGCGCGTGCCCCATTCACGCGTGCCGGCGCGGCGCACCGATACGTTCACGTCCGCGCGCATGGAGCCTTCCTCCATGTTGCCGTCGCAGGTCCCGAGCGCGCGCACGATGGCGCGCAGCTTGTTGAAATACGCCGCCGCCTCCTTGGCCGAACGCATGTCGGGGCGAGAGACGATCTCCATCAGCGCAACACCGGCGCGGTTCAGATCCACGAAGGTCTCGGAAGGGGAGAGGTCGTGGATCGATTTGCCAGCGTCCTGTTCGAGATGCAGCCGCTCGATGCGGATGACGATCGCGTCTTCGCCCTCGGGCTCGACCTCGATCTCGCCTTCGCCCACGATCGGCGACTTGTACTGACTGATCTGATAGCCCTGCGGCAGATCCGGATAGAAATAATTCTTGCGGTCGAAGCGGCTGACGCGATGGATCTCGGCGTTGAGGCCGAGCCCGGTGCGGATCGCCTGCTCGACGCAATAGCGGTTGATCACCGGCAGCATGCCCGGCATCGCCGCGTCGACAAGCGAGACATGCGCGTTGGGCGCCCCGCCATAAGCCGCGCTCGCCCCGGAGAAGAGCTTGGCCTGGCTGGTCACCTGCGCGTGCACTTCCAGGCCCACAATGATCTCCCATTGCGACTTCTGGCCTGCGACCAGCTGGTCGGAGCGGGCGGAGCGGACGTCGAGTTCAGTCATGGGAACGATTTAGGGTGCTTGTCGCTGGGGTGCAATTCAACCAGCGGGTTGTTCGCCCTGTTAGTGAAACAGCCTGTAGAATTCCTGCGAAAGGACAAAAACCGCAAATGGAATAGCGGGAACTAGCAACAACCCCAATATGCTCAGCGCCGCGATCACCGCCGTTGGAAGGATTTTGTTCTCCCCATCCATTGCCGCTTCGACTTGCGCGTGTATCTCGGGATGCTCCTTGGTCCACATTTCGATGTGCCCAAGCCAGCCAGCCAACAGGAATAGCGTCGGCGCCACGTTGATCAAGATTGAGGGCAGTGGTGTAGCTTCGTGGGACCAATAGAACGGTCTGGAACGGAGTTCAGAGGCCTGTGCTTCAGCGAGGCCCGCAGCCCAGTCGATCAGGAACCAACCGTGCAGCAGCGACACGATCAGGACCCCCGGAATGGTGTAGCTCAGATGCGGCGCGACCGCGTGCCAAATGCATCCGAGCGCGCCGAGCTTGCGGGCCGCCTTGGTGGGCGGCGCCACATCGGCGCTTGGTTGCGGGGTGGGATCGACGGGTTCAGCGCGCGGGGGCGGTACGGGCTCGTCTGGCCCCGCGCGGCGCCGCAGAGGCGATCTGAGAATGAGCGAAAACATGCCTACGAGAATGGCCACGCCAACCAGGAAGAGCGTCAGCATATAGGCATCGTCGGAATTCACTCTGGTCTCCCGCGTCGGGCGGCGCTATCGCCCCACTTCCATATCGCCAGGTGCTTCCAGCGGCGGGCCGCCGCCGACCGGGACGTCCGCGCGCGCCGGCCCCAGCTCCTTTTCCCATTTCGCGACAACTGCAGTCGCCACCGAATTGCCGACCACGTTGGTGGCGCTGCGGCCCATGTCGAGGAAATGATCAACTGCCAGAATGAGCAAGAGGCCGGCCTCGGGAATGTTGAAAGTCGCAAGCGTGGCCGCGATCACCACCAGCGAGGCGCGCGGCACGCCGGCCATGCCCTTGGAGGTCACCATCAGCAAGAGCAGCATGGTCACTTGTTGGGCGACGCTTAGTTCAATGCCGTACACCTGCGCGATGAAGAGCGTCGCGAAAGTACAATACATCATCGAGCCGTCGAGGTTGAACGAATAACCCAGCGGCAGCACGAAGCCGGCGATGCGGCGCGAGGCGCCGAAGCGCTGCAATTGCTCGAACGTCTTGGGATAGGCCGCTTCCGAACTGGCGGTCGAGAACGCCAGCAGCACCGGCTCGCGGATGAAGCCAACCAGCGAGAACACCCGCGGCCCCACGAACAATAGCCCCGCGATCAGCAGCACGGCCCAAAGGATCAGCAATGCGAGATAGAAGCCGCCGATGAAATTGACATAGGTGCCGAGCACCTCGAGCCCGTACTTGGTGACGGTCGAAGCGATCGCCGCGAACACCGCGAACGGCGCAAACATCATCACATAGCCGGTCACCCGCAGCATGACGTGCGAAACGCGCTCGGCCATGTCGACCACGGGCTTGGCGTGCTCGCCCATGGCCGCGAGCGCCACGCCGAAGAACGCCGAGAACACCACGATCTGCAGGATCTCGTTATTGGCCATGGCCTCGAAGATCGATTTCGGCACCAGATGGGTGATGAAGTCCTTCAGGTTCACCGACGCCGCGGCGATGCCGCTTTCGGCGTTCTCCGGCGGCAGCGGGAGATTGAGGCCAATTCCGGGCTGCAGGACGTGCACCATCGCAAGGCCGAGACACAGCGAGGCGATGGAAGCGAGGATAAACCAGAACAGTGTGCGCACGCCCACGCGCCCGAGCGCCCCGGTGCCGCCCATGTGGGCAATGCCGACGATCAGGGTGGAGAGCACCAAGGGTGCGATGATCATCTTGATCAGCCGTAGAAAGATGTCGGTGACGATCTGGAAATAGCCTGCGACTTCTTCCCACCTGGCTTCGGGCTGGGTCTCGTGCAGCCGCCAGCCGACCAGCACGCCAAGCGCCATGGCGGCGAGAACGATCAAGGTGAAGTATCGTTGGAACATGAGGGCAGCCCTTAACCGCACGCGCGCCCGTCACAAAGCGGAAAGATCGCCCGCCTCGGCTTGATTTTGCCCGCCGCGCCGGCCCATGCTGGCTGCGAAGGGGTGATGCCATGAACGTGATGCGCGCGGTGATTGGGGTTTGCGCCTTGGCGCTGCTGGGGCTTGTGCTGTGGGCCGCGTTCGCCAAGCAAGACCTCCACGGGGCGTTGATGGACCAGGCCAGTGTATTGCTGACCTTGCCGTGGGGGATCGCGACCTTGGCCGATCTGCTGGTCGGGTTCGTCCTGTTCGCTACCTTGGTGTTCGTGGTTGAGCGCTCGTGGATCGCGGCTGTGTTTTGGGCCGCGCCCGTGTTCGTGCTGGGCAATATGTGGGCCGCGCTGTGGTTCGTCGTGCGGCTGCCGCATTTGGCCAAGCAGCTGGCGCAATCGCGCTAAAGCAAAAGACATTAAATTCGCCTCAGTTTGATGGCGATCGCGGAGCGAATTTAAAGTCCCGAAGTTGCTTTAGAAACGTTTGAATCTAAAGCGTCTGGCCTTAAATGCGACTACCAGATCGATCAAAGCCCTGAGTCGCATTTAAGGCCAGACGCTTTAGGCGCTCAGGAGCTGCCGCAACATCTTCGCCAGCAACAGCGCTTCGCCTTGGCGCGGAGACCCCTCGCGCCACGCCACGCCGATAGAGCGGCCGATGGCGGGCTGGGCGAACGGGCGCATCGCCACGCGCGCTCCGGCTGCCGCGCCGCCGTCAGCCGCGAGCTTCGGCAGCAAGGTAACGCCCATGCCGCCTTCGACCATATGCACCAGGGTCTGCAAACTGGTGGCGCCGACATCATTGTTGCGCCGCCCAGGGCTAAGTCGGCACAGCGAAAGCGCGTGCTCGCGCAGGCAGTGGCCGTCTTCGAGCAGGAGCACATCCTCGCCCTTGAGGTGTTCGGGGGCCAGATCGTTGCGCGCAGCCAGGGCGTGGCCCATTGGACAAACCAACAAGAACTCGTCCTCGGCGATGCTTTCGAAGGCAAGCCCAGGCGCCGCGTAGGGCAGCGCGATGATGGCGGCGTCCAAATTCCGCGCCCGTAGCGCTTCAACCAGCCGCGCTGTGAGGTCCTCGCGCATCAGCAGCCGCAAGCTTGGATAGTCTTGCTTCAGCGCGCGCAGCACGCCCGGCAAAACGTAGGGCGCTATTGTCGGTATGGCGCCGAGGCGGAACTGGCCGCTGAAGGGCGCCGCGCCCGCTTGCACGGCGCGCACCAATTCCTCCACTTCGCCCAGCGCCCGGGCCGCGCCTTCGGCTGCCTCCTCGCCCGCGGGCGTCAGCACCGCACCGGCGCGGCCGCGCTCCACCAACACAGCGCCCAGCGTCATCTCCAGTTCCTTGATCCCGGCCGAGAGCGTTGGCTGGGTGACCCCGACCGCGTCGGCGGCGGCCACGAAGCTGCCCTGGGCGCGCAGCGCGGTCAAAAACTGCAATTGCCGCAGGGTCGGCATCGAGGAGGCGGGGATCCGGCTGCCCATAGGCCTTTTCTATTTTATGGCCTCTTACATATTGCCTTCCGCCCAATTTGCGCAACCAGCAGGGCGGCGTAATCCCCTCTTTCCAGGTTTGGATTGAAGCTCGCGACATGAGTGATTTCGACGCGATCATCGTTGGCGCCGGCGCTGTGGGCCTGAGTTGCGGCTACGCGCTGGCCAAGCGCGGACAAAGCGTGGCTGTGCTGGAGCGGGAAGCCCGCATTGGCGCTGGCGTCTCTTCGCGCAATTCGGAGGTCGTCCATTCCGGCTTCTATTATGGAACCGGTTCATTGAAGGCGCGCGCGTGCGTCGCGGGCCGGCGCGCGCTCTACGCCTTCCTCGACGCGCACAACGTCGCCTACGACAAATGCGGAAAGCTGCTCGTCGCCACCGATGCAGCCGAACTGGCGACTCTGGAACAAATCGCGGAGCAAGCGGAAGCCAATGGCGTCGAGGCCATGACGCGGCTGAGCGGGGCCGAAGCGCGCGCGCTTGAGCCGGAATTGCGAGCCGTTGCGGCGCTGCATTTCTCCGAGAGCGGAGTGATGGACGCGCACGGTTACATGGAGGCGCTCGCGGGGGAAATCGAAGCCCATGGCGGGACGATCGTGCTGACCTCGCCTGTCCTCGGCGCGCGCCCCCTCCCGGAGGGGTTCGCCATTTCTGTTGGCGGCGTCGAGCCCACAACGATCAGCGCTAAGCGTTTGATCATCGCCGCGGGGCTCGGCGCACAGGCCTGCGCGCGCATGATTGAGGGAATGCCTCAGGCCCTCATTCCCAAGCAACAACTCGGCAAGGGCAATTATTTCGGGCTCTCCGGCGTCAAGGCGCCGTTCCGGCGGCTGATCTACCCGCTGCCAATTCCTGGCGCGCTGGGCACCCACTATCGCCGCGATCTCGGCGGCGCCGCCCGCTTCGGCCCCGATCTCGAATGGGTCGAGCACGAGGATTATAGCGTCGATCCCAAGCGCGCCGCGAGCTTCTACAAGGCCATCCGCCGCTTCTGGCCCGACTTGCCCGAGGGTGCGCTGACGCCCGATTATGCCGGCATCCGCCCCAAGATACACGGGCCCGGAGAAACACAACCGGACTTCATGCTCGCCGATGCAGGCGTTCATGGGATTAGCGGACTGCTGTGCCTGTTCGGCATCGAAAGCCCGGGGCTCACCGCGTCGCTGGCGCTGGGCGAAGAAGTGGCTGCGCGTCTCGACTAGGGCGCTCGGCCCGAATTGGCGCGGGCTATGGACCGCCGGCGTCCTCGCCGGCATGCGGGTGCCGCAAACATGCGGCCGCCAACGCGGCAGCAAACGCAAATGCCGGCGAGGACGCCGGCGGTCCAAGAAAAAGGGCGGGCCCGCAGGCCCGCCCGAGATTGGAAAAATCAGCTTACTTCAGAAATCGAAGGTGAAACCCGCTTGCACTGCGGTGTTGGATAGTTCGCCGCGGCCGCTGTCGGTCGACGCTTGCAGGAAGGCCTGGAAATTCTCGTTCATCTTGTACGAGAAGCCGGTGCTGGCCGCGATCCACTCGCGGTCGAGCAATTGCGAAACGCCAAAGCCCACGTCAGGCGCGCCGATGAAACGCGCGCTGACGAGGTCGACGTCGTCACCCAGTTCAGTCACGTAGCCGACGCGGCCGTACGCGGTGAACGGCGCACGGCCCGCCTCATTGACCGGCATGAAGTTGAACTGCAGCGCGGTCTCGGCGGTAAGCGAATCCACCGTGCGGCCCGCCACTTCCAGCGCAAAGTCTTCGGCGCCGAATTCGCGATAGCCATCGAGTTCGAGGCTCGAATAGGCGAGCCCCACCGTCGGGCCGATCCGCAATCCGCTGATCGGCTCAAACGAATAGCCCGCGCGCACGCCAGCCAACGATTGCACAGCACCTGGCGCGGCGTCGATGTCGTTGCGCCAATCCTGGCCCGGAATGCGCGCCATTTCGTAGTCATGGCGGGCAACGCCGACATAAGCGTCGAGATTCCAGGCATCGTCCCACGCCGTACCGTAGAGCATGGCGCCGTAGCCGGTGTGATCCATCGGCGTCACGCCGGTTTCGGTGTCGCGGGTCAGGTTGCGCGACAGCGTCGTCGCAACACCGACCGCCATATGCTCGTTGACGCGATAGTCGACGCCAGCGGTCATGTCGGAAGTGCTGAACGCGGTCAGGTGCGCAGGATTGTAACGATCGCCTTCATAGGCTTCGTCGCCGATCGACGTGAAATTGCCCTGGCCGGTGATGAAGAAGCCAAGCCGTTCGTTGGTTGGAGCGCGGCCGGCGCCGGGCGTGAACCCATCGGCGGCGCCGCCCGCGCCAACGATGCTCATTCCGTTGGCCACGCTTTGGTCGCTTAGGCCGCGAACGCCCGCACGCAGTTCGGCCGTGCGCATGTCGAGGCCTTGGGTGAAGCCTTGCGAATAGCGCACCGCCAGCGGCACGGTCTCGAAGGCATTCGCCGGCGTGAGCCGGAACATCATGCCGTCGAAGCCTGCGAACGATGCGGCATCAACCACATCGAACAGGCCTTGGAAGTTGGTGAAGTTGCCCCCCCAACGCAGCGTGTCGAGCGCTTGGCCGAGCGATTGGAACGTGCCGCCCGCGAAATGATCGCCGAGGCGGCGCGCCCGCACCACCACGTCGACATTCCCCCCGGCCTGCACAACGCTTTCGGCGAACAGGGCGTGGCCGGCGCCGATCAATTCGACGTCGTCGAAATTGCCCGCGACCGTATTGGCGTGCAGGACCGTATAGATGTCGCCGAAGCGCGCGCGGCTCTGGCTGTTGACCGGCGCGACATAGACATCGCCAGCCAAGCTGGCCCCGCCATTCACCATCAGGAAGTCGTTGGTGATGGCATTACCCTGACGCCGCACATTGACCACCATGTCGCCGAACGTGGTTTGCACATAATCGCCGTTAACGATCATCGAGCCGACGCTGTCGAGCCCGCCGGCGGAAAGTACGCCGTTGACGTTGAACAACGTCTGCGTCGTGATGGCGCCGCGTCCGGTCAGGAAGCCGCCCCACAACATGTATTCCCGCGCATTGACAACGCCATCGACATTGGCGGCGCCGCGATGCTGCTCAAGCGCGATCAGCGTGTTGAGTTGACGGCCGGCGAGTACGTCAAGCCGCGCGCCGTTGCCGGTGATCGAGAGCTTGTCGATCTCGACGTTCATATCGACGCGCGTCGTGCCGCCGCGATCGAGGGTAATGTCGAAGAAGCGGGCGATGCCGTCTTCGTCGCCATCCCAGGTTCCAAACGCGCCGAAGCTGTTGTTCGGCACGAAGAGGCGCGAACCTGGCCCGGTTGGGCTGCCGACGCCAGCGGTGACGCCGCGGTCGCGGCGGCCCTGTTCGCCCACGACCGCCCCTTCCGCTTCATCGGCCGCGTCCCGGTATTGGCCGACGAAATCGATCTGACGCAGGCCCGCTGCTGCCGCCGCGGCCTGCGGTGTCAGTTCATTCGGCCCGGTGTCGCCTTCGACATCATTCGGGATTTCCTGGTCGAACACCGTGCCCCATTTCGGAGCATCGGCGAAATAGCCCGGCTCGCCGGCCCGCGGCAGTCCATTCCGGACGCGCCCCTGCTGGTCGATATAGAAATAATTGGGATCCATGGTCTGTTCCCAATGACGCGGATCGCTCCAATTGCCGTTGCCGCCGCGGGATTCCGCGTAGACATACGGATTGTTGGCCACGAGCCAATCGCGGAACAGGAATAGCGGATTGTAGTACGACTCGCTGCCATAGCCGCCGGCGGGATCGAAGAAACCGCTGACCCATCCCCCCGAGAGAACGCCAGTTACCAGCGGACGCGAATAGATCTGGTCGGCAAACAGCGCCGAACCCGAGTCGCCGCCCGCGGTGCTGGCTTCGTTCGGCAGCGCATCGCCGGGGAACCAGTCGATGTGGTCGCCGGTGAGGATGGCTTGATTGCCGTCCCAGGTGACCGGTTGGAACTCACCGAACGGCCCTGTGTCGCAAACGATGTCGTTGCCGTTGCCGGTGCCGAAAAATTCGCCGCGCACGCAATCGTTGGCGTTGCGATTCTCGCGATCCATGTCGATATGGTACAAGAGTTGCGCGGATTCGACTGTGCCGAACGAGGCGCCTGGGACGTTGAAAACGCCAGCGATATAGTCGTTCTGCGAGAACAAGCCGTCGATCATGTTCTCACCGGCGCGGCGCTTGAAATCGAGACCGATGAACGGACCGTTGGTGCCGTCGCCCGTGGAACCATGCCCCACCACCGCAGCGTGCGTCGGCCCGCTCAACGGCGAAAACAGCATACCGTAGGTCGGCAAGCCTATGACAGGAATGTCTAGCGTGGCGGTCATGATGTCGCCGCCTGGGAACGGCTCAGTGACGTTGAACACCGAGTTGACTTGCAGCGCATTGTAGAAGCCGATGTCGGCATTGCTGCGCCAGGTTCCCGTGATCGGATTCTGAATCGGGCCGCCTGGAACGTAGTTGCGCCGCCACAGATCGAAGCCGGTAAGGCTGTCGAGCGGATTGAAGCTGAAGCCCATATGGCTGCCTTCACCGGGCGTGTAGCGTTCGTCCGTCACACCAGCAGTGCAGTGCTGCGCCAGGATCACAGTCCGCGGATTGATCAACTGGGCGGTGCAAACAAAGCTGCTGACCGTGCCGTTGGCGTTGAGCCGCCGGTTCCACATCTGGGAAACGCCCGCCCACTCGTTGTTCACATCAACGCCGCCGCCGGCGCCGACTGTGTCGTTGGGAACCAGCGCGTTCGCAGGCGTCGCCAGCCCAAGACTTGCGCCAATAGTGAGCGCCAACGCAGAAGCGGCAATCTGCCAGCGCGCGCGCATTTTCGATTTCGCCATAAGACGTCTCCCTTGGAAAAATTCTTTGTTGGGGCCCACACCCAACTTGCGACATGTTTCGCCGCAAGTTGGCCGCAATCCAGCGCGGCGGAACCAAATACGTCAAGCGAAACGTTGCTTGGTTGCTTGCAATTCAGAAATTTTGCACCTGCGAACAGAGGTGAAATCACCGAAGATTTGGAATTCGCGCCGGCCTTGGAATGTTTTGCCTCCGAGACGCTGGAACAAGCGCACATGGGGCAAGGCCATTTCAATCGGCCAAGCGAATCTCACCTTTTCGTGCGCCAACTTCGCCAAGGGAGCGCGCCGCAATCGCGAACGGTGATTTGACCGGCAAGCACCCTCACACTAGAAGCGCCCACGCCAAGCTCAGCTTAGCGCTTCGGCCAACACGGAGGCTCTCCAGAGCCCGGAGGTTGGAGAGGCACCTCGCCCGACGTGATCGTCCGGCGGGGCAAAATGCGTTTGGCGGTGCGGAGTAAAGATGTTCGAGGCCTTAACCGATCGCCTTTCCGGCGTGTTCGACAAGCTCACCGGGCGTGGCGCGCTCAGCGAGGCCGATGTCGATGCGGCGCTGCGCGAAGTGCGTGTGGCGCTGCTTGAGGCCGATGTCGCCCTCCCCGTGGTCAAGGATTTCATCGCCAAGGTGAAGGCCGAGGCGGTGGGCGAAGCCGTGGTCAAGTCGGTGAAGCCTGGCCAGCAGGTCGTGAAGATCGTCCATGACGTGCTGGTGGAGGTGCTCGGCGGGGACACCCCGGCAGAGGGCCTGCGCATCGAGGGCGAGCCGCCGAACGTGATCATGATGGCCGGCCTGCAGGGCTCGGGCAAAACCACCACCAGCGCCAAGCTCGCACTGCGCCTCACCAAAACCGACCGCCGCCGCGTCATGATGGCCTCGCTCGACGTCCGCCGCCCAGCGGCGATGGAGCAGCTTACCACGCTCGGCAAGGGCATCGGCGTCGACGTGCTGCCGATCGTGGCCGGCCAGCCGCCGGCGGAGATCGCCAAGCGCGCGATCACCGCCGCACGCCTTGGTGGTTACGACGTGCTCATTCTCGACACCGCCGGGCGAACTTCGATCGATGAAGAGATGATGTTCGAGGCGGCTGAGATCGCCCGTATCGCCAAGCCTGGCGAAGTGCTGCTGGTAGCCGACAGTCTCACCGGCCAGGACGCGGTGGAAACCGCTCGCCGCTTTCACGAGCGCCTGCCGCTCACCGGACTGGTGCTTACCCGCACCGACGGCGACGGACGCGGGGGTGCGGCGCTCTCGATACGCGCGGTCACCGGGCTGCCGATCAAGTTCCTCGGCGCGGGCGAACGCCCTGACGCGCTCGAAGTATTCGACGCCCGCCGCATCGCAGGGCGCATCCTCGGTCAGGGCGACATCGTCGGCTTGGTCGAGAAAGCCGTCGAGCAGGTCGACCGCGACGAAGCCGAGAAGCTCGCCCGCAAGATGGCCAAAGGCCGCTTCGATTTCGACGACATGGAAAAGCAGCTCGGCCAGCTGATCCAGATTGGCGGCCTGAAGGGCGTCATGGGCATGCTGCCGGGCGCACAGAAAATCCAGAAACAACTGGGCGCGGCCGACCTCGACGATCGCCAGCTGCGCCGCCAGATCGGCGTCATCCGTTCCATGACCAAGGCCGAGCGAGCCAAGCCCGATCTCATCAACGGCCGCCGCCGCGCCCGTATCGCCAAGGGTTCGGGCGTCGAGGTGGTCGAGGTCAACCGCCTGATCAAGATGCACCGCGGCATGGCCGACATGGCCAAGGCCATGGGCAAGGGAAAAATGCCCTTCGCGGGAATGCCGGGCTTTGGGGGCCCGTCCCCCGAGGCGCTCAGGCAATTGGGGTCGGGCCGGCCGCTGCCAGGGGGAGGGCAACTGCCAGGACTGCCCAGCGCGGGCCCGCCGGGGCTTCCCGGAAGTGAAAAAAAAGGTTAATGTTCACAGGAGAAGTATTGAAATGTCTTTGAAAATTCGTCTTGCCCGCGGCGGCGCCAAAAAGCGTCCATTCTACTCAATAGTGGTAGCCGACAGCCGCAACCCGCGCGACGGGCGATTCATAGAGAAGGTCGGGACTTATAATCCTATCCTCAAAGCCGATGACCCCAACCGGGTCCTGCTGAAGCTCGATCGGATACAAGATTGGATGAAAAAAGGCGCCCTGCCCACCGACCGCGTGGCGCGGTTTCTCGATCAGGCCGGCGTCTTCAAGCGCCAGGCCCGCACCAACCCAAATAAGGCCCTGCCCGGCAAGAAGATGACCGAACGCGCCGCGTCGCGCGCTCCGGCTGCCGAGGGCGAGGCTGCACCGGAGGCATAAGGAACGCCCTTGTCCGATAAGAAATCCGCCTTGGCCAAGCCGGCGGCCAAACCGGCCGCCGCCCCAGCCCCTGCCCGAAAAAGCGCACCACCCCGGATGAACGGCGTGGGAAAGCCCGCCGCCAAACCGGCCTCGCTGAAGGCTGAGCCACCCAAAGCCGCGCCAGCGATGGCGACGCTGGCTAAAACTCCCGCGCCAAAAGCAGTGAATCCGGTTCCGAAAGCGCCCGCGGCAAAGGCAAAGACCGAAGCTCCGCCCGTGAAGACGAAGCCGCCCGCGCCAGCGAAGGCGATTGCGTCGCCGGCAAGAGGCCAACCGAGGAAGCTCCCGGCAAAACTGCCGACAAAGGAAGCCGCGCCCGCGGCAAAAAAGGCCGCTGTCGCCGCCAAACCCGAAGCCAAGGCAAAAGCGCCGGCGC
>JAKFYF010000219.1 GCA_021731005.1 Hyphomonadaceae bacterium
CTTCGCGGGGGCGCGCAACAATTGCAAGAAAACCACGGCGGGCGCGGCGAAAACCGGCAAAAATAAATCCGACGCTCGCACCTAAACCCGCAATCAATCAGCAGATTTGGAATTCTTCACGGACGACTCTTTATCATCGGGGTTCGGGTCGTAAGGCTGCGTGAGATCGACACAAGCGGGGAATACACGTCCCGCTGTTCGTTGACCATCGGGTTCGGGCGTCGGAGGAGCGCCAGACTGGTCTGGCCGAGTCAAACAGACTATCGCCGCCGCCGCCCTCAGACGACGCTCGCCTAGGTCGCACGACGGAATGTACGCAGCGACGTACGTGCTCAGAGCGAAGGAATTCGCCGCTGACGCGGCGCGCTCCCACACCGCGCGCTGCGTCCTGGATCGTCGTGCGGGTGAAATAGATGACGTTAAAACCGTTGTTTCGCTGCACCTCAAGGTATGATGAGCACCGCCACGCTTCTAGGCTCGTCATCCGAAAATCCCAGAATGTCCGCCTAGGGCTTGTGATGGCCAAACCTCACGCCCCCTTCCTTTGCCGCCGTCCAATCTTGCGCACTTCGTTGCGCCGTTTGCGCGCTTCACAGCGCCGCTCCCATCTTCGTTCCTCCTGAAACCCAAACGGGTCGCGCGCATCTTCAAGAGGGGCGGCCAACAATCGATCGCCTGGCCACGGCCCGCGCTTGGTGAGCATCCGAAAGAACGCGCGGTCGCGTCCGCTTTCGCGCCGGCTTTGGTAGACGAGATCGTGAGCGCCACGACTGCCCCACAGGTTCGCACCCGGTGGCAGATAGAGCGCCCGCACGCGTGCGCCGCTAAGCGGGCACACAAACCACCAACGCTCGCCGCCGAAATTTGGCGTCGAGCGCGTGAGTGTGATCGTCTGCATGACCGGGGCGCCGTTGCAATTGTAGTTCAGCCGCGGTGTGTATCACGAGGTCGGCGTGGGGGTTTTTCATACCGACCCGGCTTCGGGTGTGGCTTTGCTGCGCCTTCCTGAGCGACGACTGTGACTTTACTGAGCGATCTATCGGTGCCTGACTACTTCGCGAGCGGTGATGCGCCATCTTGCATGACACTGCTGTTGAAAGTTCACCGAGAGCCAGGCGTGAAAACGAACGTAGCGCGAGCTTTCTTCCATTGTGACATCGCCCCTGCAACCGCGCCAATAATCCTCAAGTCCGACTTCATAGCCGGGCGCGCGATACCACTCGAACCGCGCGCTTCCGGGCACGATGGCGCCGCCATTCTGGGGGAGAATTGCCGCATCGAAATAGAGTGTGGGAGGCGGAGGATCGCCTGCACGCCACACTATTCGCAGCGGTTCCGTGCTGGTGGCCTCGATGTCGAAAAATCGTTCGTCGGCCTGCGCCGTGACGACGGTCTGGGCTCGCGAACAATCTTGTGGCGAGCGTCCACTGCGCCGCGCCAGGAGGTCGCGCACAAACCGCAGCGGCAGCACCATTTTCGTTTCCCGAGTGCCGCTCACCACCAAACCCACAACGCGTCCATCAGCGTCGGTCACTGGCCCGCCGCTGAAGCCTTCCTCGAAGTCGATCGTTGTATCCCAAAGGTCGTCGGGGCCTGCGATTTCGAACTGGCCCTCGCGGCCGCGGTAGTTTCGCCCTGATGGAAAGCCGAAAGCAAACAGCGGCGCGCGCGCTCCGGGCGTTTCGACAATGCACATTGTCGCGGCCTCATAACCGCCGGCGATCAAAGGCAATCTGAGCATCGTGACGTCTGACGTCGGATCAGTGCGAAAGTCGGACTCCGAGGGAAGATCGCCTTGGAGCACTGTGAGTTCGATCGATGGCTCGCCAATCTCGCCCAGCCGCCCGCTTACAACGACATCGCCGAGTTCGTACAGATTTCCTTCTCGGTCAAAGAACAAATGGGCGGCGGTCAGCAGATGCCGATCGGAGACGATGACGCCCGTGCCGTATTCGGTCACGGGTTGATCGTTGCCGTCGTGTGTGGTCACCGTAACGAAGACTATGCTGCCCTGCAATTGGGCGGCGCGTGCATCCATCGTCGGCGGCGGCGGTTGAGTGATGTGTTGACCAGCGGCTTCTCGTTGCGCGGTGCCGACGCAAATGCACGCCGTGGCAATCATCGCCACGATTACGCGATAGAGACCCTCGCCCATGCCCGTCCTCCTGGTTTAAGGATACCATATCGGCGTTTCAGCGCAGCCACCGTCCAGTCTAACATTCCTTCCGCGCGCCTTGCTCACGGCGCCGCGGATCCGTTGTCCTTACCTTGGGAGCGAGCCACCTCCATCGGGCGAGTACGCCCGATTGAGGGCGACGCAGCGCGGGAACACCAAGTTCTCATTAACCTCCAACGTTCTGTCCGGGTCGAGCCGCACTGAAGCGAACGGATCGCGCCGATATGTGTCGCGATTAGGCAAGCAGAACATCAAGGTTTCACCATCGGCGAGGCGGTCACCTCCCTCTGACCTGGCAACCTGCTGCGCTCCGACCGGCGGCGGTGTTCCATCGGCCAACATCTCAGGTGCAGCATCCATGCTCGCGCGCTCGTTGACTGCGATAATGATGCCGCTTGGCAGTTCTCTAGCCTGTATTGAATGCACGCAGCGATAAACCTGGTCCGATGTCAGGAACCGACCGTCTACACGACGCGTGCGTCCGCTCGTCGCTCGGGCCGCATCTTCGATCGTCGTGCGCGTCGAATAGATGATGCTGTAGCCGGCGTTGCGCTGGGCCTCTTGCCACGCGGAGTATTGCCGCGCATCCGGGCCCGTCATGCGGAAGTCGTAGAGCGTCCGTCGCGGCGCGGTGATGGCGCCTTGCGAACTCGCGCTGACAATGGCCGACAGCGCCGCTTCGAGTTGAAGTGACTGTGACGATAGCAAGCGCCCAACGTCGCCGCCGACCAGTAGAGCCATTTCCGAGGCGGAGAGGTTCAGGTCCGCGCGCAGTAGCGTGCTCCAGTTGCGGTCTTCGGAGAATGCGACGTGCTGGGCGCCAAGTGTGAATGTGGTGACCATGCGCTCGCCGAACGTGCGATCGACCATTTCAGGGACTTGGCGTGCCAACTCGGTCGCCCAGATCATGTCTGCGCCCGGCGAGAACGCGGCGGTGCGCACGCCAGCCAGCACGACGTAGCCGGTGCGCTCTTGGCCACGACTGGAGCTGAGGCCTAACATTCGTCCCAGCCGCAGTCCGCCCTCGCGGCTCTCGCGCGCGGACCAACGGAAGACGAGAAGGTTCGGTTTGGTGCGCGCGGTGCGTAGCTCATTCGTCGCTTCGCTTTGGGCGGTGTTCGCTGCGCTCAGCGCCCCCTCCAGGTCGGCGCGCTTGGCCTGCACGCTCACTGTGGTGAAGTCCTCCATGCCCAAGGCGCGCCGCGCGGCGCTGACGGCTCGGTCCGACTGGATTTCCGTGGCTGCTTGATCGGCGTCGGATTGTGCAGCGCGTATTTGATCTGCGCGGCGCACGGCGCCGTCCAGGATTTGCATGCGTAACTGCACGGCCGTCTGCGCAGCGAGCGCAGCCGCAGCGCGGTCAATCGCGCGGCTGACCATGCCCACATCGTTGGCGCTGCCCTCGAACGGATAGATGGTCTCGACAATTTTGGAGCAACCGTAACTTTGCGGAAGCGCCAAAAGGTCGGGCAGATTGGGACCAGGATTGCTGGCCATGCCGCCGACGGAATACGGCAGCGACACGCCCGTTACGTTCACGGCCGTGCGATAGTCGTAAGGGCCAGAACGATTTGTCGCCTCAGAGCCAAGCTCTTCGAAGCCGATCGTGATCGCACGATCAGTTCGCGTCGGGCCACAAGCGGCCAGCATCATCGCAAGTGCAACGCCTGCCCGCTTCATGATGTCCCCCTTGGCGCAGCAGCCCCATCGCATTTGGCTCTCAGCATCCGAATGAGCCCGCCGGGACTTTACGCCTTCTAGATGACAACGCAAGTCTTATGCGGCCCGAACCGAAGCCGTGCTGTAACAAGCTGTTACGTCAACACGGCGTCGCGCTTTCATGCACTCGATGACGCGACGATGCGCGAGACGCGGAGCCACTAGCGTCTTTGCATCAGTGCGATAAACTAGGCGCGTCATGGGATCGCGGAGGGGTGCATGAATTTGCGAGGAGTTCTATCACTGCGCCGGGTTGTCGGGGCGTTCGGTCTGTTATCGCTTACGAGTGCGGCTGCGTTGGCTCAGACTCCCGGCCAGTTCGGCGACGATCCAGACGACCAGCCGCGATACACCCGCGTGGTCGTCGGCGGGACCGAGTTCGGTTACGCCGATCGAAACTCAATCTGGCGCGATAGCAACCGACGCGTCCGGACGCGGCTGAGCGTATGCTGGATCAACCCCAGCGCGGCGACGGACGCGGACCGCGCGCTGGTGCGCACGGCCATTGCCGACACTTGGCAGCGCCATTCGCGACTCCGCTTTCTCAACTGGGCACCCTGTTCAACGGTCACCTCTCCCGACATCCGCATTCGCATCGCTGATGAAGGTGCGCTCGTGACAATTCTGGGATCGGGGCTGCGCCGCCCTGGTGAGGAAATGGTGCTGAACTTCTCGTTCAGGAATTGGAACCAAGGCTGTGCTGTGTCGGAGGAGCAACGTGTACGCTGCATTCGATCTGTAGCAGTGCATGAGTTTGGGCATGCCATCGGCCTGGCCCATGAACAGAACCGCCCTTCCACACCGGGAGAATGCGCGAGGCGCTCGCAAGGCTCAAGTGGCAATCTGGAGCTCACGGCTTATGATCCGCAGTCTGTCATGAACTATTGCCGCGACGACTATTTCGGCGGCCTGACGCCGGGCGACATCACGACGGTGCAGGAGATATACTTTAGACCGCGCGCGACGTGAGACCCTAACGATGTGTGCGGACAATGTCGCGAAGGGGCCAAACCGGCTCGGATCGCCATAATATGACGGTCGGCGCGGCCGATCCCATCCTTCCGTTCCCAGCTCGTTGTGCGGTGCGCCCGCCCATCGCCCGAAAGCTGCCATCGCGTGGGGTGCCTCATCCTCCGATCTTGACTGGACTCGCCCGGCTATCCGCTCTTTTAGTTGCGTCGCTGGGGAGGATGACATGGCTGCGACAGACGGTACCGCGGTCGCCGCGGAAAGCGCCGCAGGAAGTCTGGAACACAACGAAGCTCCTGGTCGTCGAGCGAAGGGTGCCACGACCGCGCTTAGACTTTCGATGGGTGTTCTCGCTACGATTGCCGGCGTCGTGCTGTTTCGGGCGGACCCACGCCTCGCGGCCCTCTTGGTGGTTGTTGTCGCGGCCGTATTTCACGCCGTTCCCATGCTCGCTAGCGCGGTGCTGGCCACGCGGAGGACGGCAACAGCAGGCGATGCGGATGAAGAGCAAACATCTTCGCAAGCCGACACTGCGCCCGCCGGGTTGGCCCCGGTCGAAGACGCTCCCACGCATCCTGGGCAGCTTCGCCAAACTCTGACGCTCACGGCGTTGCAGCTTTGGTTGCTTGCCGCACTTGCGGTAGGCGCGGACGCCACTCCGCTTCCGGTCTTACACGAGCCCTTCTCAATTGGCCTCTACTACTCGGTTTTCGCGTTTGCTATCGTGGCATCTCTTGTGAGTTTTGGCGTCGAGGCAATCGCGGCCGGCAAATTGCCTCCCAAGCCAGGCGGTAAGCCTGAGCACAAGCACATAAGCGGCGCGGGCGCGCTGGCGCTCTTCGGCGCAGTTTTCATTATTATCACGCTTGCAACTTGGGCCACCATTGATCGAGGCGTCAATCGCGCGATTCACGCTCAATGGGGCGCGTGGATCGTCTACGCTCTGGCGCTTGCATTCCTCCTCATCGCGATCTTGCCAAGCTTCAGCACGCCGCGATGGCTCATCCACTTCGGCGCTTTTGTCAGTCGGTTCTTGCGACCGATTGGACATGCACTGAGCGCGATCGACAGCGTTCTGGTTCATTGCGTCGCGCCGGCCGCGGGCGCAACGCTGCGTCGCCGGTGGCTAGGACGCTATGCCTACCTTGGCGCATACATGGTTCCCCTCGGAGTCATGGGATACTGGCTGCCGGCGCCATTGGGTTTGATCCCGATCGCATGGGCGCTTCTCACGGCCATCTCCGTCTCCAGGCGCTGGGCCTGGGTCGAGGATGATCGAGAAACTGCTATGCTCACCGCACAGTTCCGGAGCGAGAATCTGCGAGTGGGCTTCGGCCAAGACCTGCGCGACGAGGCGCTCCTGGCATTCATGTCCATGTTCTTCTTGTTACCACTGGCGCTGCGGCAAGCCCACGACTGGGGCAGCACGCACGGTCTTGTCGTGTTCACGGTCAGACAAGTTGATGCGCACAATCTCTTCTATTGGATTCAATTCTTCGGCGCAGAACTCGCTAAGGCGGTGCCCTTTGTCGACTGGGCGGAAATTTATGACGTTGAAGGTGAAGGTCCAATTGAGACCGGCAGTTCTCTATCTCGCCACATCGTTTTCGCCACTCGCGTGCTCGTAGACTTGGTATTCCTCGCGGCCCTGCTGCAAGCACTCTCAACCATTGCGCGAAACGCGAAACAGAGGGAAATGTTCGCGGTGGGTTCTGTCGATCGCTTTGACCCGTTCATCGAGAAAGAACAATTCCAACGCATCGTTACTTGGGAGCAAGATCGCTGGGTTCGCAAGGATCCAGACTTCGACTCGTTTGGCGCGAAGAGAAAGTACAATCTGACCCGCCTGCTTGAACTGAAGGAAGATAAGGAGAAGGCGCTCCAACTCCAGCGACAGAGCGACCGCCGACAACCGGATTGGGCCGTTTGGGCGGCGGCGGAGCTTCTCTACGCCCGCGACTATCAAGACGGCGACGTAGCTGCTGAGCTTCATGTGCAACTACGGCAGGAAGCAGGCGTAGATATCCGAAAGTCACCGAATAAGGACGCGCTCGATACGATCCTCGACGAGCTTGAGAAGCCCAACCGGCTGTTGCAAGTAGACGATCTCAACGATGTTCGAGTGCATCTCAACCAGTATTCCACGGCGTGGCATTTGCGCCAGCGTCTCATAACTCTCATCGGTCGCGGGAGTGATGATCCCAATTCCGAGGACTATCAGCTTCAGATTGCTGCGTTGGTGTCGGCTCTCGCAGGTGAGAAAGGCGCAGATGCGCGCGCTCCCAATCGCCGCCTCGCCTTTGACGCCCTTAAACCCGCGTACCTTTGGGGGGAGCGCGAAGCGGTCATGGCCTTGCGGCGCGCCGCACAGACTGATCAGAGTGGTGCATTGGCCAAGGATATCGCGGCCTGGATCGGCAACAACCCACGCGACGTTCCGCCAGAGCAAGACAGTCCTTGGCCCACGGGTTGACGCCGACACCGCCCGCCTGATCCACGCGACTTGATCCCAATTTCAGGCTCTGGCAGCCAAAGCAGGATCACTGAAACCCGAGCTACGGCATGATCGCGTTGCCGATGCGGCGGCCGCCTGGGTCGCGCTCGCCGCGTACAGCGCCGCCGCCACCTCTGCGCGGTAAGCGGCGGCTTTAGGCCACGTCAGCGCGGGGTTTGACGTAGCTCCACGGTAGCAAGTCATCGAGCCGGCTCATCGGCCAGCTGTCGGCGATCTTGGCGAGCACGTCGCTGAGATACGCGAAGGGCTCGACGCCGTTTAGCTTACAGGTCTCGATCAACGACGCGACGACGCCCCAAGCTGCTCCACCTTCGTCGGATCCCGCGAAGAGCGCGTTCTTGCGGTTGAGGGCGATCGGACGGATCGCGCGCTCGACGATGTTTGAATCGATTTCGATGCGGCCATCGTCGATGAAGCGCGTGAAGCCCTCCCAGCGTGTGAGCCCGTAGCGGATGATCTCGGCCATGCGGCCGCTCTTGGCGAGCAGCGGCAGTTTCTCTTCAAGCCAAGCTTTCATGGCATCTACAAGCGGTCGGATTTCGGTTTGGCGCACAGCGCGTCGCTCATCAGCGTTCAGCCCACGGATCCGCTCTTCGATGGCATAGAGCTCAGCGATACGTTGCAGCGCCTCGCTGGCGATTGGCGCGTTGCCTTTATCGGCGATGTCGAAGAAGTCCCGTCGCCAATGCGCCCAGCAATAGGCCAGCGACACGTCTGCTTCGCGCGCCAGTGCATTGTAGCCGGCATAGGCGTCGACCTGCAGCACGCCCCTGAAGCCCTTGAGCATGGCGCTTGCGTGTTCGCCGCCCCGTCCTGGCGCATAGGTGTAGACGACGCCCGGCGGCGCAGGGCCTCCCCAAGGTCGATCATCGCGCGCAACCGCCCAGAGATAGCCGGTTTTTGTTTTGCCGCGGCCCGGATCGAGCACCGGCGCGCGGGTTTCGTCACAGAAGAGCTTCTCTGATTTTTTGAGATGCTCAAGCATGCGCGCCACGATCGGCTTCAAAGCCCAGGCGCCGCGGCCCGCCCAATCCGACAAAGACGAGCGGTCGATCTCGATGCCTTCGCGAGCAAGGATCTGCCATTGGCGATAGAGAGGTAGGTGGTCGGCGTATTTCTGCACCAGGATGTGAGCGATCATCGCCTCGGTCGGTAAACCGCCCTCGATAAGCCGCGCCGGCGCTGGCGCCTGCACGACGCCATCCTCGCACTTTCGGCAAGCGTATTTCGGCCGCCGCGTCACCAGCACGCGATGTTGAGCTGGGATCACGTCCAAACGCTCGGCGCGATCTTCGCCGATGACATGGAGCGCACCGCTACAGCACGCGCAGGACTTGTCGTCGATATCGACGACGATCTCGATGCGCGGCAGATGCGCAGGTAGTTCTGTGCGCTTTTGCGGCGTCCGGGCTTTGCGCAAGTTCATCGGCGTCGCGGCTTCCGCTTCCGCTTCGCTCGCCGATAGCGCCATTTCCAGATCTTCAAAGGCCAGGTTCAATTGATTGGGCGCAAGCTTCTCAGAGCTCTTGCCAAACTGACTGCGTTGCAGCTTCTGGATGATAGCGCTGAGGCGTGCGTTCTCAGCCTCGCGTGTGGCCAGCGTTGCGTCTTTCAGCGCAAGCTCTTGAGTGAGCCGCGCGATCATCTCGTGCGCGGCGGCCAGATCCTCAGGCAGGGCATCGGGCGAAGCAGTCACGCGACGCAGTAGAGCATAAAACGCATCGCTTGAGGCGCCCCCGCGTGCGATCTGAGTCAGTCTGTCGCGGCTTTATTGCGCCTCACGCGGCGCCCGTACGCGTTGCCCATGCACGCGCGTCCAGTCGAGCCCTTCGATCAGCGCACCAAATTGCGCCGGCGTTAGTCGCATCACGCCATCCTCGACTTTGGGCCAACGAAATTTGCCTTCACCCAGGCGCTTCGACACCATCACCGTGCCCGTGCCGTCCCAAAAGAGAAGTTTCACCCGGTTCGCGCGTTTAGCGCGGAAGAGATAGATCACGCCGCTATAGGGATCTGTTCTCAGTTCCTCCTTCACGAGCGCGGCCAAGCCGTCCATGCCTTTTCTGAAGTCGACGGGCTTGGTCGCCATCAACACACGCACCGGGCCGCCAGGAAGGATCACGCGCGCAGCGCCCGTACGATCGCTTCGACCAATTTGATCTCAGCGGCGTCATAGATGCGCACCGCGATGCCGTTCGCTTCAATCTCAATAGCGCTGCTCTCTGATGATGGACGACGTCGCGGCGTGCATTTTGAAGGCGGTGCAATCACCACCGGCGTGAAATGCGATCCGCTCATTGCGACATCGGCCGGAAGCGCCAGCTTCCCCTCGCGCACATCCTTGCGCCAACCGAACACCTGCGAAGAACGCGCACCGTGACGACGTGCAATGTCCGCGACGGTTACATTCGGCGTTAGGCTCTCCGCCACGATCTGCGCCTTGAGCGATGCAGGCCATCGGCGCCGTCCGCCGCCGCCTGTCAGGATTTCGAGGCGTTGTGGAGGGCCACGTCTGAAACCATCACTTTGGTCGTCCATTTGGTGCTCTCGAGACTGTCTCGATGCGATTATCGACGATCTACCTCATGAGCGGCATGTGGGGCCAAGCCAGCGCTTACGACGAAACGCGAAAACGTTTCCGTGTGTTTCCCGACGCGGATCAAGCTGTCCCACGAAAACCCTTGCCGCCCGCCCTTGGCCCTTATTGTCCCGTATTGGCCCAACGCCACAATTCGCGCGGGCGACGAAAACTGGAATCGGCGGTTTGGCTGGAATCCGCGCGCTTCAGCGCTTGGCGCTGTTCTCGTCGAGGAATTTTTCGAGGTCAGCGGGCCTGTACGCGACGAGACGCGCACCGCGCATAACCGATCTGGGCCCAATCTTCTTGGCGCGCCAGTTCTTCAACGTGCTGACCGACACACCAAGATATTGCGCTGCCTCGCGCGGGCTCAGCACAACTGGTCGTTCAAGCGCCTCAGAACGCGATGCCTTTGCCTTCGACGTGTTCGCCCGCGGCTTGCGCGCCAACACTGCCCCCGCGCCCTCCAGCGCCTCGAACAAGCCCATCTGACGCGGGTCGATGTCGGACTTCGCCGTACGCTTGGCCGTTCGCTTTCCGGGCGATTTCGATTTCGTCGCCTTGACCATTGACCCTGCCTCCCGCTCCGCGGCTCAGGCCGAAGCCAGCAAGCGCGAGGCCAGAGGTCAGCGGCCGAGCCCTAGCCCAAGCCCGCGGCCCAGTTCGAGTTCCTTGGCAAGCTGCTGCGGGGCGATGAGTTCAACCGTCTTGGCGCCGCCGCGCTCCAGCATCTTGACGCCGACCTGATCGCCGATGCCGATCTCCTTGCCGTGCTTGATCGGCGCCATGGCGATCGCCGCATCGCGCCCGATGATGGCGGTGCGGCCTGCAAACAATTGCTTCACCTCGCGCACCTTCCACACCTGCTCGGCGCTGAGCGGGGGATCGAACGTGAGATCGCGATAGACGAGCCCATGTTCGCGGGCGTGGTCGAGGCCAGCACGATCCAGCTCGCCCGCGCGCAATGCCTCACGTGCGCCGTCGCGGAAATAGAATTTGCCGCTTTCGCTCATCAAACCCCAGCCTTCGCGCTCAAGATGCTGCGCGCGCTCGCTAAGCGCTGCTTCAACACGCTCCAGCCGTGGCAGTTCTCGCTTCTGCCCGCGGGCGATGCGGTCGAGTTCGCGGTCGAGCAGGGTGTCGGCGCGCGCCTGCACTTGCGCTTCCAGCGATCTCGCCGAAATGATTTCGATCTCGGCGCTGCGTCCGTCGGGCTTCAGCGCCACGATGGATCCCCGCTCCAACCCCTCGATCTCGCGCATGCCGGTGTTGAGCAACACGCGGCCATGGGAAGGGGTCTCCACCACCAGCAGCGCGCGATCGGGATTGTCGCCCCGTGGGCCCAATTCCTTGACCTCTCCCACCACCCGGCCCAGGCGCGGCTCGTAGAGCCGCCCGCGCGCCAATTCGCGGCGGATGTCCAAGGGCCGCGCCGCTTCCAAGCGCTGAAGCCAATCGGGGTCAAAATGGAGCACGTTGCGGCGGGTCTCGTGCGCCAAGCCCACCGCTTCCAATTCCCGCGCGCGGGCGCGCAAGGCGTTGGCGAAGTCCGGCGAATGGCCCCGCCTCAGTTCTTGCATGCGCACTTCGCGGCGGGCGTTGAGTTCCTGTTCCAATGCCCGATCCAAGCGATTGAGGCTTTGGGCTCGCACTTCCCGGTCGAGCCGCAAGCGCTCGTCGGCGATGGAGCGCTCGCCGATGATTTCGGTGGCGACATCGCGAGCGGCTTCGCGCAGCCCATGGGAAACATATTCGCGCGGCAGGAGAAGCTCGGCGCCATCGCGGCGCACCCCGCGCACGATCACGTGCACATGGGGATTGTCGGTGTTGTGGTGATCGACGGCGACCCAATCGAGTTCCACGCCAAGATCGCGCTCCATCTTCTCCATGGTGCTACGGGTGAAATCCTTGAGGTCGCCGTCCTCGCCCACCATGCGCGCGCCGCTCTCCGGCGCCAGCATGATGCGGAAATGGCGCTTGTCCTCGACGCTCCAATCGTGGAGCCGCTCACGGGCGTCTTCGGCGATGTCGCGCTCCTGATCATAGAATTGCCCCCGCTCGCCCTCCCGCGCGGCCCCGTCGCGCTCCAGATATTGGGCGTGCGCCATCAGCTTGCCGCCTCCGCCGGGACCGCCGCCGAACCCGTGCTTGTGAAAGCTCACCTTGGCGACGACGCGTTGCCGCTGATCGCCGGCGAAGCCGCGTGCGGCGCCAGCGCTGGCAAACAATGACGACGACACCCGTGGCGCCGCGCCCTTCATCGCCTTGGTGAGACGCGCGCCGAGTTTGCCGCTGGTTCCGCCGCCGCGCTCACCGCCCGTGCGCCCAAAGCGAGCGCGAAATTCGTCGTCGCGCAGTGATATTTCGAGCTCAGGCGCGTGTAATTCCAACATGTCCGCGCTCCTCCGCCAACTTGGCCGCGAGTCGTGAGCCAAGTTTTTCCGCCTGCGCCCAACTTGCAGAAATTGTAGCAAAACCAAGCATTCGGTACAACATAAACTTGGCCTTTATCTTGCTGTACACCTTACTTTCTGCCATCATCCAAGTATTAGACGAACTATTATTAGGCGCGGCAAGTCATGGCGAGTTTGTACAACATGAGGCACGAGCGGGAGGGGCTTGAAAAGGCGGGGAAAGTTTCTCGCGGCCTGCGTCCAACTTGGATTTGCGGTGGAGCGAGGGCGTGACTCTGACCGTTTGGCTCGTCTGGGCGCGCGCCGCACTGATCGGCT
>JAKFYF010000026.1 GCA_021731005.1 Hyphomonadaceae bacterium
AAGCGCGGCGCCGGCCGTCATTCGGCCGCCTTCAGCCGCGCGCCGTCGTTCAGCTCCACGTTGAGGCCGAGCGAGCGCATTTCCTTGACCAGCACGTTGAAGCTTTCGGGGATGCCGGCTTCGAAAGTGTCATGGCCGCGGGTGATCGCTTCGTAGACTTTGGTGCGGCCGGCGACATCGTCGGACTTCACCGTCAGCATTTCCTGCAGCGTATAGGCAGCGCCGTAGGCCTCGAGCGCCCACACTTCCATTTCCCCGAAGCGCTGGCCGCCGAACTGCGCCTTGCCGCCCAACGGCTGCTGGGTGACCAGCGAGTACGGCCCGATCGAGCGCGCATGGATCTTGTCGTCCACCAGATGGTGCAGCTTCAGCATGTAGATGTAGCCGACGGTGACTTGGCGCTTGAACGCCTCGCCGGTCTGGCCGTCATAGAGTTGCACCTGCCCGGTTTCGGAGAACCCGGCCGCGCGCAACAGATCGCGGATGTCGCTATCCTTGGCGCCATCGAACACCGGCGTCGCAACCGGCACGCCCATTTCAATATTGTGCGCCAGTTCGCGCAGCTCGCTTGCCTCTTTCGGCAATTCGACGCCCGCGCCGTAGACTTCCTTCAGCTTCTTCTCGAGCGCCTTCTTGTCGCCCTCGCGATCGTACAACTCCACAGCCTGGCGCACTTGGCGGCCGATACCGGCGCAGGCCCAGCCCAAATGCGTCTCCAGGATCTGGCCGACATTCATGCGCGAGGGCACGCCCAGCGGGTTGAGCACGATGTCGACCTGCATGCCGTCGTCGAGAAATGGCATGTCCTCGATCGGCACGATCTTGGAGATGACGCCTTTGTTGCCGTGGCGGCCGGCCATCTTGTCGCCCGGCTGCAGCTTGCGCTTCACCGCGACGAACACCTTGACCACTTTCATCACGCCCGGCGGCAATTCATCGCCGCGCTGCAGTTTTTCGACCTTGTCCTGGAAGCGCGAGTCGAGCCGCTTCTTGGCGTCGTCGTATTGCTTCTTCAGCGCTTCGATTTCGACCATCGCGTTCTCGTCATCAAGGCCGATCTGCCACCATTGCCCGTGCGACAGCTCCGACAAGGCATCCTGCGTGACTTCACCCTTCTTGAAACCCTTGGGGCCGGAAGCGGCGCTCTTGCCGATCAGGATTTCCGAAAGCCGGCCGAAGATATTGCGCTCGAGGATCGCGAGTTCGTCGTCGCGGTCCTTGGCCAGGCGCTCGATTTCTTCCTTCTCGATCTGCATCGCGCGCTGATCTTTTTCAACGCCATGGCGATTGAACACGCGCACTTCGACAATCGTTCCGTTGACGCCCGGAGGCAGACGCAACGAGGTGTCGCGCACGTCGGAGGCCTTCTCGCCGAAAATGGCGCGCAGGAGCTTTTCTTCCGGCGTCATCGGGCTTTCGCCCTTCGGCGTGACCTTGCCGACCAGAATGTCGCCAGCCTCGATCTCGGCGCCGATGGCGACGATGCCCGCTTCGTCGAGGTTGCGCAGAGCTTCCTCGCCTACGTTCGGAATATCGCGGGTGATTTCTTCCGGCCCGAGCTTGGTGTCGCGGGCGGCGACTTCGAACTCTTCGATATGGATCGAGGTGAACACATCGTCGCGGACGATGCGTTCGCTGATCAGGATCGAGTCTTCGAAATTATAGCCGTTCCAGGGCATGAACGCGACCAGCACGTTGCGCCCCAGCGCCAATTCGCCGAGATCGGTCGAGGGGCCGTCGGCGATGATGTCGTCGGCGCGCACCAGATCGCCGACCTTCACGATCGGACGCTGGGTGATGCAGGTGTTCTGGTTCGAGCGCTGGAATTTCAGCAGACGGTAGATGTCGACGCCCGGCTTGGTGGGGTCGCGTTCGTCGGTCGCGCGCACGACGATGCGCTGGCTATCGACTTGCTCGACCACGCCAGTGCGGCGGGCCTGGATGGCCGCGCCCGAATCGCGCGCCACCGTCGCTTCCATGCCGGTGCCGACGATGGGGGCGTCGGCGCGTAGCAGCGGCACCGCCTGGCGCTGCATGTTCGAGCCCATCAGCGCCCGGTTGGCGTCGTCGTTCTCGAGGAACGGGATGAGTGCGGCCGCCACCGAAACCACCTGTTTCGGCGAAACGTCCATGAGGTCGATTTCTTCGCGCGGGATGAGGGTGGCTTCCCCGCTTTCGCGCGCCTGCACCAGATCCTCAACCAACCTGCCCTTTTCGTCGAGCACGGCGTTGGCCTGCGCGATCTTGTGCTTGGTCTCCTCCATGGCCGAGAGATAGACGATCTCGTCGCTGGGCTTGCCGTGCGAGACCTTGCGGTACGGGCTTTCGATGAAGCCGTACTTGTTCACGCGCGCGTGCGTGGCGAGCGAGTTGATCAGCCCGATGTTCGGCCCTTCCGGGGTTTCGATCGGGCAGATGCGGCCGTAGTGCGTGAGGTGAACGTCGCGCACTTCAAAGCCGGCGCGCTCACGGGTGAGACCGCCCGGGCCAAGCGCCGACAAGCGCCGCTTGTGGGTGATCTCGGAGAGCGGGTTGGTCTGGTCCATGAATTGCGACAGCTGCGAGGAGCCGAAGAATTCGCGCACCGCCGCCGCCGCCGGCTTGGCGTTGATCAAATCGTGCGGCATTACGGTTTCGATATCGACCGATGACATGCGCTCCTTGATCGCGCGCTCCATGCGCAGCAGGCCGATGCGATACTGATTTTCCATCAGCTCGCCAACCGAGCGCACCCGGCGGTTGCCGAGATTGTCGATGTCGTCGACTTCGCCGCGCCCGTCGCGAAGATCGGAAAGCGTGCGCAGCACTTCGAGGATATCCTCGAGGCGCAGGATGCGGATCGTATCATCGGTATCGAGCCCGAGGCGCATGTTCATCTTCACGCGGCCAACGGCGGAGAGATCGTAGCGCTCGCCGTCGGAGAACAAGGCGTTGAACAGCGTTTCGGCGGTGTCGATGGTCGGCGGCTCGCCCGGGCGCATGACCCGGTAGATGTCGAACAGCGCCTGCTCGCGGTTCTCGTTCTTGTCGAGCTTCAGCGTGTTGCGGATGTAGGGGCCGTTGGTGACCGGATCGATATTGAGAATCGGCAGATCGTGCACGCCCGCTTCGATCAGCGTCGCAAGCACGGCTTCCGACAGCGAATCGCCAGCCTCGATGTAGATTTCACCGGTTTCCGGATTGACGATGTCCTCGGCGATGTAACGGTCGAACAGGTCCTCCGAGGGCACCATGATATCGACGACGCCATCCTCGACCAGCTTGTTGGCGATGCGCGCGGAAATCTTCTTGCCGGCCTCGGCCACGACCTTGCCGGTCTTGGCGTCGACGAGATCGTAATTCGGCTTCACGCCGCGCCACCGTTCCGCACGATAGCGCGTGGTCCAGCCGGCGCGGGTGCGCTGGTAGGTGGAGCTGGTGTAGAAGGTCGAGAGAATTTGTTCGTTCGACATGCCGAGCGCGTAGAGCAGCGTCGTCGCCGGCAGCTTGCGCTTCCTGTCGATGCGCACGAACATAATGTCCTTGGCGTCGAACTCGAAATCGAGCCACGAGCCGCGATACGGGATCACCCGCGCGGCGAACAGGAGCTTGCCAGAGGCGTGCGTCTTGCCCTTGTCGTGATCGAAGAAAACGCCTGGGCTGCGGTGCATCTGCGAAACGATCACCCGCTCGGTGCCGTTGACCACGAACGTGCCCTTGTCGGTCATCAGCGGGATATCGCCGAGATAGACATCCTGCTCCTTGATGTCCTTGACCGATTTCGCGCCAGTGCCTTCGTCGGTTTCGAACACGATCAGGCGCAGCTTCACCTTCAGCGGCGCGGCGTAGGTCATGTCGCGTTGCTGGCACTCTTCGACATCGAATTTCGGCTCCTCGAATTCGTAGGAGACGTATTCGAGCACGGCGCGATCGGAGAAATCGCGGATCGGAAACACCGACCTGAAAACGGCCTGCAGACCCTCGTCGATGCGCTCGTAGGAGCGCTGGTCCTTTTGCAGGAATTGATCGTAGGAGCTCCTCTGCACCTCGATCAGGTTCGGCATTGCTCCCGCTTCCGGGATTTTGCCGTACGATTTGCGGATACGCTTCTTACCAGTGAACGACAGCGACATCGTGTACCCCAATGCGCTTGCCCACGCTAAGTCGCGAACCTCCGGCCATAAGGTTCGCCTGCGCGGGCAGCTTTGAGCCGCCTTCCGCTCCGCCGGACGCTCGCGGTTCGCGCCGCGGCCCCGATCACATGTCGAAACGCCGCGAGCGGGGCGGCGTTTCCGCGCGTCTTTTGCAAGACGCGCATTGGGGGGCCAGCGTTGAAAACGCCGGCCCCCGCGCTTTGCGTTACTTCAGATCGACCTTGGCGCCGGCCTTCTCGAGTTGGGCCTTGAACTTTTCGGCATCCGCCTTGTTCACGCCTTCCTTCACCGGCTTGGGCGCGCCTTCGACCAGGTCCTTGGCTTCCTTGAGGCCAAGGCCGGTGATCGCGCGCACTTCCTTGATCACTTCGATTTTCTTGTCGCCGGCGGCGGCGAGCATGACCGTGAATTCGGTCTTCTCTTCCACCGCGGCGGCGGGGCCGGCCGCAACGGCGGCGACAGCAACAGGCGCGGCGGCGGAAACGCCCCACTTGGTTTCCAGCATCTTCGACAATTCCGCCGCTTCCAGCACGGTCAGCGAGGAGAGGTCTTCTACGATCTTATCGAGCTTCGACATTTGGTTTTCACCCTTCTGAAATTGTTCAAATCGAAATCGCGGATATGGCGAGCGCTAAGCGGCGTCCTTGGTCGCGTAGGCGTTGATCACGCGCGCGAGCTGGCCGCCCGGGGCTGCGAGAACGCCGGCGATCTTGGTCGCCGGGGCCTGGATCAGGCCCACGAGCTTGCCGCGCAGTTCGTCCAAGGATGGCAAAGTCGCGAGCGCGGCCACGCCATCTTTGTCGAGCACCTGGTCGCCGAACAGGCCGCCCAGAACGATGAACCGCTCCTTCTCCTTGGCGTACGCGACAGCGACCTTGGCGGCGGCGATCGGGTCGGCGGAGTAAGCGATAGCGGTCGGCCCGGTGAACAGCTTGGCGGCGCCCGCTTTCGCGGTGCCGTCGATCGCCAATTTCACCAGCCTGTTCTTTACGACCTTGAGCGAGCCTCCAGCCTGACGCAGGCGAGAGCGCAGCACCGTCATGTCCGCAACGGTCAAACCGGAATAATGGCCGATGACCATCACCCCAGCCCCAGCGAACACGCCTTTCAGCGCCTCCACCGTTTCTGCCTTCTGAGCACGATCCATTGCGGGTCTCCTCTCAGTTGGGCGCCCGGCCTATCCGCGCGCCCTTTAGCGCGCGCGGAACAGCCGGCCGGCGGAAAAATCCCCCGGTCCCGGCGCGCCGCGCGCGCACTGTCCCAGAGGCCGGCCTGCGGGAACGGGCTTGACGCCCACCCCGAAAAACGTCAGCTTCTGTCTATTGCGGGCCTCGAAAGCGGCGGCTATTTAGCCATTGCTTTCAAATATTTAAGCCGCGCACAAAATACCCTTTCGGGCTACCCTCGTGCGTGGCGCCTGCAGTCTCGGACAGGTTTTACGACGGGGTTAATTCCCGCCGAACGCGGAGATATGCACGCTTTGCTGCAGCGCCGCAAGAGGCAGAATGGGGCGTTTTTGTGGCGGGCGCGGCCACGTCCCAATTCTCCTTGGCCGGCCGCTCGCCCCAGGGCGGACCTTCCAGCGCGATTGCTGCGTTCGTTGATGCATGGCAATCTGGTTTCCGGAGTGAACCGATGTCCAAGATCGACCTCGCCATCAAGGCGCTGGCCGCCCTGCCCCACCATCGCCGGGACGAGGTCGCGGATTTGGTGCTCGAATTGACCGAAGCCGTCACCAGCGCCGGTTCGGCGCTGACCGCCGATCAGATCGCCGAGGTGCGCAGGCGCCGAGCGGATGGCTTCAAGTCCGGCGACCCCAGCCGCATCGACCGCCTGCTGGCGCGGCTGGCGTGAAGCGTCTCGCCTGGGACGACCGCGCTCTCGACGAACTCGACTCCATCGCCCACTACATCGCCCGCGATAACCCGCGCGCCGCGCACCGCGTGGTCGAATACATCCGCAACGCTGCGGCCCTTCTCGAGACCTCACCAGAGCTCGGCCGCGCCATTCCTGAGGAAGGCGTGCGCGAATTCATTCTGACCCGCTATCCCTATATCCTGGTGTACGAAAATCTGGAGCACGAAGTTCGTGTGCTCGCGGTGTTTCACCACAGCCAGAAGCGGCGCTGATCGCCTAAGAAGCCGCCAGCGCGTTGCTTGGATCGATGCGCACGCCTGGGCCCATGGTCGAGGAGATCGCCACCTTCTTCACGAACGTGCCCTTCGCGCCCGTAGGCTTGGCTTTCGCCACCGCGTCCACGAAAGCTTTCACATTTTCGCGGATTTGCGCTTCGGAGAAGCTCGCCTTGCCGATGCCGGCCTGCACGATGCCGGCCTTTTCGACGCGGAACTCGACTGCCCCGCCCTTGGCGTCGTTCACCGCCTTGGCGACGTCCATGGTGACGGTGCCGACTTTCGGGTTCGGCATCAGCCCGCGCGGGCCGAGCACTTTGCCGAGCCGGCCGACAAGCGCCATCATGTCGGGCGTGGCGATCAGGCGTTCGAAATCGATCTTGCCGCCCTGGATGGTCTCCATCAAGTCTTCCGCGCCGACGATATCGGCGCCCGCGGCCTTGGCTTCTTCCGCCTTCGCTCCGCGCGCGAACACCGCCACGCGCGCGGTGCGCCCGGTGCCGTTGGGCAGTGAAACCACGCCGCGCACTTGCTGATCGGGGTATTTCGGATCGACGCCGAGATTCATCGACACTTCGATGGTCTCGTCGAACTTCGCCCCGCCCTTGTCTTTCGTGGCGCGCTCCTTGATCAGCTTCACCGCTTCATCGAGCGTGTGCAGCTTGCGGCTGTCGATGCCGGCATGGCTGAGCTTCTGCCTCTTGGTGGTCTTGGTCATCGCCCTACTCCACCACTTCCACGCCCATCGAGCGGGCTGTGCCGGCGATCATTTTCGCGGCCTGGTCGAGATCGGCGGCGTTGAGGTCCTTGGCCTTGGTTTTGGCGATGTCCTTGCACTGGGCCATGGTGATCTTGCCGACCACGTCAACGCCGGCCTTCTTCGAGCCGGAGCCTGGCTTCTTGGCGGTGGACATTTTCGCGGCTTTCTTGATCAGGAACGACGCCGGGGGCGTTTTGATCTCGAAGGTGAAACTCTTGTCCTGGTAATAGGTGATCACCACCGGACAGGGCTGGCCCTTCTCCACGTCCTGAGTGCGGGCGTTGAAGCCCTTGCAGAATTCCATGATGTTCAAGCCGCGCTGACCGAGCGCGGGGCCGATGGGCGGCGATGGATTCGCAGCACCCGCCGGCACTTGGAGCTTAATCTGCCCCAATACCTTCTTCGCCATGATGGCCTCTCGCTTAACGCGGGTCGATCGCTAAACCGGCCCGCCTGAGTGGATGCGTGGTGCGGGGCCAAATGGACTTTCTGACCCCTGCCACGCGGGAAGCTGGGGCGTGTAGCGGATGGGGCGGGGATTGGGAAGGGGGTCAATGTTTTCCGCCTTAGCGTGCCGCGACCGCGAACCCGCCTTCAACGTACGGCGGAGGCGCCGCGAATATAACTCGCTCGACACCAGAAATCGAGTTAATCCAACGCGCGGTTAGGTACGGAGCGCGGGATGGATTGGCGGATACCCTTAGTGGCGCTTTTTTCCGTGGCCTGGGCGCCTAGCGCACTCGCGCAGACACGGGAGGAACTCACCTTTGAACGCGTAATTCGTTTGGGTGTCGGAGAGGTCACCAAGGCTCAAGGCCCTATCGAGCGCGGTGATGTCGTGCTCTCCTTTCCCTACGAGTATCGGCGGACTGGCGTGCTTCAAAACGACGTGCGGGGCACGGGGGTCTTCGCCTTGCGAACGCTCTACGCAGCCGCCGGGACGCCTGGATTCATGCTCGGCGAGTTCTCGACCGGGGGCGGCGGGCGCGGCTCTCAGGTGTGGTGTTTTCAGCGACCCGCCGCCGAGGAGCCGGAGAGCGCAGAACGCATCGTGTGCTTCCTGGGGGCCTGGCCTTTGAGCTTCATGCGGCCGCCGCTGCTGATCAGCTCGTTTTCCCTCAACCCTTCGCACCACAACACGTCTGACATACCGGCTATCGAGGAGGGTGCGGTTACATTGCCTTTCGATCTAAGACTAGAATTTCGCATGCGCACCTGGAACAGGCGCTTCCTCCAGCTTGACCTTTACGCAGCGGGCGAGCGGATCAACACGTTCTCAGTGCCGCGTGCCGAGGATGGCAGCGCCACCTTGCCCTCGGTAGCTGGATCAATCCGGTTCGTCCAAGCGGACGGCGCGACAATAGCGACGCCGTTCGAAGAGCCAGAGCGTTCAATCGACACAAGCCTAGCAAACCTTGCGGACCTTGTGCGACGATCGGGTCTGGCCGGCTCTGCAGTTGTGGAATCGCCGTTGATCGCGGTGGCGGCGCCCGAGACAATCCTCGCTTATGTCACTGTTGCGCGCAATGACGAGATCATGCGCCAGCAAGTGCGAACACCCGCGCCGATCCAGATTAGCGCGGCGCCAAACGGCAATGCCGAGCGCTTCGGCGATTCAGGCACCCTGCTCTATCCAGCCATGCGCGGCAACTTCCTAATCTACTGCCGCCCGCCGCCGCCGCGGGCGCCGGGTGAACGCTTGCGCACGCGCCTCTATTGCCTTGAAGACAGCAACGGCGACCACGCCTTCGAAGCGATGTGGTCAGGCGTGTCGCACGCGGACGTCAATGGCGTGTTTGTGATTTCGGTGTCGCCCCCGGCTCAACGCCTGCGCGATTCCGTCCCCTTCAGCGAGGCGCCCGCCGGTGCGCAGCCCGAAATGGCGGTTCGGCTTCGCTATCGGGGCCCCTCGGGCGACCGGCGCAATGAGGGTGGCGAGGTCGTCGCAACCGGCGTCAATTTCAGCTGGGTGCTGGCGGAGAACGTCGGCGATCTTGGCCCCGCTTTCGATTTCCAAGTTAGCCTCGATGAGAACGGCGAAGGACAAATCGTAACGCCGAATGGGGTGCCTCTTGGGCGCGTCCGTAACGTCACCGTCGCGACTGGCGCCGCCGAGATCATGGTCGAGAGCGGACTGCCTGCTGGCGAGACTACGTATCTCTCTGGTCGCACCGGAATGGTCGCACGCGCTCCGCGTCGCTAGGCTCGCTGCGCCTCGCCGCGCGGCGGAGCGCATGGGTGCGAAAGCCAAGGCTCGCGCAAGGCGGGGTGAGACATCATGCGCTAAGTCTAAGAGCGCGGGCATCAAATCGGACGCACCGCCAGCGGGACTGGAGCGCCGGCGCCATCGCCGGCCTGCGCTATTGCAAACACAACCGCCATCCGAGCATCTGAGCGGTGGTAGGCGAGCGGTGGGTCCCCGGCCCCTCTGGCCCGTTTGCGGCCACCTCTCCCGCTTGCTGGAGAGGAAGATCACCCCGCTATGTACTGCGCCCCATTCATAGTGAGCGTGGCGCCGGTCATGAAGGCCGCGCCGTCGGAGGCCAGGAACGACACGGCGTGGGCGATCTCCGCGGCCTTGCCGAGCCGGCCGACCGGGATGGTGGCGATGATTTTTTTCAGCACGTCCTCGGGCACGGCGGCGACCATGTCGGTGTCGATGTAACCCGGGGCGACGCAATTGACGGTGACGCCCTTGCTGGCGTTCTCCTGCGCCAACGCCTTGGTGAAGCCGATCATGCCGGCCTTGGCAGTGGAATAATTTACCTGCCCTACTTGGCCCTTTTGGCCGTTGATGGAGCTGATGTTGACGATGCGCCCGAAGCCGCGCTCGCGCATGCTCTCGATCAATGGGCGGGTCATGTAAAACAAACTATCGAGGTCGACGCGAATGACCTCGCGCCACTTCTCCGCGCTCATTTTGTGAAAAGCGCCGTCGCGGGTGATGCCGGCATTGTTGACCAGAATGTCCACAGGCCCAAGATCGGCGACTACTTTGGCGATGCCGGCCGCGCACTGGGCCTCATCGCCCACATCCCACTTTAACACCTTGATCCCGAGTTCCTTGGCCGTCGCTTCGGCCGCCTCGGCATTGCCGGCGTAGTTCGCCGCCACCACGCAGCCGTCAGCCTTGAGCCGCGCCGAGATCGCCTTGCCAATGCCTCGGGTTCCCCCGGTCACAAGAGCCACGCGCGCCATGTCTTTCCTCCAGTTTTTGTGGTTGCGCCTACCTTGCGCGAACCCGAGCCGGGCGCAAGCGCTACCAGAGCGTGGGCACGCCGTAAGCGGGGAACTCGCGATCAGGCGACACAATTGCCAAATTGTCCGCCATGGCCTGCGCGATCAACAATCGGTCCCAGGGGTCGCGATGGTGCATGGGCAGGTTCGCCGCAGCCACGAAAAGTTCGAGGGTGACCGGCTTGACCAAATAACCCCGTGACGTGAGCGCCGCCTCCCAGTCCGCCACCGCCGGTGTTTGCAATTTGCCGATCCGGCGCTTCCACTCGATCTCATAGGCAGAGGCGGGACAAACCCAGACCTGGTTGTTCAAATCAGTGATTGCCGCCAGCGCGCGTTTTCCAAGGCGAAAGGACGAAAAGAAAACGCCCAACAGCGCGGGCGCATCGAGCAAGAGCCTCAAGGCTGCTTCCGCGGCTCAGACGGCTTGAAGTCGGCTTCAAAACTCTGCGCGGCAAAATCCGCGGCTTCGTTGTCAGATTCCCACGCGTCCGGCGCGGCCCACACCGGTCCAAGATGGGAAAGAAAGCCGATAGGCCGGCTGGTGGGCGCATCGCCAGCCGCCGCTTGGGCGTCCCTGGCTGGCTTCAGCACCACTATTGGAACCCCATCACGTGCTATGACGACCTCCTCGCCGGCCTCGGCCCGCGCGACGAGTTCCGAAAGCTTGGCTTTCGCCTCGGCTATGTTCATCTGGATGGTCATGCGGCCATGTTAGTCCAATGTGTTGGTCCAAGCAATCGCGCTCAAGATCCAAACACCCGTCGCAGAATATCTGTCGTCCGCCGCAGCGGGTCGCGGCGGATGGCGCGTTCTTCGGCGGCAATGAAGAAGAACGCGCCCTCGAGCGCCTTGGCGGTGGAAAAAGAGATCAACTCTGCGCGCAAATTGCCGGTCACGCTGGCGAGGCCGACTTCGCGCAGGGCCGTGCGCATCAGGGTGAACGCCCCGGATTGAGTCAGCGCGCGCGTCATCGGCGGTCGCAGCAGCGACGCAAGGCGCGTTTCAGTGCGCCCGCGCAAATAGCGCGTCGCGGAATCTTCCGGCCCGCGCACGATGTCGATGGCGTCGGCGATACTGATGTCGCGCACCGCGCCGACAAACAACCGCCCCGCCTCCGGCATGGTGGTTTCCGCGGCGTGGTTGAGATTTTCTTGCAGCGCATCGAGTGGACGCGAGAGCCCGAGCGGGCGCAGGCTTTGCTGGCTCCGCCCCAGCAGGCCGGGCAGAGGGATGCGCACCTGCGCATCACCCCAGAAGCCATTGGACTGGCCTAGGCGCGTGGTGGCGTTCATGGCGGCGAGGCCAAGCGCGTCCTTGATGCCTCGGCTGGCGTCGCGCTGGGTTAGGCTGTCCAGCAATGGCCGCTGCGCCAGCGCGGACGTGGCTGCGGAAGCGAGGAGCGCGGCAAGGATGAGGCGGCGGTGCATCGTGATTCTCCGTGGCTCGAGCCTAGCCCGGTTGCAGCGCGGGCCAACCCGATAGGAGCCTCCGCGTCACATTCGGTCTTGAACTTTTATCGGGACAGGCCTGACAGCGCCCACTTATTGGGTCATGGTTCGCCAATGACTCTGTCCGACCTGCAGCCCAAGCTGCACTATCCGACCCGCCTGGAGAAGCTGGTCGACGGCTGGGTGCATGGTGTGGCGCTTGGCGTCTTCACCGTCGCGGTCGGCGCAGCTCTTGGTCTGGCGATTTGGCAAGGCGGACTGGGCATGGCCAGCGCCGTGGCGGTCTACGCCATTTGCGTCATCACCATGATCGGCTGCTCGATGGCCTACAATCTGGCCGAAAACCACAGCCGCAAATCGTTGCTGCGCCGCTTCGATCACGCCGCCATTTTTTTGATGATCGCCGGCACCTACACGCCTTTCACCACGCTTCGTTTCGAGGGCGCCTGGGCCATTGGCATGACCAGCGCGATCTGGGCGCTGGCGCTGATCGGGGCGGCGGGGAAATTGTTCCTGCTCTGGGGATCGCAGAAAGTCTGGATCGCCTACTACCTCATCATGGGCTGGTTGGTGGTGGTGGCGACCGGACCGATGCTCGATGGCATCCCGCTGGCTGGGCTCATCCTGCTGGCGATTGGCGGCCTGCTCTACACGATGGGCATTCCGTTTTACGCGTGGGAGCGCCTGCCCTTCCGCCGCGCTATCTGGCACGGCTTCGTGATGTCGGCGGCTGGCGTGCACTATGCCGCGGTGCTGACCGGTGTCGTGTTTGCGTGAGGGGTCCCTTCTCCCCGTTCCCGGCAGGGCAATCGCATTTGAAGACAAATCTAGGTGAAAGTGCCGACGGTCGCAGTTCAGCGCCCCTCCCCCCCTTGCGGGGGAGGTGGC
>JAKFYF010000301.1 GCA_021731005.1 Hyphomonadaceae bacterium
GGGCGGGTCAAGGGTGGGATGAGCCCCACCCATGCCTGGAATTCCAAGCGCGCGCGGGAGCTTCCCAGATTCCATCCCCGCAGGCATCGTGGTGAGCACAATGAACGCCATGGAACGTCTTCGCCAGGATATTATGGCCGGGCCCGACCTTTTTGCCCACAAGCTCGATCCCCTGGCCGAGACGCTGTTGCTGGTCCGCCTCTCGCGCGACGCCTTCCGCGAGGCCAGCTTTCTCGACGACCGCGTCATCACGGCGCAAACACAAGGCAGCTGGTACAAGCTCGCCAGCATCGAGGCGGTTCTCGCCGGGTGCGCCCCGGCATTGCCGCTGCACTTCATCTTTCACGCTGGCCATGTCGGCTCCACGCTGCTTTCCCGGCTAATTGAGTTGGCTGGCGAAGTGTTGGCGTTGCGCGAGCCCTCACCCTTGCGTTCGCTCGCGGAAATCCAGGACGACATCGGCGCCGGGCACGCCTTGTTCGACGAAGCGGCGCTGGATCGCCTGTCGCAGCTGCAGCTGCTGCTTTGGTCGCGCGGCTATCCTGACACCCGAGCTGTCGTTCTCAAAGCCACCAGCGCGACTGCCCGGATCGCGCCGCGCCTGCTTATGCTCGCGCCGCAAACGCGCGCGATCTATCTTCATCTAGCCGCCGAGCCGTATTTGGCGACGCTGCTTGCCGGGCAGAACTCGCCGATCGATTTGCGCAGCATGGGCAAGGAGCGCTTTCAGCGCCTGCACCGATTGACCAGAATTGACGCCGCCCAACCATTGCATGCAATGAGCCTGGGCGAGTTGGCGGCGATGACGTGGTGTACGGAAATGCTGACGCGTCAAGCGATCCGCGAAGCAGCTCCAGGCCGGGTGCTGTACCTGGATTTTGAGGCGCTGCTAGCTGAGCCCGGGCGCGAACTTGCGGCGGCGTTCGCGCACCTGCGCCTCCAAGCGCCCACAAAATATTTGGAGACCATAGCCCAAGCGCCCGTCTGGACCCGCTACGCCAAGGCGACCGACGCCCCCTACTCGCCGCAGCTCCGCGCGGAAATTCTGCAAGATTCACGGACGCGCAACCGCATGGAAATACGCCGCGGCCTGGAGTGGATTGATTCTTTGGCGCGCCGCTCGCAGCCCGCAGCGACTGCTTTCAGCGTGTCACCGCCCTGACCAGCGCCTGGTGAGGTTCTGACGCACCACCTCCAGGCGCATGCGATTTGCCCAGTGCATTTTCTCGCCTTCGAGCGCACTGATCTCGCCAAGCTCGTACAGAATGTCGCGGTCCGCCTCTTCCGCAACAAAACTCTCTATGAAGGTAATGGCCACAAGGCGCTCGCCAGCGCGCACCGGCGCCACTTCGTGCAGCGTTGTCGAAGGATAAACAACAGCGGCGCCAGCCTTGAACTTTATCGGTATGGAGCGCGCGCCGTAATGCAGCACCAGTTCCCCGCCCTCATAGGCCTCCGGCGGGTTGAGAAACACCGTGGCGGAAAGGTCAGACCGCAGCGGGCCGGTGGGCGTCGCCAGCAATGCGGCATCAGCATGCGGCCCGTATTTCATGCCCGGTGGATAGCGGGTGACGAGCGGCGGCAGGACGCGTTTGGGGAACGCGAAGTCAAGAAATTGGCGCGAACGCATCATGGCGCCGGACACGATCTTGGCCGCCTCCCCCGCGTCGGCAGCGCTGGGGTCAGCCTGCAGATTCACCTTTTCCGCGAAGCCGGAATTGGAAGCACGCCCGTCGACAAATTTCATCCGCGCGGCCAAGGCGCGAATTTGCGCGAGTTCCGCTTCAACCAGGAGTTCCGCAAGTTCAAGGATCATGTTTGCCCCAGACTCCACGCCGCGACGATCCGACGGCGCGGCCCGCATTGTCGCTATCATGAACCTCGTTTATTGAAAACGCATGAGCACCAATAGGGTGGACGAACTCGCCCGCCGAGCAGCGCAGGCTGAGCACTCCGCACCGCGCGCGGAGGCGGAGGCCGCGTGGGCTGCGCTGATCGCGGCCGATCCCAACCATCCGCGCGCGCTTTTCGCCCTGGGTCGACGCAGGCTGGAACAGGGCGATCCGGACGGCGCCCTCGCGCTTCTGGCGCGCGCGGAAGCAGGCGACCGCGCCTACGCTGAAATCCCCCTTTACACGGCGCTGGCCCAACGCACTAAGGGCGATTATTTGGCGGCGATCGCGGCGCTCGATCGGGCCCTCTCGATCAACGCCTATTTCTTCTTGGCCCTGCTTTCCAAGGGCGCGCTTTTCGAGAAAATCGGCAAACCCAAGGTGGCCGCGCGCACCTACAAGAACGCGCTCAAGATCGCCCCCGCGCCCGAACGCCTGCCTCCGGCCCAGCGCGCTGCGTTTGAGCACGCGAAAACGTGCGTTGCAGAATATTCGAGAGCTCTTGCAGAACACCTACAAAGCGCCACCGCGGGCATTCGAACTCGCCACGCACACGAAAACTTAGCGCGCTTCGAGGAAAGCCTCGAAATTCTCGCCGGCGTGAAGTCCCGCCAAGTTCATGATCCGCTGTTGTTTTACTATCCGCGTTTACCTGCCATTCCATTCTACGAGCGCAAACTGTTTCCCTGGCTTGAGACCCTTGAGGCGGCAACGGACGCCGTCCGCGCCGAACTCGAAATTGTTTTGCGCAACGATTGGGACAAGTTCGCGCCCTATATCCAGATGCCGCCCGACGCGCCGGTAAACCAATGGGTCGAACTCAACCATTCGAAGCTTTGGAGCACCCTCTATCTGTGGCGGGACGGCCAACGCCAAGACGACGTCTGCGCGAAATGCCCCAACACATCCGCCATGCTCGACGAATTGCCGCTCGCGCGCCAGTCAGGTCTCGCGCCAACCGTGGTTTTCTCGGTGCTGAGCCCCAAGACGCGCATCCCTCCGCACACCGGCTCCACCAATATCCGCCTGCTGACCCACCTTCCGCTTATCCTGCCGGGGCAATGCGGTTTCCGGGTCGGCAACGAAACTCGCGAATGGAGCATGGGCGAGGCTTTTGTTTTTGACGACACCATCGAACACGAAGCATGGAACGATAGCGACGAGCCGCGCGTGGTCATGATATTCGACGTTTGGAACCCGCTCCTGAGCGAGGGCGAACGTGAACTGACGACTGAATTACTGAACGCGCTGAAGCGGTTCAACGCCGAGGACTGAGTTCCTTACAGCAGGTCGGCAAGGTAAGACCGCACTTCTTCCAGGTGGCGCGAATAGTTCCGCCAACGCCCGGAGGATGTCGCATAGAGCGGCTGGCGCACTTGCCACACGCTGGCGGTCTTGACCGTATTGGTGCGGCGTTGAATGGCCAGGCACTCTTCATCCCACTCAAGTCCCAATGCCTTGGTTAGCGCCCGCGCCGTCTCGCGCGGCTCGTCGACGAACTCATCGTAACGAAATTCGATCACGTCGCCGGGATACAAGCGGCGCCAGTGCGCCATCAGACGGCGCGAAAGGCGAAGCTGATGGGCGGCATCCATGAGGTCGACGGCGTAGCCGAGGCTGGCGTCGAGGTGTAGAAAGAACACGGACAATACATTGTCCAGTGGGTGGCGGACGGTGTGGACGATCTTGGCCGAGGGGAACATGCGTTTGATAAGCCCAGCATACAAATAGTTGCCGAGCCATTTATCAGTCACAAGATCGGCGCTGGGAAAGAGGCGCCTCAGACGCCGGACATATTCTGCCGCCAGGGATGAGAAAACCGCGCCTTCGGCGCTTGCGGCCTTGTCAGGAAACGGCGTCAGCCTCTCGTGCACCAGGGCGGGAATGAGGCCTATTTCTCCGCCGGGGCTTATCCGCGGATGACCCGCGAGCATTTGCTCCGCCAACGTCGATCCCGAGCGAAACATGCCGCAGATGAAAATCGGGGCCCAGCCGGGGGTTTCCGGCGGCGACGAGACCTCCGAAAACACTTCAATAATCTGATCGACAAGCGCTTCGGCCGCCGTGCGGTCGTAGCGTGCGTCAGAGGAAGCCCTGCTGAAGGCGTTCGCTTGCTCGTACGCGTCGAAGGCGAGGTCGAAGGCGCCAGCCTTGTCGCAAACATCGCCCAGGGCGAAGTAAAGATTGGCCCGATCCTCCGGACCTAAATCCGTGCGCTTCGCCGCGTATTCGATGCGCGCAAGAAGGTCGGGGGCTGCCGGATCAGGTTGCAGTTTCCCATAGCGCGCGAGCGCAAGCCAATGCTCGGGATCCAGGGCAAGCACGCGGCGATAGAGTTCCAACGCCTGGGCTCGATCTCCTCGATCTTCGGCAAGATTGGCTAGATTCAGAAGCGCGGGGCAATAGTTCGCGTTGAACGTCAGGGCTCGGTTGTACTCTGCTTCGGCGAGCTCCGGGCGGAGTAGGTGGTCCGCGAAGATGACGCCCCGGTTGAGGTGCGCCTCTTCTGGCTCGGACACGCCAAGCTGGATGGCCTGCCCGTACGCTGCCAGCGCCTCGTCAAATCCACCTGACATTCGGCGACAAAAGCCGAGATTGTACCATTCGGTCGCGAGCAGAGGCGCGGCGGCCACCACCTCTTCGTAGAGCGCCGCGGCCTCGGCGTAACGCCTCCGCTCGCGAAGCTGCGAAGCGCGGATCAGAAGGTCTCGAAGTGCGGCCATATCAAAAAAAAGGCGGCGGGCCATGGGCCCGCCGCCAATCTTATCGTAGCAAATGGCCGTCGACTAGAATTCGACCGTGGCGCCAATGAAGATCCACCGGCCCAACGAGTCGTACATTTGCGGGTAGGTGTTGCCGTTACCAAGGGTGCCTGGCTGGATATTCGTGTCCATGATCGGCGGATCGTTGTCGAGCACGTTGTTGACGCCAAACCGCAATCTCGTGTTCTCGAACACCGAATAATTGCCCGCGAGATCGAGGTAGTTTTCAGCGTCGATTACTGAGTCGATGCGTCCCGGTATCAAAGCGCCAGTTGCGTTGGCCAACGCGGCCTCCCCAATGTGCCGCCACGTCGCCGTGAGATCCAGTTCCCACGGGGTCTCCCAAGAAGCGCGGAACCGATGCCGCCACTCAGGCGTCGGCACACCGCAACCCTGGCCGTGAAGCCCAACGCAGTCGTACGCCGCCTGCCCGGTTGCGGCGCCAGGATCGGTGATGCCCTCGGTCACGAAGGTTCCGATCAATTGCAGCCCAATTGACCCAGCACTGCCAATATCGAACTGATAGTTGGCGTTGATATCGTAGCCTTTCGAAGTCAAGCCGCCGATATTCGTGTTGAGATCGAGAACCTGCGAAGCGCCAAGCCACAATTGGCCAGTTCCAGGCGCACGGAATATCTTTGAGCAAGAAGCCGCATTACCGGTTGAGTAACAATCGTTGACGACAGAAGCGGCGCCCACGACAGAAATCAGCCCGACTATCTCGATATCAAAGTAGTCGACCGTGATGTTGAGCCCGGGGATGAAATCAGGCTGGAACACTACGCCGAACGTCCTGGTTTCAGCTTCCTCGGGCGACACATTTGGGTTGCCGCCAAACAGGGCGTTATACTGCCCGGCAGGGCTATTCAAGGCGCCGCCTGCCGACTGGCCCGCGGTCACCTGGTGGGGTGCTGTGCCGATGCAATTGGCGCCGATCGCAGCGTTCGGATTATTGCCGTTCGCAGGGGCGTCGCATGGGTCGAAGGCCATGTTGAACAATCCGACGTTTTGAGCGGCAAACTGCTCGATGATATTGGCTGCTCGGACCGCCTGCTGCAGGCTCGCACGGAAACGCACGTCTTCCACCGGCGCCCATTCTGCACCGATCTTGTAGGTGTCTGTAGTGACGCCGCTAGAATAATCCGAGTAGCGATAGGCCAGATCGATCGCAAACAGATCCGCAAAGGCCGCACCTTCGATGACCGGGATCCGCGCCTCACCGAACAACTCAAACACATCCGAGACACCTGCGAGGGGCTGGGTCGCGCCAAAGCCAGCGCCGTCGCCCGACTGAACCGTGGCGTCCACGAGGTAGTTCAATTCGTCACGGCGATACTCAAGGCCAAATGAGGCTTGAATATTCGACTCGGCGCTTGGGAGGCCGAACCCGGTGTCGCCCGTGACGCTTCCGCCGATCACCTGCTGCAAGATCTCAGCCTGGGAAAGCTCAGCAATCTGCAGATAGTTGAGCGCCGCCTGACTTACCGGGACCGTCGTGAAGATATTCCACGGCACACACGCAGGGTCGGACCCATCGACCACGGATTGGCATATCGGGGCATTGTCTGCTGATTCGTCGACTGCGAGGGTCAACGGGTCATCAACCAGGATCCCATCAGGCCCATTGTTGACCACATTTAGAGCGCGCGCCAATCGCGTCACAGAAAAATCGTTCCGCTGGCTGAGTGCGAACTGGTTGTGTCCGTACGAGCCGAAAACATCGTAGTCCCACCCTTCGGTCAGCTCACCGCGAACGCCGAGCACCATACGATAGTTTTCGTAGCGGAGATCTGATTGACGACCGCCACCCTCGGTGTTGCGGCGAAGCACATAGATCGGCGCATTCCCTTGGTTTCCAGGCGTCGCCGGGTCGGTATCAGCAACTGTCCGATCAGGATTTGGGTTGTCCGCCGCGGTCAGCGGGCCTGGGCCGTCCGGGTCAACGCCGGACGCTACGGCAATGCCGGTGTCGTCTGCACCTTCATCGATCTTCAGCGTCAGCGGGTCGTCGAACAGGATCCCATCCTTGCCTGGCAGGCGCGGTCCGTCTGGATCGGGCTGCACCAGCGTGCCGTCAAACGGGCCAAACATAACATTGTTCGCATCAAGCATGAACCCGTTGCACAACAAGTCGACCTGCTGCGCCGACAGCAATGGGTTGTCGCAATTGATCGATCCAGTGTTACCGAAGTTTCCAGACGGTGCGATCTGCGCAACCGAATTGTAGTCCGAGTGCATTATCTGGGCATAGACTTCCGCCCTTGGGTTAATCTCATAGTGCGCAAAGGCGCCCATGGTGTAGCGCTCATCCGGCCGCTGATAATAATTGGTTGGCGCGAAGTTATATTGGTCGGTCGCATTCACAAACCGCCGGAAGGTGTTGGTGCCGCCGGTGGGCGTATACTGTCCGCCGCAATTATTCGCAGCAGCGCCGGCCTGCTCGCAAATGCTGGTGCCGGGCAGGAACGGGTTGGTCACAGCGTCAAACGCCTTCGTCGGATCTGTCAGGCCGCGAACGTTCACGCCTGGAAAATTGCCCAAATCGCCAATCTGCGCTGGCGATGCGGTACCCGAGCCGCCGCACGTAAAGCTGGCGCCAGCAGGCGCGCCGGTCGCGCACGCAGAGAAATCGCGATCACGCTGCAGAACAAGATCATTGTTCCGATACCCGAGGTACGCCGTGACGTTACCCTTGCCATCCGGCGACGACGCGCCAAACACGGCCGTGATTTCGCGGCTGAAGCCGTCGTCTACATTGTCGTCAGGGAGCGCAAACTGTGCGGGGTTGGTCGCCGCGCGCGCCGCGATCACACTGCGAATGTTGCCCTGGTCAGAATCGTTGCTGTGCTGGTAATAGCCGTACTGCGCATCAAGCTTCACGCCTTCAAAATCGTCGCGCATGATGAAATTGACGACGCCGGCGACTGCGTCAGACCCATACACGGCCGATGCGCCGCCGGTGAGCACTTCGACGCGCTCAACCAAGGGGCCCGGGATGGTGTTGAGGTCGGCCGCTGAACTGAAACCCGAGCCGTAAGGAACCCGCCGCCCGTCAATCAGCACAAGCGTGCGCGCAGCGCCGAGATTTCTGAGATTGACCGTTGCGGTGCCCGACGCGCCGTTGGAGATGTTCGAGCCTTGCGCCGCGAACACTTGCGGCAGCTGGTTCGTCAGGTCTTCGACCCGTGTAACGCCCTGCGTGGTGATGTCCTCAGACGTCACCTGCGTAACCGGGCTCGTGCCCGTCAAATTCGGCTGCGGAATGCGCGAACCCGTAACCACGATCACATCTTCTTCCGTGTCCGCATCCTGCGCGAACGCCGGCGCGCCGCTCATGGCCGCCGCGGCCGCCGCAAGCACCGATGCCCCAGCCAGAAGCGACTTGCGTTGTCCGTTTTGAGTTTTCTTACTGAACATTCGAACCCCCTAAGAGCGCCGGGCCAATCGCCGAAACCGCTCGACGACCTTCTTCATTGTTGCCCTGACGGACATTCGTCAGGACCGCTTTGCGGAAGGGGTCGCCCCGCCAAGGACGACCGAGCCGAGGCCCGGCGTCGACTCCCGCCATGCTGCGGCTACGCTTACGACACATTTTAACCAAGGCAAGGGCCGGATGCGGCGTTCGTCGCATTTCTGCAGGCAGCTGTGTCGAATCCGCACGGAACAAACTGGGATATCCACCCCTAAATAACGACATCGTGATCAATTGTGGCGTTTTCCCCAAGCTGGGGAGATAAGTCGGCGGGAAGTTCCTGGCGCGCCGCGCCAGCTTCCCTAAATTGATCCAATGCCCCGCTCCCGCCCGACTGGCGTCGCCGAAGCTTCCGCCATTTTTGACGCGACCACCGCCATCTGGACGCCGCACCGGCCCGAGCGGGCGTGGGAAAAACTCGAGGGCGGGCGGGCGTTCAAGCTGGTGAGCGAGTACGAGCCAGCCGGCGACCAGCCAACGGCCATCGCCGACCTGATGGCCGGCCTGGAAGGCCGCGAGCAGGACCAGGTGCTCTTGGGCGTCACCGGCTCGGGCAAGACTTTCACCATGGCGCAAGTGATCGAGCGCGCGCAGCGCCCGGCGCTGATCCTGGCGCCCAACAAGACGCTGGCGGCGCAGCTGTACGGCGAGTTCCGGCAATTCTTTCCCGAAAACGCGGTCGAGTACTTCGTTTCCTACTACGATTATTACCAGCCGGAAGCGTACGTGCCGCGCACCGACACCTACATCGAAAAAGAATCCAACATCAACGAACAGATCGATCGCATGCGCCACGCCGCCACGCGCGCGATCCTGGAGCGCGACGATGTCATCATCGTCGCCAGCGTGAGCTGCATTTACGGCATCGGCTCGGTGGAAACCTACACGTCCATGACCTTCACCGTGAAAATCGGCGAGGCGATGGACACGCAGGACCTGATCCGCAACCTCGTCGCGCTGCACTACAAACGCAACGACGCGACCTTCGCGCGCGGCATGTTCCGGGTGCGCGGCGATACGGTGGAGCTGTGGCCAGCGCACTTGGAAGATCGCGCCTGGCGCTTCTCGTTCTTCGGCGATGAACTCGAGAGCATCACCGAGTTCGATCCGCTCACGGGGCGCAAGGTCAGCGAGATGGAGGCGATCAAAATCTATTCCAATTCGCACTATGTCACGCCGCGCATGACGCTCAATCAGGCCGTCGACCAGATCAAGGAAGAGCTCAAGGCGCGGCTGGCGCAATTCCGCGAAGAAGGAAAACTCCTGGAAGCGCAGCGCCTGGAGCAGCGCTGCGGCTTCGACATGGAGATGATGCTGGCGACCGGCTCCTGTGCCGGCATCGAGAATTATTCGCGCTACCTCACCGGGCGCCGCCCCGGCGAGCCGCCGCCAACCTTGTTCGAATATATCCCCGATAACGCGCTGGTGTTCGTCGACGAAAGCCACGTCACCATCCCCCAAATTGGGGGCATGTTCCGCGGCGACTTCAACCGCAAGAAGACGCTGTCGGACTATGGCTTCCGCCTCCCCTCCTGCATGGACAATCGCCCGCTCAAATTCGAGGAATGGGACGCCATGCGGCCGCAAACGATCAGCGTCAGCGCCACGCCCGGCAATTGGGAGATGCAACGCACCGGCGGCGTGTTCGCCGAACAAGTGATCCGCCCCACCGGGCTGATCGATCCGCCCGTGGAAGTGCGTCCTGTACAAGCGCACGGGCACTCCCAGGTCGATGACGTGATCGCCGAGGTGAAAGAGAAGGCGAAGCAGAATTATCGCTCACTCGTCACCGTGCTGACCAAGCGCATGGCCGAGGATTTGACCGAGTACATGCACGAGCAAGGCGTGCGCGTGCGCTACATGCACAGCGACATCGACACGGTCGAACGCATCGAGATCATCCGTGATTTGCGGCTCGGCGCGTTCGACGTGCTGGTCGGCATCAATCTGTTGCGCGAGGGGCTCGACATTCCCGAATGCGGCTTGGTGGCGATCCTCGACGCCGACAAGGAAGGCTTCCTGCGCTCGGAAACCTCGCTGGTGCAAACCATCGGCCGCGCCGCCCGCAACATCGACGGCAAAGTGATCCTCTACGCCGACCGCATCACCGGCAGCATGGAACGCGCCATGGCCGAAACCCAGCGCCGGCGCGAAAAACAGCACGCCTTCAATCTCGCCAACAACATCACGCCGCAAAGCATCAAGAGCCAGATCAAGGATATTCTCGACAGCGTGTACGAAAAAGATTCGCTCACCATCGATCCAAGGGATCCGATGGCGTGGAAACGCGGCGCTGGCGGCGACAAGCGCGGGCGTGGCGTGAGGGAAGATTCCGCCCCCTTCCTCGGCCACAACATAAAAACCGTCATCGCCGACCTCGAAAAGCAAATGCGCGAAGCCGCCGCCGATCTCGAATTCGAAACCGCCGCGCGTTTGCGCGATGAGATCAAGCGCTTGCAGGAAACCGAACTGCTGATCGCGGACGATCCGCTGGCGAGGCAAGCCGACGTTAGCGCGGGCGTGGAGGCGAAGATGCGGGAAAGTGCTGGGAAAGCGCCGGCGCCGGCGGGGCGGAAGAACGCGTATCGGGGACGGAGAAAAAGGGGACCGTAGGCGCACTATTTTTTCGATAGCGCAACATCCACAGACAGCAAACCGCGACCACTCGACAAGCTCTCCGAACTGGATTCTCGTTACCCTGAGGAAGCTTGTGGCCAACTATGATGCCGTCTTAAACAGTTTAACGCCGACGGAAAAAGTCCGGCGCAACGTCGTGCTGTTGTCCGGCCTTGTCTTTCTTGTTGCTGCATTTTGCGATAGAAACTGACGGAGTGACTTTCCTTGGGGCCAGGATGCCCCGCGAAGTTTTGTACTTCGCGATCTTTCATGCATTGCTTTTCTACGTCAGCGCCCTCGTCTTCCATTGCTTTCTGCGCGGACTCGATTTGACAAAACGGATCAACGACGCCGCATCGGAACGCTCTGAAATATTGGCCGGCCTCGAAGACGCCGACCCGCGCGTGCAGCACCGCATGCTCGACCTCGTCGAAACGGCGCGTTCTTCGTTGACGCTGCTGAGGCATGAGCGCGACCACCAACAAGCTGAGGCAGGCCGGTTGGAAGCAGTCCTCGCCCGCATGGTACCGGGGCATCCCGAATATAGCCTCAAGGAGAGTCAGCTTGCGCAGGCCCGCAGGAGTTACGCCCAGCTGGAGTCTAGGTTCGAAGAAGAGAACTCCGTGGTCAACGGGACTGCCAACATTCAACACAAGGCGAAGGCATCTCTCATTGAGGAAGCCAAGCGCACGGGCAAGCCGCCAGGACTAGCCATCTTCTACGTAATAGTGGGCGAATGGCTTCTGCCGCTCATCTTTGGCCTAGTGTGCATATCACAGCTTGCGGCATCCAATAAGTTCACACCAGTTTGGCAAGTCGCGCGCTGAGAAAAAAGCCCGTGGGGACACACACTACCCCTGGGCTCCGGGCATCGCTCCGCGATCCCGGAATGACGGCGGGGGCCTGGGGGGTGTACAACACCCCGCCCCAGCACGCCCCTTCTCCCGCATGGGCGGGAGAAGGTGGCCCGGAGGGCCGGATGAGGGTGGGAGTTTCCGCGTTGAGCGCGGCATCTCCCGGCGCGCCTTACCCTGAACCACGCCCCCTCACGCGCTTCGAACAAGTTCGAAGCGACCTCTCCCCCTCGCGGGGGCGAGGTGGGCGCCCTAACCTTCTCCCCCTCGCGGGGCGAAGGGGCGTTCAGTGCGCGCTCCAGAAATTCGTACAAGCCATCCCCGCCAGCATAAACGTCGGCGTTGGCGATCCGCGCCACGCGCCAGCCCCAGCTTTCGAGATCGGCGCTGCGCTTCGCGTCGAACGCGGCCTGCTCGGCGCCGCCATGGGAAGGTCCGTCGACTTCAATGGGGTGCTAGCGCGCGACCGCACTACTCCACCAGCGGCGTCTCCTCCGCCTGCGGCTTCGGCTTCAGCGCCATGGTGGTCACCGTACGCACGAAGCTCTCGACTTCCTCGGCGGTCGCGCCGCCGGGATCGTCCACCGTCACCGCCTGGTCAATCAGCAGATCTTGCATCTCGTCGGAGAGTGCATCCCATTGCAGCACCAAAGCCTGCCCGAGCCGGCGCACCAGGTGCTCTTGCGCGGGGCGGACGCGCAGCGTGCGCGCGGCCACGCGCGGGGGCGCATCGGGGGGAGGAGCGCCGCGGCGCATGTTCAAAACACGCTCGCTTCGAGGCGAGCCTCATCGACAATGCGGTCGAACATCTCGTTGTCGTTCCTGACCCGGTATTGCTGGGGGCCGTCCCCGCGCGGCAGCGCGCCGACGACCCGGTACGAGCCCGCGGGCACGGCAAAGCCGGCGCCGCGCAGCACGTCAACGCGCTGTCCGGCGCTGTATTTCAGCTGCGCCATCCTGCTTCCT
>JAKFYF010000175.1 GCA_021731005.1 Hyphomonadaceae bacterium
AAACTGCGCGAGCTGCCAATCGGCGATCATCTCATAGACGATCCCGAACGCGGCGATGAACCAGCCGGCGCTGTCGAGCAAACCGCGCTCCGTCGTTGCCGGCAATTGCCCGAGCATCACTGGCAGCGCGACGATGAATTGCAGCGCCCATTGCGGCGCGAACACCCACAGCAGCGAAAAGCGCGCGAAGTCGAGGCCGTGCTCGTCGTGCGCTTGCCTCGCCAGCGCCGCATAGCGACGGTCCGGCCCGTATTTGCGCCAGCGCAGCAGCAGATGGATGCCGAGCCGCAAACCCCACAAGCTGGCAAGGCTGACGAGGTGATCGGCGTGAGCGTTGTCGCGCGCACTCAGCGCCCACGTAGTCCAGGCCAGCACCACCACGCCGAAGCCCCACCATGCGTCGACGAAGCTCGGATCCTTGAGGCGCACGCTGAGGAGCCAGAGCAGCGCGAACAGCGCGGCGGAGAGGAGGAGGGCGGCGAGGAGGATCATGCGTCATGCACATTGAGCACGTGCAATAGCTGGGCCGCACGCGCGGAAAGCTCCCGTCCATCGCGAGAGGTCATGAATTTCCGTATTGGAGGGAGCTTATTGTACTTGGCGGACAGGGCTTGGAAGAATGCGTCAAAGTCGGCAAGCGCCGCCTGCTGGTCAGCGCTGAATCGCTCGGCGAACCAGCGGCGTCGTACAAAGGCGCCGTTCCAGCGGAGATAGAGTTCCTCGGAGGTGTCCATGAAATCGATGGCCGCCACAATGTCGGCCGCGTCGTGGAACTTAGCGATGCCTTCAAGCGCGGCCATCAAATTGTCGGGAGGCCAGCTCACGAAATCTCCCGCAACGCAGCCCGAACCGTATCCACGATCTGATCGATCTGGCTTTTCTCGATGATCAGCGGCGGGGAAAACGCCATGATGTCGCCGGTGACGCGGATCAGCACGCCGCGATCGAAGCAGAGCTTGAACGCCTCCAGCGCGCGCTGCGTGGCAGCACCTGGGCGCGGTTCGAGTTCGATGCCGCCGATCAGGCCTAGATTGCGAATGTCGATCACGTGCGGCGCATCGCGCAGGGAGTGCATCGCGTCTTCCCAATAGGGGGCGAGCTCAGCGGCGCGCTCGAACAGACCTTCCTCGCGGAAGGTGTCGAGCGTCGCCAGCCCCGCTGCGCAGGCCAGGGGATGGCCGCTTGTGGTGTAGCCGTGGAACAATTCGATCGGCGTGTCGCTGTTGGCCAGGATCGTATCATAGATCTCGCGCGAGGCGGCGACCGCGCCCATTGGAACGGCGGCGTTGGTGATGCCTTTGGCCATGGTGAGGATGTCGGGCTTGACGTCGAAATAGTGGGAAGCGAACGACGCGCCCAGCCTCCCGAAGCCGGTGATCACTTCGTCGAAGATCAGCAGAATGTCATGCTTGCTGCAGAGTTCGCGCAAGCGTTTCAGATAGCCCTTGGGCGGCATGATTACGCCGGTGGAGCCCGCCACTGGCTCGACCATCACCGCGGCAATGGTTGAAGCGTCGTGCAGCGCCACGATGCGCTCGAGCGCATCGGCATATTCGATCCCGTGCGGCGGTTCGCCGCGCGAGAAGGCGTTGCGGGCGATGTCGAGCGTGTGCGGCAGGTGATCGACGCCGGCCACCATCGGCCCGAACGTCATGCGGTTGCGGACGATGCCGCCAACGGAAATGCCGCCGAAATTGGTCCCGTGATAGCCCCGCTCGCGCCCGATCAGGCGGAACTTGCCCGGCTTGCCGCGCGCCTTCTGGTAGGCCAGCGCGATCTTCAGGGCGGTGTCGGCGCTTTCGCTGCCGGAATTGGTGAAGAAGATGCGGTCGAGACCCATGGGCAGGATTTGGCCCAAGCGGTTGGCGAACTCGAACGCCATCGGGTGTCCGAGATTGAACGTTGTGGAATAATCCAACTCCGCCGCCGCGCGCTGGATAGCCTGGACAATGCGCGGACGGCCGTGGCCGGCGGCGCTGCACCAGAGGCCGGCCGTGCCGTCGAGCACGGCGCGTCCGTCCGGCGTGTAATAATGCATGCCCTCGGCGCGCACGATCATGCGCGGGTCGGCCTTGAACGCCCGGTTGGGCGTGAACGGCATCCAAAAGGAATCGAGCGAATTTGATAGCGGCATGGCTAATTGTTGATCACAGCGTGTGCAAGCACAACACCCTTCAAGCACAATGCGTTCCGTCATTCCGGGGCTCGGCGCTGGCCGAGAACCCGGAACCCAGGGGATCGTAGGACGCGGCCGTGGCCCCTGGGTTCGCGCTCCGCGCGCCCGGAATGACGGCGCTTTTGCGTAGAGTGCACTCGGGGGCGCCGCCAGCGAGCATCGCGCTGCAGCCGAACCTGCAACCGCCGACCTGAATTGGCCGTATACGCAGCGCACGAGGTGAACATGCGCTCCTTCCTAATGGCCCTTGCGGCCCTGTTCTTGTCAGCGGCGCCTGCCGCAGCCGACGATGCGGCTTACGACACATTGCTGGCGCGCTACGTCGCGGCCAGCGCCGATGGAATCAACCGCGTCGACTACGCCCGCTGGAGCGCCAGCCAGTCCGACCGCGCGGCGCTCGACGCCTATGTCACCGACCTGGCCCAGCAGCCCACCTCGACCTTTGCCCGCGACCGCGCCTTTGCTTATTGGGTCAATCTCTACAACGCCGTGACTCTGCAGGTCGTGCTCGAGCGCTACCCAATTGCTTCCATCCGCGACATTCGCAGCGAAGGAACGGGTCTCGATCCGCGCGCTTTGATTGGGCCGTGGCGCACCAGGCGCGTCACTGTGGAGGGCCGCCGGCTTTCGCTCGATGATATCGAGAACACCATTCTGCGCCCGACATTCCGTGACCCGCGCGTGCACTATGCGATCAATTGCGCCTCTATCGGCTGCCCCAATCTCATGCCGCGCGCCTGGCGCGCGGAGACGCTCGATGCCGATCTCGACGCCGCGGCGCGCGCCTACGTGAACCATCCGCGCGGGGTCAGCGTGGCCGCAAACGGCTCACCACGCGTGTCCAGCATCTATCGCTGGTTCCGCGCTGACTTTGGCGGATCGGATGCAAACGTCATCGCACATCTGCGGCGCTATGCGGCGCCGGAGCTGGCGCAGCGTTTGGCCGGCGCGACGCGGATCGCGGGGCACGGCTACGATTGGACGCTGAACGGGCGGTGAGGAGCGGCCCTTCTCCCCTCAAGGGGAGAAGGTGGCCCGAAGGGCCGGATGAGGGGATTTCTGCGTTTCCGGGTACAGTGCAAATGTTGTACCTCCCCAGTCGTGCAAGCCCCCTCATCCGTCAGCTTCGCTGCCACCTTCTCCCCTCAAGGGGAGAAGGACGCTTATCTCATCTCGATGCGCCGCCACTCCCTTCGCGCAAACAACGGCGCCTGGTCCGCATGGTGTGCGCTGTCGGCGTTTTCGCTCTGGCCCCATTGGTGGATGACGCGCGTTGAAAGCGCCCCATCCGGCGCCCAATCCATCACCATCATCAGCCCATCGCCGAAATCGGCGCGCAACCGCCCATCTGGATCGTCTTGCCAGCGGAGCGCGCGCAACACATCCGGCGCGCCTTCCAGCGGCAGGTCGACATCGCCCCGCCGCAGCCGCAGCACCTCTCCCAGCGGTGGGTCGAGGCGGCCGAAATGTGTGCGCAGATGCGCGGCCGCTTGCCGCGCCGTGGTCAGCGGATCGGGTACGGGGCGGTCCACGCGCACCGCGTTGTAGAGCGGGATAAACGCCATGCCCACGAGCGCGGCGGCGGGGCTGTCGTTGGCGGCGCGGCGATCCCAGCCGCGCAACAGCGCCTGTATCTCGGCGAGTTCGGCGTCGTCCTCGGAATCGGCGGCGAGGATGTGGTTCACCATCTCCACCGTGCGCGAGCGCTCGCTCGAGGTCACATCGAATTTCGTCGCCAGCAATTGCGCGTCGCTTATCGTGCGCAAGGGCGACAGTATCTCCACCGCGCGATAGCCGCGATTGGTGACGTAGGTTTCGATAAAGGGCGCGGCGTCGGGGAAAGCGGCGGGGCCGATATTGGCGCTCTCGTCGGTGACGTACCAGGGCGCGCCGTTGCTGCTGGCAAGCCAGCCCGAGCGCGGCGCGACGATCTCCGGCGCGTCGAACCGATCGTCCATCGCCCACACATTGGCGCTGGCATCGCCCGGCACGCAGCCCGACCAATCGTAACCCTCGGCGCGCCGCGGCAGGATGGCGTTGTAAAGATAGGCGATATGCCCGGTGCGGTCGGCGTACATGAAATTGAACGAGGGGATCGCGCGCATCGCCATCGCCTCGCGCCACTCATTGTAATTCTGCGCGCGGCCCATGCGGTAGAATTGCTCCATGGCGCGGATTTCGCCGGCGCCGGCATAACGCACGGCCACCCAGCCATCGGCGGTCTCGAACGCGGGCCCATGCACGCTGTACCGCAGCGTGCGCGGCACGGGGATGGTGAACCAGCCCATCTTCACGCCGAGCCAGATGGTGCGGGTCTCGAAACGCCGCCACGCGCCGTCGTAGAAATACTGGCCGCGATGGGCGTCGTCGGTGGTGAGGCGATAGATGTCGGCGAGGTCGGGCAGATTCACGGTAGCCGCAAAGCCTAGCACGCCGTTGGTTCCCAGCACTGGAAACGGCGAGCCGGGGAACAGCCCGCCATGCATGCGCCAGCCCGTGTCGCTCTCGACGCCGGCCTCGTACCACGCCACAGGGCCCGCCCATGGCTGGTGTGAATTGACGATCAGGCGGGTGTGCCCATCGGACGAGCGCGCGGGCGCAACCGCAAATGCGTTCGAGCCCCAGTCGATCGATTCCGCGCTGGCTTCCTGCACGGCGCAGGGGCGCCCGGCTTTATCGACCACGCGCCCCAGCACGCGCTCAAATCCCCAAAACAAGGGCAGCGTCAGCGCCGAACCCGCCGCGACATCGCGCCCTGTGGGATTGCGCGCCTCTGGCAGCACTTCGTCGGGGTGCTCGGCGCCGTAAGCCGCAAGGCCGGCGGCGTAGCCCTCGAGAATTTCGCGAAATTCCGACGTGAGGTCGCGCTCATACCCCGCCGCGATACTTTCGCGCACGCCCAGCAAATGCCAAAGGAAATCAGACTTCGCGCCCTCGCGCCCGAGATGGGCGCCAAGCTTGCCGCGCGAGGCGAGCACCACGAGCTGGATGGTTCCGAAATTATCCTGGGCATGGGCGTAGCCGATCCCATAGGCCGCCTCGGCGTCAGTGGCGCCGTGCACGGTGGGGACGCCGTATTCATCGCGGGTGATGGTGGGGTCGTATTGCGCGCGCGGCGCCGCCGCAGGCTGGGTGCAGGCTGCGAGCGCGAGTGCGGCAAAAATGAGCGCCAGCATAGGTTTTGCCATATCGTCCCCCGTTCGGCCCCGCGCACCGACCACCAAAACCGAGCATGCCGACTAGCGCGCGGCCGGTCCATGGGGAAAACCTGGAGCGCCGGCGCCCTCGCCGGCACACGGCGTTGCGGACACACCGCCGTCGACGCGGCAGCAACATTGTTTGCCGGCGAGGGCGCCGGCGCTCCGGGGGCTGGCTTTTTTCCCGGCGCGGCGCGAAAAGCGCGCCCATGACCCTACAACAAAACCTCGACCGCGCCGCTACGCTCGCCCTTCCGGGCCTTGCGGTCATTGACGGCAAGCTCGTACCGGCACAATCCGGCAAGACCTTCCCCAACACCACCCCGCGCGACGGCACGGTGCTGAACCAGGTCGCCGAGTGCGGGCCCGCCGACATCGACGCCGCCGTCAAAGCCGCGCGTGCGTCTTTCGAGGATGGCCGCTGGCGAGGCAAGCCCCCGCGCGAGAAGAAGAAGATCATGTTCCGCCTCGCGGAATTGATGGAGCGCGATTTCGAGGATCTGGCGCTCATGGAAACGCTGGACATGGGCAAGCCGATCCGGGATTCGCGCGGCTTCGACATCGCCAGCGCCGTCAATTCGATCCGCTGGTACGCCGAGGCGCTCGACAAGGTCTATGGCGAGGTGGCGACGACGCCGGCCGAGCGGCTTTCCTTCATCGTGCGCGAGCCGCTGGGCGTGGTCGGCGCGATCATCCCGTGGAATTTCCCGCTGCACATGGCGTGCTGGAAAGTCGGGCCCGCGCTCGCCGCCGGCAATTCCATCGTGCTCAAGCCCGCCGAGCAATCGCCGCTGACGGCGCTGAAGCTAGGCGAACTCGCGCTTGAAGCGGGCGTGCCGCCGGGCGTGCTCAACGTGGTGCCCGGGTTCGGGGAAAGCGCGGGCCAGGCGCTGGCGCGGCACATGGATGTGGATTTGATCGCGTTCACGGGCTCGGGCGAAGTGGGCCGCAAGCTCATGGTCTATGCCGGCGAGAGCAACCTGAAGCGCGTGTCACTGGAACTCGGCGGCAAGAGCCCGCAGATCGTGTTCGCCGACGCGGAAAATCTCGATGAAGCCGCCGACGCCGCCGCGTGGGGCATTTTCTTCAACCAGGGCGAAGTCTGCAACGCCGCCTCGCGGCTGCTGGTGGAGGCGAGCATCAAGGACGCCTTCGTGGAGAAAGTGTTGGCTCGCGCCGGCGCGTACATGCCCGGCGATCCGCTCGATCCCGCGAGCACCGCCGGCGCCTTGGTCACCGAGGGTCAGATGAAGCGCGTGCTCTCCTATGTCGATGTCGCGCAGAAGGAAGGCGCGAAGTTGTCGCTCGGCGGCAAGCGCGTGCGTGCCGAAAGTGGCGGCTATTATGTTGAGCCCACTGTGTTCGATAATGTGCTGAACACGCACACGCTGGCGCGCGAGGAGGTGTTCGGCCCGGTGCTCGGCGTGATCGCCTTCAAGGACGAGGACGAAGCCGTGCGCATCGCCAACGACACGGTTTACGGCCTAGCCTCCGGCCTATGGACCGCCAACATCTCCCGCGCCCACCGCGTTTCGCGCAAGCTGCGCTCAGGCCTGGTGTGGATCAATGGCTGGGACGCGTGCGACATCACCGTGCCCTTCGGCGGCGCCAAACAAAGCGGCTTCGGCCGCGACCGCTCGCTCCACGCGCTGGAGAAATACACGGAGCTGAAGGGGATCAGCGTGACGTATAAGGTGTGAGGCAAATATCGACCGCCGGCTCGTCCCGCTGGCGCCTAGGATAATCGTAGTAGGACTTCTGTATTGAGCAAGCTGCACATAGCAGAAATCCCTTATGAAAGCGGCGAGATTCGATGCCGCTACACCCGTTACCTTTCGGAAGATGGAACGCGCTGGATTCGACACGGCTTGTATCAGGCTTACTATCCATCAGGTGTGCTCAAGTCCGAGGGGACGTACGAGGATGGGCTCGCGCGTGGCGCGTGGCGTGATTTTCACGCGAACGGTCAGCTTGCCGCGCTGGGTCAGTATGAGGACGGTGTAGAAATTGGCGAATGGCAGTTCTGGGATACGGACGGCAACAAGGAGGAGAGCGTCACCTACTAAGACCCGCTCGAATTTGCGCAATGATCAGCACCATCCGTCATTCCGGGGCCGCCGTAGGCGGAACCCGGAAGCCAGGGGATCGTGGAACGCCGCGCTTGCCCCTGGGTTCCGGATCGCGCTCCGCGCGTCCGGAATGACGGAGATTGGTTAGTGCGCGGAGAGTTTAGCCCTCTCGCTCCTCCAGCGGCGCCAGCATCTTCTTCGGGTCGCGCTCGATCGCCAACAGCAGTGCGCGGGCGGGGGCGTCGGGCGTGGTTCGGCTCGGGACGATAGCGCTTGGTCCAGCGCCGCGGGTCAACCCGGCTTGGGGATCACCCCAAGCTTATGGTAGGGTGCGCCATGGCACTGAACCGCATCATCCGTGACCCCAAGATCATGCTCGGCAAGCCGGTCGTCGCCGGCACGCGCATCACCGTGGAGGCGATCCTGGAGGATTTGTCCGACGGGATGACTTTCGCGCAGGTTATGGAAGCCTATGAGGGGCTCACGGAAGCCGACGTACGCGCGGCGCTCGACTATGCGGCGCGATACCTCCGCGAAGAGGGTTTGGTCGCGGCGGAGTAACCGCTTTGGCGCTCAGGCTCTACGCTGACGAAGATTGTCCAGGGCCGGTGGTCAAAGCGCTGCGCGACGCTGGCCACGATGTCGTCAGCCAGCGGGACGTGAAGAGAGGCGTGGCGGACGACGACGTGTTGCGGCTGTCCGCGATGGCGGATCGCGTTCTCGTAACGCGCGATCTTGGCTTTGGGCGCCTGACCGTACTCGATCAATTGCCAGCTATTGGCGTGGTGATTATTCGCCTTCGCGGACCAGGCGATTGGACGGCCCGTGCGCCGCGCATCGTTGATGCGCTTGTTGAACTCGGCGACCGCGCCCTCGGCGCGATATCGACAATCGATTGGCATGCAACAAGAATTCGGCCACTTCCCCGACGGCAAAAACTATGACCTACCTCGCCCCCCTCATCGCCCGCGAAACGCAAGCGTTCGTCGCCGCGCATCCCAAATCTGCTGCACAAGCGCAAGCGCTGCAACAACATTGGCTCTCCGGCGCGCCGATGCATTGGATGCGCGATTGGGCGAGCCCGTTTCCGATCGTGGTGGAAGACGCCGAGGGCGCGACGCTCACCGATATCGACGACAACGTCTATGACGATTTCTGCCTCGGCGACACGCCGGGCATGTTTGGGCATGGGCTCGCCCCCGTGGCGCGCGCGGTGGCCGAGCAGATGCGCGCGGGCGCGACGTACATGTTGCCTACCACGCTTGCCGCCGAAGTGGGCGCTTTGCTGGCGGAGCGCTTCGGCCTGCAATTCTGGCAAGCCACGCTCTCGGCCTCCGACGCCAACCGCGCTTTGATCCGCTGGGCGCGGGCGGTGACCAACAAGCCGGTGATCGTCGTGTTCGACGGCTGTTATCACGGCATGGTCGAGGATTGTTTCGTTGAGCTGCGCCACGGCCGCACGCGCATGGATGCGGGTCTTGTCGGCCAGGTCAGCGACATGACCCGCACCACCCGCGCGGTCCCGTTCAACGATGCGGGCGCGCTCGAAGCGGCGCTGGCGCAGGGCGATGTCGCCGCCGTGCTGTGCGAGCCGGCGATGACCAATTGCGGCATGATCCTGCCCGAGGACAACTTCCACAAACGCCTGCGCGCGCTGACCAGGAAAGCCGGCGCGCTGCTCATTGTAGATGAAACCCACACGCTCTCGACCGGCCCCGGCGGCGCGACGAAAGCGTGGGGCCTGGAGCCCGACGCGCTCTGCATCGGTAAAGCCATTGCTGGCGGTTTTCCGGCGGCGGTATGGGGGGTGAGCGCGGAGTTTGCGGCGCGGATAACCTTATGGACCGCCGGCGTCCCCGCCGGCGCGCTTCAACAAGCGACATCCCACCAGGACGATCCACTGTCGCCGGCGGGGACGCCGGCGGTCCAAGGAAGGTCAGGCATCGGCACCACACTCGCCGGCAACGCCGCGGGATTGGCCGCGATCGCGGCGACGTTGCGCGAGGTCGCGACCGAGGACGCCTATCGCTCCATGCTCTCGGGAACCGAAAAACTCGTGGCGGGGATGAGCGAAGTAATCGTGCGCCGCAAGCTCCCGTGGTGCGTCGTACATGTCGGCGCGCGCGCGGAGATCGTGTTCGCAGCCGCGCCGCCGGAGAACGCCGCCGCCATGCGTGCGGCGCTGGCGCAACGCGAGCTAAACCACGCGCTTCACCTCTACCTGATCAATCGCGGCATCCTGATCGCGCCGTTCCACATGATGATGCTGGTATCGCCGGCCACGAGCGAGGCGCAGATCGAGCGATTGGTCGCGGCGGTGGATGCGTTTGTGGGGGAGGCGGGCTGAGAGGACCGCGCGTCTTCAGACGCGCAAGACGCGACCTGTCAAAGGCAGGCGGGTCTGAAGACCCGCGGTCCCACGGATCGCGGTTGCAGATCGGCGCAACCTCGGTCCATAAGCACGCCCCATGACCATTGCCGACCCCAAGGAAGCCAAGGCCTTCCTCGACGCCCATCCCGAGATTCAGTTCTTCGAGATCGTGTTCACCAACATGGCCGGGGTGCCGCGCGGCAAACGCTTGCGACGGCATGAAATCCTAGCGGTGTTTGAACAAGGACGGTTTCTGCCTGGCTCGATCCTGGTCAACGACATCACCGGCCAGGACGTGGAGGCCACCGGGCTTGTCTGGGAAGACGGCGACGCCGACCGCATCGCCAAGCCGATCGCCGGGCGGCTGACGCCCGCGCCGTGGCTTGGCGCGGATGTGGCCCAGGTCGCGCTGTCGATGTACGAACTCGACGGCACGCCGAATGGCCTCGACCCTCGCCACGTGCTGCAGCGCGTCATCGATCGTTACACCGCCGATGGCCTCGTGCCGGTGGTGGCGTGCGAGCTGGAATATTATCTTGTAGACGCGCGGCGCACGCGCTCGGGCGGCATTCAATTGCCGCGCTCGCCGCTGACTGGGGATCGCGCCACCCAGCACCAGGTCTACGGCCTGCGTGAAGTTGAGGAGGCCAGCAGCTTCCTTCGCGACCTCTGGGCCGCCGCCGACGCGCTGGGCGTGCCGCTCGAGGGCGCGATCAGCGAATACGCTCCGGGCCAGCTTGAACTTACGCTGAAGCACCACGCCGATGCGCTGCGTGCCGCCGATGACGCTGTTCTCTACAAGCGCGCGGCCAAGGGCGTGGCGTTGCGGCATGGTTGCGAAGCGACGTTCATGGCCAAACCGTTCGCGGACATGGCCGGCTCTGGCATGCATCTGCACGTCAGCGTCAACGACGCGAAGGGCAAGAATATCATGGCGTCCGAGGCGCCCGAAGGCTCGCCGGCGGTCAAGCACGCCATCGGCGGCATGAAGGCGCTGTTGGCTGATTCGATGGCGATCTATGCGCCGAACGCGAACTCCTACCGCCGCTTCAAGGCCAATTCGTATGCGCCGGTGGCGCCGACCTGGGGCGTCAACAATCGCACCGTCTCTTTCCGCGTGCCTGCCGGCGCACCCAACACGCGCCACATCGAGCACCGTGTGGCCGGCGCGGACGCACACCCAACGCTAGCGCTCGCGGCCCTGCTTGCTGCGGTGCACCATGGATTGAGCAACAAGATCGACCCTGGCCCGGCGATCGTCGGCGATGGCTACGCCCAGGCGGCGGCAAGCGGGGAGAAGATCCCGGTGAATTGGTTCGCGGCGGTGGACCGCTTCGCGGAGTCCGAGCTGCTCAAGGACTATTTGGGCGAGCGTTTCGTGCGGATGTACTCTATCGTGAAGCGTACGGAACAAGAACATTTCAATTCCGTGATCACAGATGTTGATTATGACTGGTATTTGCGCACTTGTTAGCCGGACCAAACGCCGGTGAGGCGAAAGAACCAAGGGAGGAAGCATATGGCGAAGGGCAAATATTTCCGCGGCGCATCGCGACGGTCGATCCTGCAACAATTCGGCGCCGCGGCGGTCGGCATTTCCTTCGCTGGCGGGCTGGCCGCCTGCGGCAAGGGTGGCGGCGGCCGCAAGGTCAATTTCTATAACTGGGACACCTATATCGGCGAGACCACGTTGGCCGATTTCCAGGCCGCCACCGGCGTGTCGGTGGAGATGAGCCTGTTCGCCACCAACGATGAATTGTTCGCGCGTCTGCGCGCCGGCAATCCGGGCTTCGACGTGATTGTGCCGTCAAACGAATTCGTTACGCGGATGAGCCAGGCGCAAATGATCCAGGAGCTCGACCGCGCCAAGATCCCGAACTTCGCCAATCTGCTGCCGGAGTTCCAGGACGCGGCGTTCGATCCGGGCCGGCGCTATTCGATGCCCTATACGTGGCTCGTGCTTGGCATCGGCTATCGCAAGGACAAGATGCGCAACGGCGAGGTTCCGAACTCGTGGCGCTACCTGTTCGATTCGCCGCAATATGCGGGCCGCATCGCGCTATTGTCGGAATCAGCCGACCTAATGCGGCTCTGCGCCAAGTATAAGGGGCATTCGGTAAACAACATTCCCGACGCCATGCTGACGGAGATCGAGCAGATGCTGATCCGCCAGAAGCCGAACATCAAGGCGTTCCACGAGGACGATGGCCAAGACATGCTGGCTTCGGGCGAGGTCGACATCGTGCTCGAATACAATGGCGACATCGCTCAGCTGATGGCCGGCGAGGGCGGCGACGCGTTCGGATTTGTGGTGCCCCAGGAAGGCACGTTGATCAATTCCGATTGCCTCTGCATCCCCACCGGCGCGCCGAACCCCGACGATGCACACGCCTTCATCAATTATCTGCTCGATGGCGAAGCCGGCAAGAAGATCACCGAAACCATCCTGTACCCGACGCCCAACGCCGCCGCGCGCGAGTTGATGCCGGACGGCTATAAGAACAATGGCGTGATCTTCCCGGCGGCGGACCTGATGGCCAAGAGCGAGTACGGCGCGTTCGAGGGCGACGAGCGTTCGCGGCTGTATGAGGAGATCTTTACGCGGATCAATGCGGCGTGAGGGCCGGTCGCGCTGAGCGCGGATCCTCCCCCCTTGCGAGGGAGGTGGCCGCGAAGCGGCCGGAGGGGGGGCGCGCCGATACGCCAGGCGCCTGCGTGTTTGCCCACCCCCC
>JAKFYF010000217.1 GCA_021731005.1 Hyphomonadaceae bacterium
AAGCGCCCCGATTGCACGCGGTCGGACGGGCAGCCAATATTGAGATTGATCTCGTCATAGCCGAAGTCCGCGCCGATGCGCGCGGCTTGGCGCATTTTCCCGGGCTCGGCCCCGCCCAGCTGCAGCGCCACCGGATGCTCGATCCCGTCAAACCCCAACAAGCGCTCGCGCGCGCCATGAATGATCGCATCCGCCGTCAGCATCTCGGTGTACACCAGCGCGCCGCGCGTCAGCTGCCGATGAAGCGCCCGGCAATGCCGATCCGTCCAATCCATCATGGGGGCGATGCGGACTTTATACATTGGAAAATCAGCCGTTTTTTTCGTCACGAGTCATGGGTCAAAGCACCAACGTGTGCACGCTGTGTGCACCCACGTTCCCGCAACGTCCGGCGTTTTCGCGGGCTGAGTGCGCACGCAGCGCACACGTCGCGGTCATCTCAGCGACCGGCGTTGCCGGCACTGAATCCGGCTTTTCCGGATTGGACGCACCGGGATTGGCGCGACCGAGAGCAGGGTTTCGGGAAGGACGGCTCATGGCGAGTTTCACATTATTACGGTCGGGCGGCTGGCGCGTGCAGGTTCGCCGCCAAGGCGCCTATGTCGCCGAGGCCTTCCTGCGCAAGACCGATAGGCTTGGCCCAACCAGCTAGCTAGTCCAGCGTCCGCCGGAAGCGCAGCAGCGCGGCCGCCGCTAGCACTAGCGTGATCAGCGCCAGCGGCCCGAGGTCGCCGACGATATCGGGAAGTCCCGCGGCCTTGAGCACGACCTCGCGCACGATGCGCAGGAAATGCGTGATCGGCAGCGCTTCGCCGATAGCCTGCGCCCAGTCGGGCATGGCGCGAAACGGAAACATGAACCCCGACAGCAGGATCGCCGGCATGAACACGAAGAACGTCATCTGCATCGCCTGCATCTGCGTTCTCGCCGCCGTCGAGATCAGATAGCCGAGCATCAGATTAGCGAAGATGAAAAGCCCCACCCCGATCACGAACGCCAACATCGAACCGGTGAACGGGATCTGGAACAGCAGCGACGAAACCAACAGCACGATCACGACCTGGACAGCGCCGACAAACACGTACGGCGTGGTCTTTCCGATCATGACCTCAAGCGGGCGAACGGGCGTCGCCAGCAGATTCTCCATGGTGCCGCGCTCGGCTTCGCGCGTCAGCGCGATCGAGGTGATCATGGTCATGGTCATGGTGAGAATAATGCCCAACAGCGCCGGCACGATGTTGAAGGCGCTGATTCCGGCCGGATTGTAGCGGCGCTGCACCACGATTTCGTAAGGCGGCGGCTCACGCGCCAGGTGGGCGAGCGCGCCCTCGAACTCCGGCGCGAACGCGGTCCGCGCCACCGCTTCGATCGCGCCGATGGCCCCACCGGCCGCGACCGGGTCGCTGGCGTCCGCCGCGATCAGGATTTGCGGGCGCTCGCCGCGCACCAGGCGGCGCTCGAAGCCTTCAGGAATGGCGACGATGTAGCTTACGCGGCCGGAGCGCAGCATGGCTTCGGCTTCCTCCTCGCGGCGGGCGACAGCGACAATGTCGACGAAACTGGAAGCGCGCAGGCTGGCGAGAAAGGCGCGCGTCATCGGCCCGTCTTCGCGCATCTCGACCACCGCCGGCAGATGCCGCGGATCGGTGTTGATGGCGTAGCCGAACAGCACCAGCTGCATGATCGGCATCGCGATCATAATGGCGAAGGTGGGCCGGTCGCGGCGCATCTGCACCAGTTCTTTTAGAAATACAGCCATCACCCGCGCCCAGGAAATGTCCAGTTCGGGAAGGTGCAGCGCGGGGATGGCGGGGAGCTTCATTGGAAATTATCCGCGCTGCCGGCCATCAAATAGATGAAGATTTCCTCGAACCCTGCCTCGATCTCCTCGATCTTCACGTGGGGGTAAGCGGCGCTCGCGCGCGCGGCGGCGGCGGCGATAAGCGCACCATCGTGGCCGCAAACATGAATTTCGGCCCCGAAACGCGCCACCAATTCTACCCCAGGCGAGCGTTCCAACAGCGCCTGCGCCTGCTGCAATGGCCGTCCTGCCACCCGCCAGGCTCTAAGCCCGATCTTGCCGGGAATATCGGCGGTCGGCGCATCGAGGAGCTTCTTGCCGTAAGCGATGTAGGCGATGGAATCGCACTGCACCGCTTCGTCCATGTAATGGGTGGAGACCAATGTGGTCACGCCTTGTGCGGAATAGCGGCGGATCTGATCCCAGAAATCACGGCGCGCCTTGGGATCGACGCCCGCGGTTGGTTCGTCGAGCAGCAACAAATCCGGCTCGTGAATCATGCACGCCGCCAGCGCCAGACGCTGCTTCCAGCCGCCGGAAAGTTTGCCGGCGACCTGATGTTGACGCTCGGCCAGCCCTAGGTCCGCAAGCGCCTGGTCGACTCGCTCGCCGCGGCGGTCGAGCCCGTAGAGGCGGGCGATGAATTCCAAATTCTCTCGGATCGAGAGGTCTTCGTAGAGCGAGAATTTCTGCGTCATGTAGCCGACGCGCTCCTTGATGCGTCGGCTGTCGCTCAAGACGTCGAGGCCAAGCACGCGGCCGCTGCCGCTTTCAGGCTTCAACAGGCCGCACACCATGCGGATGGTGGTGGTCTTGCCCGAGCCGTTCGGGCCGAGAAACCCATAGATCGCGCCGCGCGGCACCTTGAGATCGAAATTATCGACAACCTTGCGTCCGCCGAAGCTCTTGGTCAGGCCGGCGACGTCGATGACGAGTTCGTCGCTCATTGCGCGAGCCGGACATCGACCGGCAGTCCGGGGCGGATCGCGCTCGGATCGTCGGGGCGCGCTTCGATCAGATAAACAAGTTTCTCGCGTTGCCCGACCGAGTAGATCACCGGGGGCGTGAATTGCGGCTCGCGCGCCACGAAACTCACCGTGCCCATCAGACCATTGGCGCAGCCATCGCATGAGAGCGCCACGCGCGCGCCCGGCGGCAGATGCGCGATTTCCGCTTCGGGGGCGAAGAAGCGAACCCTGCGGTTCTCCGGCGTGAGCAAGGCCGCGATCGGCTGGCCGGCGGCGACGACTTCACCGGGGCGACGATAGATGCGCTCGATCGTGCCGGCGGTGGGTGCTGCGCCGGCAAGGTCGGAGCGGCGCTGCCGCCACAGCCCGATCTCGGCGTTCGAGGCCGCCCATTGCCGGCGCGCCTGTTCGAGCTGGGCGCTGGCCGCGTCGAGCGCGGCGCGGTCGGCGTCGAGGCGCGCGCGGGCGACGAAGCCGTCCTGGAACAGGCCGTTGGTGCGCTGATAATTGCTGCGGGCAAGCACGGACTGCGCGCGCGCCGCTTCCACCGCTTGCGCCAACGCAGCACGCTGCGCCGTCGCGCCTTGCAGCGGCAGGTCGATGCGCTGTCCTTGCAGGCGGAACACGGGCGCGCCTGCGTCCACTGCATCGCCCTCGCGTACGAACAATTCCGCCACGACGCCAGATTCCTGGCTGGCGAGATAGACATACTCGGCCTCGCCATAGCCCAGCATCGCACCCTCTGGCGGGCGCGAACAGCCTGCCGCGATCACGGCCAATGCGATTGCGTAAAAGCGCTTCATGCGCGCACCTCCAGCCCATTCAGCAGGATGTCGAAATGGCTTGCGACCAGTTTCTCCGGATCGCCGAGCCCGGTTTCCCCGCCCAGCACATGGGTCCACATCGCTTCGAAGAAGAGCGGGCCGACGAAGGCGCGCGCCGCCGCGCGCGGGTCGACAGCCCGTAGCTGCCCTCTTGCCATCGCGGTCTCGATCAGACCGGTGAGGGCGCCGAGCGCGATTTCAGCAGCATGGGTGCGATAATGCTCGGCGATCTCGGGAAAGCGGGCCGACAGCCCGATCACCAGGCGCGGCAAAGCCAACCGCGAAGGGTCGGCCATCAGGTGCGTCGCCATGCCGGCGATGGCGCGTAGCGCCGCGATCGGATTGCCGGCGCCGGCGGCGGCCAAGGCAGCTGCGTTTTGCGCGAGGGGCGTGACCTTAGCCTTGATGAGCGCCTTGAGCAGCGCTTCCTTGCTCTCGAAATAGAGGTAAACGCCGGCCTTCGAGAGGCCGGCGCGTTTGGCGACATCTTCCATCCGCGCCGCCTCGAAACCGTTCTTGATGAACTCGGCCAGCGCCGCCTCGAGGATTTCCTCGGGACGCGCTTCCGCCCGGCGGCGCCAGCGGCGGGATTTGGAAGGGGAGGGGGGGGCGGTCACGCTGATTATATAACTGACTGGACAGTTATTTGCAAGGAAAAAATTGCCGGATGGCGGCGCCACGCCAAGGCTTGGCGGCCCAAGAGCGCCGCAAAATCGTGCTGACGAGGTTAATTCTGGCGACGGCGCCGCCGCGATCCCGCCAAGACCGCAAAGCCTCACTTCGGTCGCGGTCGCATCATGTACAAAACGGTCAGCCTCACGCCGAATGCTAGCGCGCCAATGCGCCCCGATGCGACAATAAGGGCGTAGAAAAAAGTTGGCGAGGCAGCCCGACAGCATGCCCCGCCAACCCCTTCAGTTCCTTCCCCAGTTCCCGCGTTCGAGTTGATGGCGCAATCGCGGCGGGGTCAAACGAATCGTCGCACCCCCGGCCACATTGCGGCGCTGCTGTTCTCAAAAAGCCACGCCTTTTCGCAAGACGCGAACAGCGCACGCCACAGGCGAACGGGAGTTGCGCGCGGCGATTTGATATGGAAGCTTCGGCGAACCCCCGACAGCGTTGAGTACAACAGAGAGGAGCGGCTGCATGCGCGGACGCAGAGAGCATATTGTTCGGGGGGAGAATCTGATGGCCCTGGCGCCGAAGCTAAAAACCCGCCAAATCAAAAAGTTCGAACGCAAGTGTCGCGCTCGCGTCAACCAACTCGCCGCGCTCACCGCGGCATCCGGAGGAATTCCGGCCTCGTTATGCGACTTCAACTCCGACGGCGGTCGCTACCGCATCGACTACGCTGGTCCAGGTCAACCATGGACGGTGGAAGTTGTACGCGCGCCGCCGAAAAAAGCGGCGGGAAAAAAAGCCGCACCGAAAAAAGCAACGGCGAAAAGGGGCGCCGCGAAAAAAGCGGCTGCGACAAAAATGGTGGCGGCGACGGCTCAGAAGCGTCCCAAATCTACGCTCGCGGCGGGGGCGGCGCGCTCTGACCAGCGGCGCGTGACCGCCCCCGTCAAGACGGCGCCCCGCGTCGCTCGCGGCAAGTCTGGCAAGCTGCCGGCCAAACGGTCGACTTCGCCTAGACCGATGTCCGATCCGCCGGACAAGCCCTGAAAGTTGAATAGGCTGCACTGTTGTACGGAATTGTAGTGTACGAGACGGTGGATTGCCTCGAATTCACACCAAAGTGACAGCGCGTCGTCACAATCGCGCGTTAACGTTGTGGTGAAAGGAGAGGCCCTAGATTCGGCTGCAATGCGCGTCGGCGCGCGGCCTGGGCCTGTCAGTTCGCCTGGGCGGGGCGTAGAAAGTGAGTGTGTACAACATGTTACCCGTACGAAAGGCAGCCAAGGGCGCCAAGCAGCGAACCGTTTCGACCTCGGAAGTGCGCAAGCAATTGGCGGCGGCATTACGTACCGTCAAGCAGGAGAAGGTGCTGATCGGTTTTGGCCGTTACGGCGCCTGCGTGGCGGTGCTTGTGCCGGTCGAGGCGGCCTTTATCCTGGCGGGCCGCGGGGCCGAAATCAGGCCTGAACTGCGCTCCAAGATCAAAGCGATGGCCGAAGCGTTCGCGGGCGACCTGCAGCTTGAGCAAGCCCCCGCCGCTCGAAAGGCGCCGCGGACTTCCAGGAAAGCTCCTGCCAAAAAGCTCGCCAAAAAGGTCGTCAAGAGACGCCTGAAACCGCGAACCGGACGCTAATTTTCTCGCGCGCAATCTCGCGGCGGGCGCTATAGAAAGCGCCTGTCCGGGAGAGAGTGCGCCATGAAAACTCGAGCCGCTGTCGCGTTCGAAGCCAAGAAGCCGTTGGAAATTGTCGAGCTTGACCTCGAAGGCCCCAAGGCTGGCGAGGTGCTGGTCGAGATCAAGGCCACCGGCATCTGCCACACCGACGCCTACACTTTGGACGGCTTCGACAGCGAAGGCATTTTCCCGAGCATCCTGGGCCATGAGGGCGCCGGCATCGTACGTGAAATCGGCGCTGGCGTGAACAGTGTCGCCGTCGGCGATCACGTCATCCCGCTCTACACGCCCGAATGCCGGCAGCGCAAAAGCTGCCTCTCGCGCAAGACCAATCTCTGCACCGCCATCCGCGCCACCCAAGGCAAGGGCCAGATGCCCGACGGCACCTCGCGCTTCTCCTACAAAGGCAAGCCGGTCGCGCATTATATGGGCTGCTCGACCTTCTCGAACTTCACCGTGCTGCCGGAAATCGCGCTCGCAAAAATCCGCAAGGACGCGCCGTTCGACAAGGCGTGTTACATCGGCTGCGGCGTCACTACCGGGGTAGGGGCCGTGACCAACACGGCAAAAGTAGAGCCGGGCGCGAACGTGATCGTGTTCGGCCTTGGCGGCATCGGGCTGAACGTGGTTCAAGGCGCCAAGCTCGTCGGCGCCAATATGATTATTGGCGTCGATATCAATCCCGCGCGCGAGGAATGGGGCCGCAAGTTCGGCATGACGCATTTCGTCAACCCCAAGGATGTCAGCGGCGATCTGGTCGCGCATCTGGTGGAGCTCACCGGCGGCGGCGCCGATTACACCTTCGACTGCACCGGCAACACCCAAGTGATGCGCCAGGCGCTCGAGAGCTGCCATCGCGGCTGGGGCGAGAGCATCATTATCGGCGTCGCCGAAGCCGGTCGTGAAATCGCGACGCGCCCGTTCCAGCTGGTCACCGGCCGGGTCTGGAAAGGCACCGCGTTTGGCGGCGCGCGCGGGCGCACCGACGTCCCGCGCATCGTCGACTGGTACATGGACGGCAAAATCCAAATCGACCCAATGATCACCCACACGATGCCGCTGGAGCGGATCAATGAGGCGTTTGAGCTGATGCACCGGGGGGAGAGTATTCGGAGCGTGGTGGTGTATTGATGACCCACTGGTCGCTCCCCTGGTCCGCGTCCTGCCTCTGCGGCCGCGTGAAGATGCGCGTCAGCGCGCCGCCGCTGATGTCGGCCGCGTGTCATTGCGCCGGCTGCCAGAAGCTGACCAGCGGGCCGTATTCGCTTTCGCTGATGCTGCCGGCGCAGGGCTTTGCAGTGCTCGAGGGTGAAACCGTGCTCGGCGGCGAGCACCGGCCCGAGAGCCGCCATCATTATTGCGCGCACTGCAAGAGCTGGCTCTACACCACCGGCGACATGATGCCCGGCATGGTCAATTTCCGCCCGACCATGCTGGACGATGCAAGCTGGGTCGTTCCGTTCGTGGACATGATGGTCGCCGAGAAATTGCCTGGCGTCGCAAGCGGCGCGTCGCGCGCTTATCCAGGCTGGCCGCCGCCGGAAGATTACGGCGCGTTGATGGAGGCCTACGCCAAGGAGGGCGCTCGACCGCACTGAAGGAAGCGTCGCCAAGGGCGCGCTCAGGAACTGAAGCGCGTAGTGGCGGTTTTGCGGGCGCCGGGTTAAGGCTGCGCCATGAGTTGGAACAAGACCGCCTACGCCGCCTTTGCGTTTTCCGCTGTGTTGGCCGGGTCCGCCTCGGCGCAGACGCCGGGGCAGGATTTCTGTGCGGCGCTGACGGTGGCCGAGGACGGCGCGTTGAGCTTGACGACGACGCCGGGCTACACGGTGTGGACGGCGATCCCGCCGCTGGCGTCGCCTCCTGGCGTGGCTGGATATTCCGGGATCCTGTGCGACCGGGCGGCGATCTCGATCGGCCCGGTCGATCACCGCGTGCTCAGCGACCTTCACGTGCCGCTCTACATCCGCAATTCCGGGCGGGTGGCGGTGCTGGAATCGATCAATGGCGAACTGCGCATTCGCTTTCATAGCGGCGCGCCCACCGCGGACGAGCGCGAAGCGCTGGCGGCCGCGCTTGACCGCGCCACCGATGCGCTGCTGGCGTTGCAGCGGCAGGCCGCGCCGGCGCAATAGGGTCACTCGCGCGACCGCGTAACGGCCGCGCCGCGCCGCGCCGCCCAAGCGAGGGCGAGCGTAAGCGATCGCACGACACGCATCCATAGCCACGCCGCGCCATCAGCGATGCGCACCAGGTCCTGCGTGAACGGGGCATCGGCGCCCGCGGCCGAGCGCCGGCGCGAGAGCAGCCTCAGCGCCAGGAGGCCGGCGAGGAAAATCAGCGCGTAGCACGCGACTTCGGCTAGACCCGAAGGCGCGGTGGCCATCGCTGCGCCATGAAACATCCTGCGCACTTCGCTAAGCGCCCAGACCAAGCCGAGAACGCCGCCAATGCTGGCGTAGATTCGCGCGGCGTTGCGCTGGCGCGCGTACAGCCGAGCCGACGCGGCGAGCGAAAGCGCAGCCGGTGCGGCGAAGGCGAGCTCCAGTCCGTTGAAGAGGGGCGGACCCACGATTGCCGCGGGCTCGAGCCCCCACCAGGGGTGGGCGGCAATTGCTTGGGCGATCAGCGCATGGACGAGGCCGAGACCCAGCAGCACCTGGCCGCGCCATCTGGCGATGAAGCCGCCTTCGCGCTGCAACGTGATGTGCCCGGCGGCCATAAGCGCGAGCGCGCGCAAGCTCGATTCGGCAAAGCCGTCGAGGCTGGCCCATGGCAACGCCAAGAACACGCCGATGAGGACGAGAATAACGCCAGCCGCGCCGAGTCCTTCGCTTCCATAGCCGCGCGGCTCGGCGCGCGCGGCGACAGCGCTCGCGGCGAAGACGAACGCCGCGGTCGCCACCGCCACCAGCAGCAACGCGGCGCTGAACTGGGGCGCGGCATCGATGAAATCGCGTGAGAGTGCGTGCGCGACCGCAAATCCGGCGGCGCTCAGCGCAGCAAAGCGAAAGGCCGCCCAGCCGCGCCAAGCCAGGCCCGCCGCGAGTGCGAGACTGGCGCCTCCGTACGCCGCGGCGCGCAGCGAAGAGGGGAGCGCGCTCTCTATGCCAAGGAACAGGAGCGCCGCGCCCGCGCCCGCCCATGTTGCGGCGGCCAGATCGCGTTTGGCGTCGCGCGCCTCGCGCGCGCTGAAAAGGGCCATCGTGAAGAGGATCGCCGCGGCGGAGAACAGCGCCGCCCAGGCGGCGGGCTCATGCCAATTGGGTCTCGATACGGCAGCCAGCGCCGCAAGCAAGGCCGCGCAGACCGCGCCGGTTGCGGCAGTGATGGTGCGGCTGCCGCGGTGGGGACGCGCCAGCATCGCCGCGATTGCGATCGCGAGCGCGGCGAACAGGATGAACGGGTAGAAGTCCGCACTCGGGCGCAGGAAATCCGCCCGCAGCGCCAGATAGACGCTGAAGCCCAGTGCAAGCGCGATCGCGGAGACTGCGAAAGTGGCCGCAGCCGCCACCCGCGCGCGTACCGACGCCGCCGCCAGCGCGACCAGCATCGTCGCAACCCAGGCGACGCGCGCCACGCTGCCCGAGCCGGTGTCGGCGATGGAAACCCAGGCCCACAGCATCAGCACGCTGGAAGCGCTGAGCGCGGCGGTTGGAAGCTCGGCCTGGAGGCGGGACCATCTCAGCCGTTCGGCCGCGGCTTCCGCCGCCGGTTTGCGGAACGCCAGCGACACGCCGCCCACCGCCGCGAGACTGACCATGGTGAGCGCGCGGCGCAGATCGTCGGCGGCGATGGCGGCGGCGAACCAGCAATAAAGCCCCAGCGCGGTGATGGCTGCCGCCCACGCCCATCGCCGCCAGGCGGAAACCGCAAAGCCCGCAACCGCGACGGCGGCCAGGTAGAGCGTGAGCCCCGTCGGCGGCCAAAGGGTCCGCGCGGTGAATTGCGGCGCCAGCAACGCCACGAGAATGACGAGAACACCGAGCGCCTGAGCCTGGATCGGTGACAGAGCGCCAGTGAGCGTGGGCGCGACCCGTGGGTGCGCGACTGCGGCCGCGGGCGCCGGTTCCGTCCCCGGCGGCCGAGGGGGGGCATAGTCGGAATCATTGGACGGCTCTGGCAGCGGGGTATCGAGGAGCAGCGGTTCGAGTTCTTCCCCCGGCGCTGCCGCGAATTCCCGCGTCGCACTCGGAAGCGGCTTTGCCTCGGGCGGCAGACGGCGTTCCAGCGCCTCAAGCTTGCGCGTCAGCTCGCCCACGCGCGCGGCCAGGGCCCAAAGCAGGGCGCCGAGGCCCAATATGGCCAGCCATTCCATGTCTCATACCCTGCTCGGGCCACAGCATTCCGCGCTTGGGCGCCCGAAACAAGCCGATGCCTGCGAGCAGGGGACTTGGGCCTCGGATTTGCGCGCGTCGCCATGCGCGCGCCTGCCGACGCGCCAACCCTCTCCCTTGCGGAGAGGGTGGCCGCGAAGCGGCCGGGTGAGGGGCGGGCCGATGCGCTGGCGCCTGTGTGTTTGCACGCCCCTCACCTCCTGCCCCCTCCCCGCAAGGGGGAGGGGGACGCTCATCGCCGGCCAACGCGTCGGCGTTTCCGGGTCCGCTTCATTCCATGCCCAACGCAAGGTTGGGAGAGCGGCGCGCGCCTGGCGCGTGAGCTCAAAAGAATAGTCCGGTGCAAGCGCGTAGCGCGAAGCGTCGCGCCAACCACCGCGCTGATCGCGGCGGGCTTGGTACGGGCGGCGCGTACTACTACCAGTCTTGTATGATGCGATTTCTCCTTTTGTTGTTCGCCCTGGCGGCTTGCGCCCGCGAGGCGCCCCCGGCGCCCGACGCGGTTTCGCTAACCCTGCGCTGGCGCGTCGAGGGCCTCGCCAATCCTGAAAGCGCAGTGCTTTCGGATGATGGGTCGTTTCTCTACGTCACCAACGTCAACGGGGAAGGCGACGCCAGGGACGGCAATGGTTTCATTTCCAGAATCTCTATTGACGGACAAATGCTTGAGCGCGAATGGGCGCGCGGGCTCGATGCGCCGAAAGGGATCATGCGCGGGGGCGACGCGCTTTATGTCGCCGACATTGACCAAATGGTGGTGGTCGACGCCGCCACCGGTGCGGTCCGCCGGCGCGTCGCCATTCCCGGCGCGCGTTTCCTCAACGATCTCGCCTTTGCGCCAAGCGGGGAGGTGCTGATAGCGGACTCTGTGGGCGCGTGCATCTACGCGATCGCCAGCGATACAGCGGCGCCTTGGCTTGAGCATGAGCTGCTCGATTCCATCAACGGCTTGCTGCCCGAACCGGAGCGGCTGGTGGTCACGACCATGGCGGGGCGGCTGCTGGCGATCGATTACGAGACCCGCACTATTACCATTCTGGCCGAAGGATTGGGCGACGCCGACGGCGTCGCGGCAATCGGCGAGGGGCGATATCTAGTCAGCGAATGGCCCGGGCTGATGCATGTGGTCGCGCCGGACGGAACTCACGAAACGCTGCTCGATACCCGCGCCGAGAATACTTATCTGAACGACTTCCTGCTGGTGGGCGAAACGCTCTACCAACCGCATTGGGAACCGAGCGTGTTTTCGGCCTATGACGTGGCCGGTGTGCGGTAGTCTGGCCTTAGCCTATCCGAACGAACGAATTCAGGAACGCAAGCACCTGGTCTGATGGCCAATCGGTTCCATTGTTCCAACAATTGCTGAACGCCTAAGGCGTGAGCGCCTTTTGCGCGGTGCGAACAAGCTGGTCTTCAGCGGCCTTCAGATTGGTGGGTTCTGGCCCGGAATGCGCGTTCTGCAAAATCCAGTGCGGGGCGCCGAAGAGAAGCGCGCCATAGATCTCCGGCAACAGAAACGGTAAACGACCCGCTGCCGCGTGCGCCGCGATCCAGCGCCCGGCGCGGCCGCGATAGGGCGCGTTGTCGTCCCTTAAGCGAACCGCGTTGCCGCGCATCCACGGCGCCCCGTCACTGCGACTGAGTTTGTAGCGATCGGGAAAGCGGCGGTGATACGCGAAGGCGGCGCGGATGACGCCGGCCACGCCCTCCATCGCGTCATCCAGCGGCTCCATGCGCGCCAGCACGAAGTCCCAGTACTCGCGCCGCAGCGCCAGGACGATTTCAAGCGCCAGTTCATCCTTGCTCGGGAAGTGATGGAAGAAGCTGCCGTTGGAAACCTCGGCGGCGCGGCAAATGTCGGCCACCGACGTGCTCTCGACGTCGGCTTCCAGAAACAAGTCAAGGGCCGCCGCCAGAATCCGGTCGCGGGAGTTTGGGGCGGGCTGGCTCATTACTAGGGGTTTTACCATTCAATAGGGCTTGCATTAGAGTGTCACTCTAGAGTATCACTCTGGAGTGACGCTCTAGAACCTCAGACAGGAGACAGAACAATGCAAGCTCGAATTCTCGCCGCATCGCTTTCCGCGATCGCCATCCTCGCCCTCAGCACCAGCACCAGCGCCCTCGCTCAGCAGCGCGTCAGCTCCGGAAATGCCGAGCAGCGAACCTCGGTGCAGGGGCCCTATCAGGTCCAAGCCCAACCGCAGGGAGCAAGTACTGGCTATCTCAAAATCGAGGGCGTCGAAGGCGAGGCTTCGTCTCCACAGAATGCGCCCGCGCCGC
>JAKFYF010000127.1 GCA_021731005.1 Hyphomonadaceae bacterium
AACCGCAAGCGGCGCCACCGCGGTTCCTTCTGCACGCCCCCCCTCCGGCCGCTGCGCGGCCACCTCCCCCGCAAGGTGGGAGGTGCGCAATAGCGCCGCTTCATCCGCCGCAAGTGCATCGCCGTGCACGATCCGCAAGCGTCCGTCGCTCCATTTGACCAACGGTTCGAGCAACGGCAAAAATCGCGCGTCCTTTTCGATCGCAATCAACGGATCGGCGCCGGCTTCGAGCAAGGCGCGCGTCAGTCCGCCGGGGCCGGGGCCGACTTCGATCACCGGTTTGCCGACGATGTCTCCAGCGGCGCTGGCGATGCGGCGGGTGAGGTTTATGTCCAGCAGAAAGTGCTGGCCGAGGCTTTTCTTGGCCCAAAGGTCGTGCGCTTCGAGCGTTTCGCGCAGCGATGGCAATTCGTCTGCGTTCACGCCCGCGCCCGGCGCTGCGCCATCTCCGCGGCCATCTGCAGCGCGGCGCGGAAGCTGTCGGCGCGGGCGAGCCCTTTGCCGGCGATGTCGAAGCCGGTTCCGTGGTCGGGCGAGGTGCGTATGATCGGCAAACCCAAGGTCACGTTGACGGCGTCCCAGAAGTGTAGCGTCTTGATCGGGATCAGACCCTGATCGTGGTACATGGCGATCACCGCGTCATAGTTTGCGCGCGCACTCTCTTGGAACAGCGAATCCGCCGGTTGAGCATCGCCAATGTCGACGCCAAGCGCGCGCAGCGCCACCGCGGCGGGGTTTATGACATCTATTTCCTCGCGGCCGATGTTTCCGTCCTCGCCCGCATGAGGATTGAGTCCGCAGAGCGCCAGCCGCGGGCGTGCGACGCCGAAATCGCGCTGCAGCGCTTGCTGCACGACATTGCCGACCCAAGCGATATGGTCTCGGCTCAGCGTGCGCGCGACGCGCTCATGCGGGATATGAATGGTTGCGAGCGCGACCTTCAGGGAGGGCCCGGCAAGCATCATCACCGGGCCGCGCGCATGCGGCCAAGGCTCGACCCGGGTGAGATGGGCGATGAATTCGGTGTGCCCAGGGAAGCCAAAACCCGCGCTTTGCAAGACCGATTTGGCGATGGGCAGCGTCACCAGGGCAGACGCCTTCCCCGCGAGCACGGCGCGCACGCCCGCTTCGATCGCGCCGATCGTTGCTGTTGCGTTGGCGGGGGCGGGCCGGCCCGGCGTTTCCGGCGCCGCGAGGGGCGCGTGTTCGGCGGCCACCCCGCTCACATCGACGCCGATGCGCTGTCCCGCGCGCCGCAATGCGTCGACATCGCCGTAGAAAACAAATGGCGGAGTTGCGCGGTCGCGTTCAGCCAAGATTCTGGCGGCCAGCTCGAGGCCGATCCCCGCCGGATCGCCCATCGAAACCGCGAGCGGAATCATAGCCTCACTGCGTGCGGGGCGTGACGATGGTCGCTTCGCGGCGCAGATTGCGCAGATACCGCTCCGATAGCATGGTCAGCTCCTGTTCGCGCAGGCGGCCCTCGATTTCGTTGCGATCCGGCACGCCCGACCCTCCGGTCTCACGCCCGCAAACCACAAAGGTCGACGCGATCTCGCCGTCGATTTGCACCCTTGAGGCGCTGCCGTTGGCGACGCCGACAATCCGCTCGCGCACCTGCGGCGCCAGATCGGATTCCGCGGCCTGGCCAAGGTCGATGACGGTGGCGCCGTCGATGCCGGCAATGGCGGCGTCCAGATCATCACAGCCGGAAATGCGCCGCGCAGCCCGCGCTAAGGTGCTCTCGCGCGCGGCCGGCGCCGTGAGCTGGCGCAGACGCACCAAGCTGGTCGCGCCGGGCGGCGCGCCAGCGCGTTTCTCGCGCATGGCGATGAGGTAGATTCCGTTGGGCGTCCGTACCGGCAGGGACACTTGTCCGGGCGCCAACCGTTCGGCCACCGGCTGCAATTCCGGCGCAAGCTCGGGCGCCGCGATCCAGCCGATGTCGCCCCCTTGCGCCGCCGAGGGCGCCTGCGAAAATTGCCGCGCCACCAACGGAAATGGCGCACCGCGCTGCATCTCCTGCAGCAGGCGCATGGCGCCTTGCTCCATTTCGGTGAATTCCACATCGGATTCCGCTGGGAGGAATATCTCGGAGATCTGATATTGCGGCCTTGTGGCGTTGGCGGCGATGCGCTCCTGAGTTTCGCGAATATCGATTTCGGAAATGCGCAGGCGGCTGCCATACATGCCGCCCATGAGCCGTTGCCAGGCTATATCGGCTCGGATTTGGCTGCGCAGCGTCGAGATCGAAACCCCATCGCCAGCCAATTGCGCGGTCAAGCCTTCAACCGTGGTCTGGTTGCTGCGTGCGATATCGGCGATGCGCCGATTAATCTGTTCGGCGGTCACTTCAATCTCGAAGTGCGCGGCCTCCTGCATCTGCAGGTGCTCGTCCACCAAGTCCCGCAGCGCCTGGGTTCTGGCCCGCTGCTGCATCTCCGGCGTCGACTGAATTCCGGCCGACACAAGCAAGAGATTGGCGCGCTGGCGCACGTCGAAAGTCGAGATCACGGTGTCGTTGACGATCGCGGCCACGCCCTCGGCAAGCTGTGCCGCCACCGGGCTGGTCATGGCCGCGAGCGCCGCTGCCAGCGCCGCCGCGGCGGTATGCATCCTCATTCTCTTCATAAATCGCCTCAGCTCCCGCCGAATACCCCAAGCGAGCGCAGCCCGATCCGGATCTGCAGACCCTCGTTGGGGCCGATTGTGCCTCTCTGGGTTTCAGACCGCGTGTAGGCGATCTCCAGGAAGGTGCAATCGTCCTCGTAAATGGCGCGGATGTCCTGGCGCAGATTTATGTCTGAATCGAGGTCTCGGGTCAGCCCCGCCTGCATCCGCCAGCCCCAGGCGAGATTAACGCCGGCCTGAGCCGTAATTTCCCGGTTTGGATCGCCCGGGGCCAGCGTGTCATCGATGCTGAAATAGCGGGCGTTGGCGGAGAAGCGGCCAAGTGCTGCCCGCACCCCTAAGTCAATGCGATTGATGTCCAGTTGCTCGTCGTCAAGCCGAATGCGGGCTTCGGCGCCGAAATTCGGGCCGAGATCGGCCTGCAGCGCGCCAACCCAATCGGTGGCGCGGCCGTCCAGATTGTTCTGCTGGGTGAACCCCGGCGCCTGCTCTTCGCGCCAGCGGCGGCCGAAGATGAGTGTTGCGCTTTCGCCGCTGTGGGCCCGCGCGCTGGCGCGCACCCCAAGGCTCACCCGCCCGCCAGGCTCCCAGAGGTCGTAATTGGGAGCGGCGTTGGGGCGGAACAGATTGGAATCATCTAACTCAAACGCAAGGCTGTCCTCGTTGACGATACGCGGATCGTCGGCATCTTTGCTGGCATAGGCCGCCATGGCGACGGGTTCGACAACCAGATCGAATCGCTCGCCCGGCCGCATGAACGGCCAGCTGACTTCCGCGCCGGCCAAGCCCAGACCGCGGTTCACGGTTTCATATTTGTCCGGGCTGGTTTCGACTTCGTAGAGGTCGCCGCGCACCTGCGCGAACGGGCTAACCACAATGCCCGGACCGAACACCGCATCGCCCCGCCATACCGCGCCTGCCGATACACGCGCGTCATTGCCCTCGAAGCCGAGCGTGGCGATGTTGTCGTCCCGCGACAGCACAGCCGCATTGGCTTGCAAACGCAATTGTCCGCCGAGCGCCGGCAACACGGTCTCGGTCTCCGCGACCGGCAGGATGACAGGCAACAGGTCGGGGCTGTCGATCTCGCGCAGACCTTGGAAATCGACGAACGCAACCGAGGAATAGGAGCGTTCGGACTGCCCGATCGCGAACAGCTGGGAGATCAGCCGTGTGTCCTGGCCAACGAACGGGCCGCGCCGTTCGCCTGGGCCGTCCAGATCGTAGCGGCGCAGATAGTCATCATCATCGATGTGCTCAATGCCAAAGCCCCAGTTCCAGTAATCGCTGATTTCGAAAAGCCCGCGCCCGAAAAGGCTGTAGCGGGCGCTGTTTTCTCCGAGACGGACGCCATCGGAGTCGAAAATCGCTTCCTCTGTGAGCGTGGCGGTGAGTTCGAGGTCGCCCGACCAGAAGCGCTTGCGATACTCAAGCGAGGCCAATGGGTTGACGGTTTCATGCACGCGCAGCGAAGTCGTCAGGTCCTGGGAAGGTGAGATCGCCCAATAATAGGGCTGCTCGTAAAACGCGCCGAGTCGATCGTTGCGGCCGATGCTTGGCGGCAACAACCCTGAGGCGCGATCGACGGACGGATCGGGGTGGGCGAAATAGGGCAGGTACATCACCGGCAGGCCGGCGATCTCGATTACCGCTCCACGGTACGAAACCGTACGGCTCTCATGGTCCTGTATGGCGCGGCGGGCGCGCAAGCTCCAGGTCGGTGGCTTATCGCCCGTCTCGCAAACCGGGCAGCTGGTGTAGATGACGTTTCTGAGTTCGCTTTCGCCTTCGCCGTGGCGCAGCGCCGAGCGCGCCGCAAGCGTTCCCGTCTCGCCCAGACGCGCGCGCAATTCATGCGCGGCGCCGACATTCAACGCTTCGTCAGCTTCAATCTCGGTTGCGTACGTCGTCGATCCGTCTTCAAGCACGACCTGCACGTTGCCGATGGCGCGGATGGCGCCGGAATTGAGATCGTAGACCAAGCGGTCGGCGCGCAGCGTTCGTCCTTCATAGCGAACCTGTACATCGCCCTCGGCTGTGATCGTGCGCGCGCTCTGGTCATCGACCAATTGGTCGGCTTCCAGCAACACAGGCGGGCTAACACCGGCGGGCGCTGCGGCTTGGGTCTGCGCGAGCGCCGCGGGGCTGATGCATACCGCCAGAGCCGCGGCGAGCGCGGCCCAGCCGAACGGCGCCCGTTCGGCCGAACGGTCGGCCAACTCCCCCGAACGGCTCATTCACATCCCTCTTGGGCGACTCCCCCCAATACCTAAGCGCCCCTGGTGCGGGGCGTCCAGGGCTGGACTCCCTATGGGTGAACCTGTGGCCGCCAAACCCCGCTAGCCGTCTTCCAGGAAAGCCACCAGGGCAAGTGCGATAAACGAACCCGCGAAGGGCGCGCTCCAGGCCGCGACCACCGCCGGGACTGTCTGGGTCATGGCGAAGGCGCCGGCCAACTGGCTGTAGAAAAACAAGAATAGTCCAATGCCGACACCGGCGGCGCCCCATTGAGCCAAGTTGCCAAGCCGTTGGAGTTGTAGCGAAAATGCCGCCCCCAAACCCGCCATAGCCGCAAGCAGCAGGGGAAACGCGACCAGGCTCTGCTGTTTGAGTTCGTAGCGCGTTGGCGCAAACCCGGCCGCGCGCGCTTCGCGAATGAAGTTGGGCAGGGCCCAGAATGAGAGCGTTGCTGGATTAACAAACCGGTTAATCAGCTCGGAAGGGTCAAGGGTGGTGGGGATAGCCAGGTTGGGTTGGCGAACGGGCCTGCCGCCCGGTGTGGCCTCCACAATTTCCCGCAGCTGCCAAAACCCCGGCCTCAGTTCGGCCTCGGCGGCGCGAATGCGGCGAGTGAACCGCAGCGTATCCTGTCGCACCTCGAAGAAGATGAAGGTGGCCTGCCGCAAAGTGGCGCCGCTGGGGTCGACAGCATCGGCATGGATGACCACCTGGCCCTCCGGATCGCCTTGGCGAATCCACACGCCATTGTCGTGGGCCCCTTCGCCGCCGCTGGACAGCGCGCTGCTCTTCTCGGCCTCGAACGCGCGATAGAGATGGGCACCCAGCGGATTCAATGCGGTGACGGCGGCGACGCCGGCCAGCGCGCCGATGAACGCCGCCGGCGCCAAGAAGCGCCACGCCGAAACGCCGGCCGCGCGCATGGCCACCAACTCACTCGACCGGTTCAGGCCGATGATCGCCATCATCGAGCCGGCGAGCACCACGAACGGCAGCGTCTGCTCGATCAGCATCGGCGCCTTGAGCAACGTGAGGCGTGCAGCATTCAGCAGGCTGAGATCCGTGCGCGCGCCGATGGTGCGCATCTGTTCAACCAGATCGATGAGCAGGATCGAAGCAAGCACGCCGGCAAGTGCGACGGCAAAGCCGCTCAGAACGCGCACCATGATGTAGCGCCCCAGGCGTGACAGCAGAAAGCCCATCTCAAACCTCCGCCAACAGCGAGGGTCCCTCGGTCAGTCGCCGCTTTCGCGCGCGTCTACCGGCGAGCATGGCGCCACACACCAGGGTCACAATGATCGGCAGCGCATATTGAATAATGTTTAGCGCGGGGTCCTCCGCCGCCGACCCCGGCACGCCAAGCGGCAACAACCGCACCACCAGCGCCGCAACCGCTGTATAACCGATGCGCCGGGAATAGCCGCGGCGGCTGAACTCGCCGCCGAGCACACCCGCCAAGGCGATCGCGGCCATTGCGATGTTGAGCAGAGGCGCAGCCAGGCGCGCATGCCCTTCGGCCAGGAATTTCTCGATGTTGCGCTGGTCATAGTGCGCGGTGCGGTCGGGAAAGAACAAATCGTAGAGCGTGCGGTCGCCTGCTTTCAGAAAGAACAGATCGGATTCCTCGAACGCGTCGCCTAGTTGCAGCACATAACGGTCGAAATCGAGAACGTCGACCGAGCCCTCTGCAGTCTGACGCTGCACCTGGCCGTCGCGCATTACGATGACCGGTGTTTGCACGCCGTCGATGTCGATCGTGGCGATGGCGCCGGCGCGCGCGGTATAGGTAATGTCCGGGGAGTGGCGGGCGTCATTGATCAACAGATCGCGCAATTCGCCGCCGCCGCCGCGGCCGCGAGCGTAGAGCGTGAGGTTCTCCGCCGGAAAGGTGAACGAGCCTTCTTCGATTAGACTCGATGCGATGTCGTTGCGCAGCGCAAAGAAAACCTGCCGCCGCTCCGTGGATGCGGCCGGTTGCACAATGACTGCTACAAAGAGGTGCGCGAGCGCGGCCAGGGTCGCCAATTGCAGAATGGGGCGCGCGATCTGCCGGCGCGACAACCCAGTGCCGTAGAGCACGGCGATCTCGCTGTCGTTCTGCATGCGGTTCAGCGCGTAGATCACAGCGATGAACACCGCCATCGGCAGGATCAGCGAGATCAGCTGTGGCAAAGCCAGGATCGTCACCCAGGCGAACGCCAATCCGGCGCGGCGGTTAGTAACAAGCAAATCGAGCTGGTTGAGCCCCTGGGTCAGGATAGCGATGGCCGCGAGCGCGCCCAAGATCGCCAGCAGCGGGCCGACCGCCTGGCGGAATAAATATGCTGACACCGTGTTCATCTGCCCGCTTCCCTAGACCGGTTTTGTGCGGGGAGGAAACACTCCAGCGCCGGTGGCTTTGTCCGGACTGCTTTTCAACGGGACCAGGTCTGGGTAAGTGCTTCCGCTCGCACACGGCAAAGGCCGGCATTTTTTCCAGGGGATCTCATGGACGTTCGCTTTGCAACCAGCGCCGGCGGCGATGTCTTGGCGGTCATGGCCAGCGAGGGCGGCAAGTTGCTGCCCTCGGCGCAGGCGGTCGACACGGCCACCGGCGGGCGCATCGCCAAGGCCATGGAGGCGATCCGCTTCACGGGCGGCCCGGGCTGGGCGATCGATCTGCTGGCGCCGGAGGGCGTGGACTTCAAGCGCGTGTTGGTCATCGGCGTTGGCAAGGAGGAGAGCGCCGACGGGCTCGCCGTGGAACGCTGGGCGGGCCACGCCGTGCGCCGCACGCTTACTTCGGGGGCCGAAAAACTGGTGTTGCAGCCGGATGGTTTGCCTGGTGTGTCCAAGTCGGAAGCGGGCGCGCACGCAGCCTTTGGCGCGCGTCTAGCTGCTTATCGCTTCGACAATTACCGCACAAAGCTGAAGCCCGAACAGAAGCCTTCGCTGATGGCGGTGGAGATTGTCATGGAGGCGCCGGCCGCTTCGCGCGCGCGCGCCGACAAGGACGCGGCGATCGCCGAGGGCGTGTTCTTCGCGCGCGATCTGGTGAGCGAACCCGCCAATGTGCTCTACCCCGCCAGCTTCGCCGAGCGACTGCGCGATCTTGAGACCCTGGGCGTTGACGTGGACGTGCTCGATCCCACCACCATGGAAAAACTCGGCATGGGCGCGCTTCTGGGCGTGGCCCAAGGCAGCGCCAATGCGGCGCGTCTGGTGACCATGTCGTGGAACGGCGCGCGCACGAAAACCGCGCGGCCGATTGCGCTGGTGGGCAAGGGCGTGACTTTCGATACTGGCGGCATCTCGATCAAGCCCGCCGCCGGCATGGAAGAAATGAAGGGCGACATGGGCGGCGCGGCGGCTGTCGCCGGCGCGATGAAAGCCATCGCCATGCGCAAGGCGAAGGCCAATGTCGTCGGCGTAGTGGCGCTGGTGGAGAACATGCCGGGCGCCAACGCCCAGCGCCCCGGCGACATCGTCACCACCATGTCGGGCCAAACCATCGAAGTGCTCAACACCGACGCCGAGGGAAGACTTATTCTGGCGGACGCGATCTGGTACGCTCAGGACAAGTTCAACCCAAGTGCGGTGATCGACCTGGCCACCCTGACCGGGGCGGTGATTGTGGCGCTCGGCCATGAAAATGCTGGCCTGTATTGCAACGATGATGATCTGGCGCACGCCATCGCCTTGGCGGGGACGGCGGAGGGCGAGCCGGTTTGGCGCATGCCGCTTGGGGCCGGCTACGACAAGATGATCGACAGTCCCAACGCCGACATGAAGAACATTTCCGGCAAGACCGCCGGCGGCTCGATCGTCGCGGCCCAATTCATCAAGCGCTTTGTGCGGGAGGGCGTGCACTGGGCCCATCTCGACATCGCCGGCACCGCCTGGAAACCCGCGCCCTACGAGGACCCACTCTCCCCAGCCTGGGCCACCGGTTACGGCGTGCGGCTCTTGAACCGGCTGATCGCGAACAAGTTCGAGGAATAGCGCCCCAACGGTTCTTGGCCCGGCGCCACGGCCGCTCCCTCCCAGTCGGCCCAAAGGGTAGCTGAAGTTCGTCCAGCCGAATGGTCAGCTTGAACGGGTGCTCCGCCGTTGCTGGGGAAGCGCTTGCCAGCGGCTTGCGGGCGCCCCTGGAGCGCGCACCAAACCTGATCGCGCAGAAGTTCGAGAGATTGCCGGCTCACACGAATTCGGCTATTATCCGGATAATCCGGAGATTGCCCAATGCCAACGAAACCCGCACCCCCAAAGCTGCCAGCGCCCCCTCGCCAAAGCCGAGACACCAAGCCGGTTGAAGTGTCCTCTAGCGAGTTCGCCGGGCGGTTCGGGCATTGGGCGTTCGAGGCGCAGTCGACCCCGATCAAGGTGGTCAACAACAAGACGGGGCAAGTGCTGGGCTATTTCGCCTCCGCGCGCGAGTTCGGTGAATTCGTGCGCCTGCGCGATCGCCTGCCGCGCGCGCTCTACGCCTGGGAGCTGGATAACGAGATGCTCGCGGAATTAGAAAAGCCGTTGCCGGAGAATTACCCGGATCTAGATCATTTGATGGACGAATAGGTGGCGTGGGAACCTAGAATCGGCGAGGTGGTGCCGTACTCGTTCTTGTGGGCCCACGAGAGTGCGCTTGGGGAGGAATCCGGTCGCAAGTTGCGCCCGTGCGTCATTGTTGTTGCTGTGCGCCGGATTGGCGCCGATGCGTTGCGCGTTGCGGTAGCGCCGATCACGACGCAAAATTTCCGGGGGCGCGAATTGGTGGAACTCCCGCCGGCGGTGAAACGCCAACTTGGCCTCGATGACCGCCAATCATGGGTGGTGTGCGACGAAATCAACCAATTCGAATGGCCCGGATTTGACTTGGGCCTGACCCCCGCCAAGACTAACTCATTCGGCTTCTTGCCACCGGCGTTGCTCAAAAAAGTCCGCGCATCGATTGGGATAGCGCAGCGGCGCGGCGGGTTGCTGTCGACCAACCGAGACGAATGATGCCCGAGCTTTGGTTCTATCACCTCGAACGCAGCGACTTGGAGCGCGCGCTTCCGCCCTTGCTGGAGAAGTGCCTGCAGCGCGGTTGGCGCGCGCTGGTGCGCGGGGGCAATTCTGAGCGCCTTGATCACCTCGACGCCGTGCTCTGGACCTATCGCGATGACAGCTTCTTGCCGCATGCGCGGGACGGCGAGCCTAAACGCCACCCGGTCTGGCTTACCAGCGAGGGCGGCAACCCCAACGCGGCGCAGATATTGTTCTTGATCGACGGCGCCGAGCCGGGGGATATTTCCGGCTTCGAGCGTGCTTGTCTTGTCTTTGACGGGCGCGACGAAGCCGCCTTGGAAACGGCAAGGTCACGCTGGAAAATGGCCAAGGAGACGGGAACAAGTACCGCTTACTGGCGCGAGAGCGCGGACGGAAAATGGGAGAAGCAGGCATGAGGTTCTTGACGGCGGCGATGCTCGCGCTAGCGGCGGGCGCCTGCATGCAGACGCCGCAAACCTACCGCGACCTCGACAAGCTGGGGCGCGATTATCAGCGCGAGGTTTCGGCCACGCCACAGACCGCCGAGGAAGCCACCCGCCGCGACAGCTGCGGAGCGCTTCGTCTCGCCTACCTGGTGGGGACGCCCGCCGCCCAGATCGATCGCGCCGCGCTGCCGGCGCGCGCGCGCATCATCACGCCGGATATGATGGTGACGCAGGATTTCTCGGCGGAACGCCTCAACGTCATGGTGGGGAGCGATGGCAAAGTTGGTTCGCTTGCGTGTTATTGATGGCGCGCTCGCCGCGGCGCTGCTTTCGCTTGCGTGCGCGTGCGCGGGGCCGGCCCCGGCAACGGCCTGGTCGCCCCGGGCGTTGGAAGACCGCTTCGTGATTGCTGGTGACGAATGCGGGGCGGGCGCTTTCGCGCACCTGATTGGTGAAGAATTCACATCGTTGCAGCGGGCGTCGCTTCCCGCCGACGCGCTGGTTCTCAACAGGGTCGCGCCATCGACGCTTGAATACCGGCCGCTAAGGCTCAATGTCGTCCTCGACGCCGCCGGGCGGGTAGCGGCCGTGGGGTGTTTCTGACGCACTTGGCGGGGTGGGCGAGCGCGGCTATAGACCCCGCTCCCACCCTTCCTGGAGTCCCTTACCTCATGGCCGTCGAACGCACGCTCTCGATCATCAAGCCGGACGCCACCAAGCGCAATCTCACCGGCGCGGTCAACGCGGTGATCGAGGCCGCCGGCCTGCGCATCGTCGCGCAGAAGCGCATGTGGTTGTCCGATGGCCAAGCCGAGGGGTTTTACGCCGTGCACCGCGAACGGCCATTCTTTCGCGACCTGGTGGATTTCATGATTTCGGGGCCCGTGGTGGTGCAGGTGCTGGAGGCCGAGAACGCGGTGGCGAAATATCGCGACGTCATGGGCGCCACCAATCCCGCCAACGCCGCCGAAGGCACCATCCGCAAGCAATTCGCCGAGAGCATCGAAGCGAACACCGTGCATGGCTCGGATTCGCTGGAGAACGCAGTGCGGGAGATCGAGTTCTTTTTCAGCGACCAGGAAATCGTGGGCTAGGGCGACGCGCGTCCGTCTCGATTCATGCAAACGGCTCGAAGTACAGCGACGTGCGCAACAATTCTTCGTCATTCCGGGGCGGTCGAGCTTGCTGATCGCCCCAAATCGAGCCTGCTCGATTTTGGCGTTAAGCGTTCGCCGAGCGCGAAGCGTTCGGTGGGCGCGTCGGGAATGACGGAAGGGTGTGTGAACGGTCATTGCTTTGGACCGCTGGCATCAGTCACGATCAAAAATGCGGAGGGAATTCATGTCTGCATCCACTAACGGAACCAGCATTCGCGGCGCGCCCACCATCGCGACCGTCGTCCTGGCGCTGCTGGCGGCAGCGGCATTGGGCGCGTGCGAGCGGCGGGAAACCCTTCTCACGGTGCACGCCAGCGCCAGCACCCGCACTGCTCCCGATCTTGCGATCGTCACCCTCGGCGTGGTTGCGAGCGGCGCCACCGCCCGGGCTGCGCAAGCCGGGCAAAACACGCGCATGAGCGCTGTCATGGCGGCTGTGCGGGCCGCCGGCGTCGCGGACAACGACGTGCAGACGGTCGGGTTTTCACTCGATCCGCAATATGTCTACCGCAGAGGCCAGCCGGCGCGGATCGCGGCTTACCAGAGCCGCAACGTCGTTGCGATCCGGGTGAGCAACCTCGCCGCGGTCAGCGGCCTGATTGACGCGACCGTCGCGGACGGCGCCAATGAATTGCAGGGCATCCAGTTCACCTTCGAAGATGACGAAGCCTCACGTGACGCAGCACGCGCCAAAGCCGTCGAGACCGCGCGCACGCGGGCGCGAGCCTACGCCGCCGCCGCCGGCATGAGGGTCGCGCGCGTCTTGTCGATCACCGAGCCGGGCGGGGTTGTGCCGCAATGGGGCGATGCGTCGCGAGGGTTACCGACCAACGTCGCTGTCGAGCAGGCCGCCAGCGCGCCAATAAGTCCGGGCGAACTCGATGGTCAGAGCAGCGTCACGGTGGTTTTCGAGCTGCACTGAGCGGCGCTAGGCAATGGCGGGCTGATGGCGTACGATCAGTCCGTGCCAGCTATGTCACCCTCTCGAGGCATG
>JAKFYF010000332.1 GCA_021731005.1 Hyphomonadaceae bacterium
CCGTCATTTCCGGGGCGCAGGCTTCCAACAGCGGTCGTTCCATTTTCGATTTGAACCCGGCGCTTGAGCGCCTGGCTCCGGCGCCAGCCCCCGCGCCCGCACCGGTCGAGCCATCGCGCACGGACCCAACGGAGAGCAGCGCGCCGCAAGCGGCTGAGACCCAACTTGCCTCACTGGCGCCAGCGCCGCTCCCAGCTGCAGGGGCGCAGCAAGTGGCGCCCCCGCCGGTGCAGGCGGCCGAACGCGCCGGCCCGCTCACACCGCTGCCAGCTTCCGCGCGGACCCCGCGTCCGCAGCAACCGGCAGCCCAACAGCCCGCAGCAGCGCCTCCGCGGCGCGCCCCGCCCCAGCCTCAGCCCGCCGCGGCAGTAACCCGACAAGCTGTTCCGCCACCGCCATCCGCGGCGATTGAGCGTACCGCCGCCCCGCGCACCACCCCAGTCCAGACCAACCCGGCCCGCCGCCAGGCCAGCACGCCGGCCCCGGCGCCCACACGGCCGGCGCTGGTGCTGCCGAACACCTCTGGGGCGGGCACATCCCCGCTCGAAGCTGCCCAAACGCCCGCCGAATCGGTGGATGCTGGCGCGGGCCTTGAGGCGGTGCGGCGCGAACGCGCTGGGCCTGACCAATAAGGCCCTGATGTAAGCCTGGGCCGAGGGGCCAAAAATGGCCCCGAATTGGAAGTTGCATGGCGCGCTACGTGTTCATTACCGGGGGCGTGGTCTCTTCGCTTGGGAAGGGCATCGCCTCCGCCGCTCTTGGCGCGCTGCTGCAAGCGAGAGGCTACCGGGTCCGCCTTCGCAAGCTCGATCCGTATCTCAACGTCGATCCCGGCACGATGAGCCCCTACCAGCACGGGGAAGTGTTCGTCACTGACGACGGCGCGGAAACCGATCTCGATCTCGGCCATTACGAGCGCTTCACCGGCGTTTCCGCCACGCAGGCCGACAACACCACCACCGGACGCATCTACCAGGACATCATCGCCAAGGAGCGGCGCGGCGATTATCTCGGCGCCACCGTGCAGGTGATCCCCCACGTCACCAACGCCATCAAGGAATTCGTGCTCTCCGATCATGGCGGCGCCGACTTCGTGCTGTGCGAAATCGGCGGCACGGTGGGCGACATCGAAGGCCTGCCGTTCTTCGAAGCGATCCGCCAATTGGGCCAGGAACTCGATCCCGGCAAGGCGGCTTTCGTGCATCTGACGCTGTTGCCGTACATCCCATCAGCCGGCGAGATGAAAACCAAGCCGACGCAACATAGCGTCAAGGAGCTGCGCTCGATCGGCATCCAGCCCAACATCCTACTCTGCCGTTGCGATCGACCGATCCCTGAGGACGAAAAAAAGAAGATCGCGCTGTTTTGCAGTGTGCGCGAGGCAGCCGTGATCGAAGCACGCGATCTGCAGACCATCTACGAAGCGCCCATCGCCTATCACGCCGCCGGCTTCGACACCGAATTGCTCAAATATTTCGGCGTCACCGTCGCGCCGCAGCCCGATCTGACGAAATGGACGGAGATCGTGAAGCGCCTCAAGGCGCCCGACGGTGAAGTCACCATCGCCGTGGTCGGCAAGTACACCGAATTGAAGGACGCCTACAAATCCTTGATCGAGGCGCTGCATCATGGCGGCGTCGCCAACAATGTGCGGGTGAACATACGCTGGGTGGAGAGCGAGAAGTTCGAGGAGCGCGGCGACGCCTGGCACGAGGATCTTCACGGCGTGCACGGCATCCTGGTTCCGGGCGGCTTCGGCGAGCGCGGCGCGGAAGGCAAGATCGCGGCGGTCACCTTCGCGCGCGAACACAAGGCGCCGTTTTTCGGCATCTGCTTCGGCATGCAGATGGCCTGCATCGAAGCCGCGCGCAATCAGGCCAAGCTCAAGGGCGCGAGTTCAAGCGAGTTCGGCGAAACCAAGCACGCAATCGTCGGCCTGATGACCGAATGGCTCAAGGGCAACGAATTGGAAAAGCGCAACGCCGCCGGCGATCTCGGCGGCACCATGCGGCTCGGCGCCTATGTCGCCACGCTCGATCCCGAAAGCCGCGTCGCGCGCATCTACGGCAACACGGAAATCTCCGAACGCCACCGCCACCGCTACGAAGTCAACACCCGCTACCGCGAGAAACTCGAAGCCGCCGGCCTCCGCTTCTCCGGCATGAGCCCCGACGGCGTGCTGCCGGAAATCGTCGAACGCGACGACCACCCCTGGTTCATCGGCGTGCAATACCATCCGGAACTAAAGTCACGCCCATTTGAGCCGCATCCGCTGTTTGCGAGCTTTATTGCGGCGGCGGTGGAGCAGTCGAGGTTGGTGTGATGGCGTTCCCCACCAAAGCCAGCTCTCCGAAGCCGGAGATTACATTTATTGAACAAGACTCGCCAATTGACGAGTATGGCCGCGCTCTCTACGCCGTCGCGCGGTCGATTGTCCGCGCGCATATGGACGCGTTTACGAACGAAGACCTGACAGATCTAAACACACCTTTGGCCGACGTCCGCCTGCGGCAACTAGCCAAGGTTGCCCGCCTCAACCGGGATTTGGGTGCCCGCGGCGACGGTTTCGAATGGGCTGTGCATGAGGCGGTTCTCGGAAAGGAGCCAAGGGTCCTCGACCCTATGCCCTTCAAAGAGCCACTCAACTTAGAAAACAGCAGCGCCAAATTGCGCAAGAATTCCGCCCAGCCAGCCGCCGCGCGCCGCCAGCGCGGGCGCGGCGGGGCGGGCTTCGGCGGCCGCCTTGTTGGCATTTTTGCTACGCCTTCCTTGGCGGCACCACATCCTTGAAATCGTCGAAGCTCTTCCACGCCGGCTCCAAGGGCGGGCCTTCGCTTGGCACGTAAGGCGAGGGCGCGGCGTGCTCGAGATCGTGGATATAGCGTGGGCAATTGGGGAAGATGTGTTCGGGCGTCACGCGCACAAGGCCTTGCGCGCCGACGAATGAGCCGATCATGGGATCGTCGAGACTGAGCGCGGCGCGTCCGTTCACGCGCAAACGCTTGGGCGCTTCGTTCATGGCGATGAACAACAGGCCCACAGCGGGATTGACCGCAATATTGCCCAAGCTTCGGAACATGCCGTTGCCATCGTAATCGGGAAACGCCAACAAGTCCCCCGCCAGCACCCGGACAAACCCCGGCGCGCCGCCTTTGTAGGAGCAATCCGGGCGGCCTTTCGCGTCGGCGGTAGCGAGAAAGAAGAAGCTCGCTGCTTCGATAAAGCTCTTGTCAGCTTCGGTGAAGCGATCGCGCCCGAGCTTTTGCTCCAGGCGGTCGGCCAACGCTGTCGAGGCAAACCGGCGCTGAATGTTGCGCTGGCCGTCATGATAGAAGCCCATGCGCACCTCCCTGAGGCCAGCCTAACGCAAAGACCGCACTCGCACCAGCCGGCGGACTTGCTCGCTCCAGCGCCCTTGAGCCCGGGCGCCTTTCGCGGCGTCCACGACCGTGCCAATCTCGAGCGCAGAACAACGGGGCCAGTCAATGTGGTTTTTCCTGGCGCAGAGCGCGACGGTCGACGCCGCAACCAGTTTGAGCTCAGACAACAGCGGCGCGCTGGCGGTGCTGGTGCTCATTGCCGTGGTGCTCGCTTGGATCGGTTTGCGCGCGCTGGTGCGGCGCTTGCGCGCCGGCAAGGCCGATCGCGTGGTGCACGGCGCGTTCGACGAATACGCGCTCGCTGTTTTGGTGAACGCCGCCAGGCTCGACGGGCGCGTCGCCGAATCCGAGCGAGCGGCCATTCTAGCCGCCATGCGCGAGATTGCTGGCTCTGACTTCGAGCCGGCGCGCGTGGACTCGGCATTCGCCAGCGCGGCATTGAGCAAGGACGAACTGGTCGCTTACCTCGCGGAGCGAGCGCCTAGCTTCAGCCACGCGCAGAAGATAGCGTTGCTCAGAGCGCTGCTGGCGGTGTTCGTCGCCGATGGCGTGTTCGACGAGGCAGAGCACCACGCGCTGGTCGACTACACCGCAGCTATCGGCTTCGACCGCAAGAGCGCGCCCGAGCGTCTGCGCGGCGTGATCAAGGATCTGGTCAAGGACCGCATCACGACCTGATCAGATCGGGTCGCTTTTCATCGGATCGTGGCCCCAGTTCATGAGCGAATAGCGCCAACGCGTGCGGGTGATGTCGCCCCGCGGGCGTTGGGCGCGGTGGCGGCGGATGAAGCCCACCACTTTGCGCATGTGCTGCAATTGAGCCGGGTTCAGTTGCTCCGGCGGCGTCCGCAGAATTGTGACGATCGCGCGTCCGGAGGCGTGGCCGACGGATTCACTCATGCCGGGGCCACGCCAGCCTACGGACTGGCTTTCGGGACTCACAAGCCAAGCCTCAAGCTCGGAAGCACTCAGATTGACGTGGGCATGGAAATCGCGCTTGCCGGTCACGCGGCAACGCGCCGCGCGAACTCCGTTACGTCCGCCAGCACCGGCGCCTTGCCGCGAAACGGCCGCGACAGAGCCGCGGCAATTTCAATGTGATCGATGCCGGGATAGATCTTTGTCTCCACCGCGCCGCCGGCTTCGCGCATGGCGCGCGCGAGGCTCTCGATGTTGCGGGGCCCGACCGTGGTGTCGTCCTGACCCCAGAGCAACAATAAGGGGGGCGCATCGGCGCGGGCAAAATGGATCGGCTGGGTCAGCCGCGCCTCGCGCGCTTGCCCAAACGCGTCTTGGGTTGCGGGCACGTCGAAGGGAACGAAATCGTAGGGGCCAGCCAGGCCAACGGCGCCGCGCACGCTTTGGGCTGGTACGCCAGCCGCCGCCAAATATTTTTGATCCAGCGCCAGCATCATGGCGTTGTAGGCGCCCGCCGAATGACCGGCCAGCACGATGCGGCTTGGGTCGCCGCCGTGCGTTGAGGCGTTGTCGTTCACCCAGCGCACGGCGGCGGCGCAGTCCTCGACGAAGTTGGGAAAGCGAACTTCCGGCACCAGGCGGTAGTCGGGGATGGCGGTCAGGAAGCCCTGGGCGGAGAACGCCGCGCCCAGGAAATTGTAATTGTCCTTGTCGCCATGGCGCCAGGAGCCGCCATAGATGAAGACGATGACCGGCAGCGATCCTGGGGTCCCCTCGGGCGCGTAAAGGTCCAATTTTTGCCGGGGCGCGGCGCCATAGGCCGCATTGTGAACGATCCGGCGCGTTCCAGGGTCGCGCGGCGCCAGGGTATCGAAGGCCGCAATCGAGCTGCAGCCGGCGAGCGCGGGAAGGGCGGTTAGAAGGGTGCGGCGATCCATGGGGTCCCTTATCACCCGGAGCGGCGCCAGACGCCAAGTGGGTGTGCATCCAAAGGCGAGGCAGCGTGCATCTCACCACCAAAGGCTGGCGCATCCGCGCCCGCGCCGTACTTGGGGATACTCATGCGCATCCTGCTCGCCACCGCCGCCATCGCTCTTATCGCCAGCCCGGCAGTCGCTGAAACCCGACCGCTCTCTGGCTTTACCAAGGTCAGCGCCAGCGCCGGCACCCGCGTTGAGATCGCCTTCGGGCCAAATTTCCAGGTCAATGTAGAAGGCAGGGACGCCGCCCGCATCGTTACCCGCGTCTCCAACGGAACGCTTGTGGTTGAGCCCGTGCGCGGCTGGTCCTGGCGGGGCCCACGCAACGCCATCGTGCATGTGACAATGCCCGCGGCCGAGGCGCTCGATGCGTCGAGCGGCGCGCATATCGAGGCGACGGGCGTGCCGGGCGGTGCGCTCAGCCTCGACGCTTCTTCGGGCGCGGCGCTCGATGTCGCCGGCGCCTGCACGACATTCACTGCCGATGCTTCCAGCGGCGGCGACATCGATGCCGAGGCGCTGCGCTGCGAGACCGGCAGCGTTAGCGTGTCTTCCGGCGCCAGCGCCCATGTCTATGCAACCGGACAGCTCAATGTCGACGCCTCCAGCGGCGGCGATGTGGTAGCTTTCGGCAATCCAGGAATCGGCGATATTTCCCTGTCCTCCGGCGGTTCGCTGCGTCGGCGCTAGAAAGCGGCACCTTATGCTTAGACACCTCGTTTTCATTTGCGCGGCGCTCGCCGCGACAGGCGCGGCCTATGCCGAACCGCGTGACCTCGACGGATTTGAGCAAGTCAACGCCGCTGGCCGCTTTCGCGTGGAAATCAGCGTTGGCCCCAACCACACGGTCAATGTCGAAGGCGCCGACGCCGCGCAGATCGCAACCCGCGTCGATGGCGACACGCTGAAAATTGAGCCGCGCCGCCGGCCCTGGTTCGGCGCCGAGCGGCGCTACGATGTCCTAGTTCGCGTCACCCTGCCCCGGTTCGAGGGGGTGGCGGCCGCCCGCGGCGCCGAAGTCAACGCGAGCGGAGGCGGGGAGTGCGATAGCTTCGACGCGGTTGCGGCGATGGGGGCGTCGCTCACGGTGCGCGAACTGGTTTGCACCACGATCGACGCGGCCGCAGCCATGGGCGGCAATGTCGAACTGGCCGGCGCGTGCCGCACCCTTGATGTGACTGCGGCCATGGGTGGCGCGGTCGAGGCCGCCGGACTTCGCTGCGCCACCGTCGACGCCAGCGCCGCCATGGGCGGCGCCATCGAGGCGTTCGCCGAGCGGACCTATGACGCAAGCGCGGTCATGGGCGGGGCCGTCGACATCCAGGGCGGCGGGCAAGCAACGGATCGCAGCGCCGTCATGGGCGGGTCCATCTCGGAGAGGAAATAGCGGCGCTCGTGGGGTTGCCGGGCGCAGCGCGAGCCGCTATCAGCGCCGCTTTCCCGCGCTGTCGCTGGGAACCAGGAGTTTTCCGGCCATGGCCGTTCCGAAGCGAAAAACCTCGCCCTCCCGCCGTGGCATGCGCCGCGCCCACGACGCCTTGGGCAAGAACGCTTATGTCGAGGACAAGGAGAGCGGCGAACTCCGCCGCCCGCACCACATTGACCTCAAGAGCGGCCGCTATCGCGGCAAGCAAGTGCTTAAGCCCAAGGAAGATTGAGCCAGCCTCGCCAGGACTTGCCTTCCAAGAGCGCCCGGCTGAAAAGGCCGGGCGTTTCGCTTTCTGCACGAGCAATTTCATGACCGGCATCGCCGACATTATCGGCCGCGAAATCCTCGACAGCCGCGGCAACCCAACCGTCGAGGTTGACGTCCTGTTGGAGGACGGCGCCATGGGCCGCGCGGCGGTTCCTTCCGGCGCCTCCACCGGCGCCCACGAAGCGGTCGAGAAACGCGACAACGAGCCCGATCGCTATCTCGGCAAAGGCGTGCGCGATGCGGTCGAAGCGGTTGGCGGCGAGATCGCCAACGCCATCATCGGCATGGACGCGGAAGATCAGCGCCGCATCGACGCCATGATGATCGAACTCGACGGCGCCGAGAACAAGGCGCGCCTTGGCGCCAATTCCATTTTGGGCGTGTCGCTGGCAGTTGCGAAAGCGGCGGCGATCAGCGCCGGCCAGCCGCTCTTCCGTTATCTCGGCGGCGTGCAGGCGCGCGTGTTGCCCTGCCCGATGATGAACATCGTCAATGGCGGCGCCCACGCCGACAACCCGATCGATATCCAGGAATTCATGATCATGCCGGTCGGCGCGGAAAGCATGGCCGAAGCCGTACGCTTTGGCTCGGAGGTGTTCCATACGCTGAAGAAGGAGCTGAAGGCGGCGGGTCATTCCACTAATGTCGGCGACGAAGGCGGCTTTGCGCCGAACTTGAAGAGCGCCGACGAAGCGCTGGCGTTTATCCTCAAATCTATCGAGAAGGCCGGCTACAAGCCGGGTGAGGATATCGCCATCGCCCTTGATTGCGCGGCAACCGAGTATTTCAAGAAGGGCAAGTACGAATTCGCGGGGGAGGGCAGGTCGCTCTCACCCGAGGCAAACGCGAAATATCTGGCGGAACTCGTCTCGCGCTACCCGATTGTGTCGATCGAGGACGGCATGTCGGAAGACGATTTCGAAGGCTGGAAAGCGCTCACCGAACTCATCGGCGACAAGTGCCAATTGGTCGGCGACGATCTCTTCGTCACCAACACGACGCGCTTGCAGATGGGCTTCGAGAAGGGCCTCGCCAATTCGATCCTGATCAAGGTCAACCAGATCGGCACGCTCACCGAGACGCTGGACGTGGTCGACATGGCCCAGCGCGCCGGCTATTCCGCGGTCATGAGCCATCGCTCGGGGGAAACCGAGGATTCCACCATCGCCGACCTCGCGGTGGCGACCAATTGCGGCCAGATCAAAACTGGCTCGCTGGCGCGCTCGGACCGCACGTCGAAATACAACCAACTCATCCGCATCGCCGAGATGCTGGACGACCAGGGGCGCTATGCGGGGGCGGATACGATCGTGGGGCGTTGAAGAGCGGCCAAATTCAGCCGCATAGTACGGCACAATGTCGAGAACTCTGGGGCGGGGGCTCAGGAGCAAGTTCATGCGTCAAAGCTTGGTAGCGAGCGCTCTCGCGGCGGCCATTTTGAGCCTCGGCGCCTGCAACACGATGCAGGGTCTGGGCCGGGATCTGGAAGCGGGGGGCAGGGCCGTGGCCCGCACCGCCGCGCAAACGCAAGCCGACATGCAAGCGAACCGCGCCGATATCGCGCCTGAGACGGTCGCAGCCGCCGCCGCCCCAGCGCCGCTCACCGCCATTCAAGCGCGCGCGCGGGCGCTAAGCGCGCGGCCTGGCGCCATCGAGAAGGAGGAGGTCAGCAGCGATCAAAACGGCGCTCGCTACACCTTTCACATCCGCGGCGAAGACGGAGCGTTGTATGCGGTTGCAGTCGACGCTCAAACCGGCGCCGCCACCGAGACTCGGCCCTAGCACCGGGGCCGCCCAATTTCAGAATTGCCCGGCGCTTGATCGAGCGTAGCCTACCGGCCAGAACGGATCTCTCGTCAGTTTGACGAAGGAGACGTGATATGTCGTCAGCGCGCCCCGCGGCAGCACTGAGCGCACTTGCGCTTGCGGTCGCCTTCAACGTTCCCTTCGGAATATTGGCGGCGACCTATGACTATCCCGACGTTTTGCGCCGCCCCGCCGGCGAGGCGCTCGACCTGTTCGCCGCCGGCGGGGCCAGCCTAGTCCTAACCTGGCATGCATTCGCGCTGACCGCGCTGGCGCTGGTCCCGGTGGCGATTGCTCTCTCGATAACGCCCAGCCGCGTCGCCGAGCGCCCTGCATTGGCGATTGGCGCCGCGATCGCCGGCGCACTTGCGGGTCTGGCGCAAGCAATCGGTTTGTGGCGATGGGTTTTCGTGGTGCCAGGCTTGGCGCGTATCCACGCCGATCCAAACGCTGCGCCAGAAGCCAGGTTTGCCGCCGAGCAGGCATTCGCGGTGCTCAATCAGTACGGTGGCGTGGCTATCGGCGAACATCTCGGGCAAGTGCTCACTGCGGCTTTCGTGTTCATGCTCGCTTGGGTTCAATGGTCGGAGCGCGCGCGCATTGCGTCGGTGGTTGGCTTTTGCACTGCGACGGCGATCGCAGTTGGAACCGGGGAGGGGCTGGCGATCGCATTGCAGCAATCGGGCGAACTGTTTTCTCTTGTGACGATCGCTGGATTTCTCGGGCTCACGCTGTGGCTCATCGTGACCGGTATCGGGCTGATGCGAGGGCGTGCATGACCACCTCTTCGGACCCCCTGAGCGAACTCGCCGAAATCCGCGCCAGCATCGACAATATCGACGCCGCCTTGGTCCACCTTCTGGCCGAGCGCTTTAAATGCACCCAGCGCGTGGGCGCACTCAAGGCCAAGCACGACATGCCCAGCGCCGATCCCGCGCGCGAGGCCCAGCAGATCGCGCGGCTGCGCGCGCTCTCCCAGGAGGCCCGGCTCGACCCCGATTTCGCCGAGAAGTTTTTGGCCTTCATCATCACCGAAGTGATCCGCCACCATGAGGCTATCAAGCAGGGATAGTCGCGATTCACGGACCTCCAACTGCAAAAATATTTTCGCCGCTGTCTGGGACTCCATGTTGAGTCCCCGCCGCTGGCAGCCCACCACATATTGCGGATTTCATCTAAGTCGCTGATTTTACGGACTCTCTCGGACTCGTTTTGTTCCGCAAGCTTCAGATTCCGTAAAGATTTCATTAAACATCCGGACTCATTTTGCCCGCTCTTTCGAGGTCGGAGCGATGGCGAGCAAGGGGTCCGCGGCCCTCAGCCTTGGGCTGGGCGCGGCCATTCTCTATCTGGGCGCGCACGCGGTGACAGGCCGGCAAGGGCTTGTTGCCTATGTCGACCTGCAAGCGCAGGAGCGCGTGCTTGTTGGCCAGTTGACCGCGCTCCAGGCCGAACAGGCAGCTCTCGAGGCCCGCGCTGGGAGGCTCAAGGAGAGCACGCTCGACCTCGATTATCTCGACGAGCGCGCGCGTGTGCTGCTTGCCGCCGGCGACGAGCATGAACTGGTCTTCGCGCTCGAGAACTGATCTTTGCATTCGCGCATTGCTGACTAGCGAGCTCCTTCAAACCCGCATATGAGAAGCGCGCCGTCGCCTGTGGACAAATCGGGCCCATAGAGGCCAGGTGGATGGCGGAGGGAACGCATGGGCCAAGCAGCCACCCGCGCCAACGGCGCTCACGCCGTTGCAGTCGGCAAGGACGAGTTGCTCGCTTTCTATCGCGACATGCTTTTGATCCGCCGCTTCGAGGAGCGCGCTGGGCAGCTTTACGGCATGGGGCTGATCGGGGGCTTCTGCCATTTGTACATCGGCCAGGAAGCGGTGGTGGTCGGCATGCAGGCGGCGCTGAAGCCCGGCGACCAAGTGATCACCGCCTATCGCGATCACGGCCACATGCTCGCCGCCGGCATGGACCCCAACGCCATCATGGCTGAGCTCACCGGCCGCCGTGACGGCTGCTCCAAAGGCAAGGGCGGCTCGATGCACATGTTCTCGACCGAGAAGGCGTTCTACGGCGGCCACGGCATTGTCGGCGCGCAAGTCTCGCTCGGCACTGGCCTTGCCTTCGCCAACCGCTACCGCAAGGACGGCAGAATCTGCCTCACCTATTTCGGTGACGGCGCCGCCAATCAGGGCCAGGTTTACGAGAGCTTCAACATGGCGAGCCTGTGGAAGCTGCCGGTAGTGTACATCGTCGAGAACAATCAGTACGCGATGGGCACATCGATCCAGCGCTCCTCCTCGGAGACCCACCTGCACAAGCGCGGCATCAGCTTCAACATTCCCGGTGAAGAGGTCGACGGCATGGATGTCGTGGCCGTGCGCGAAGCGGGCCTGCGCGCAGCCGAACACGCGCGCTCTGGCAAGGGCCCGGTGCTGCTGGAGCTGAAAACCTACCGCTATCGCGGCCATTCGATGTCCGACCCGGCGAAATACCGCGCCAAGGAAGAGGTCGAGGACATGAAAGCCAAACGCGACCCGATCGAGCACGTGAAGAAGCTCTTGATCGATGCGGGGCATGCGAGCGAGGAAGCGCTGAAGGAGATCGACCGCGAGATCCGCGCTGTGGTGACGGCGAGCGCCGAGTTCGCGCAGGCAAGCCCCGAGCCGGATGCACGCGAACTGATGACGGATGTTTATCTGTGATGCCGCCAAGTTGGAGCGCGCGGCCTCCGGCCGCGCATGCGTCGCTTGAAGCGCCGCGCTCCCAATCGCATAGAGAGGTTACGATATGACGCCTGAACTTACCTACCTCGCTTACGCCATCGCGCTCTTTTTCGTCATCGTGCTGATCCAAGGCTACACCGGCATCGCCAATAACGGCCCGATGGCGATGGCCAATGCGCGCGACGATCTGAAGCCGCCGACCATATTCCAAGCGCGCATGAAGCGCCTCACCGACAATTACCGCGAAAACCTCTGGTTCTTCGCGCCTTTGGTGCTGATCGCGGCGATCGCAGGGATTTCCAATCAGTGGACGCTCCTCGGCGCGCAGATCTTTCTCTTCAGCCGCATCGCCCACGCCATCTGGTACGCGTTCGGCTTGGCGTTCATCCGTCCGCTGCTCTGGCTTGCAGGCGTGATCGGCTGCGGCATGATCTTCCTGGCGCTTTTTGGTGTGCTCGCCTGATGACGCAAATCCTGATGCCCGCGCTGTCGCCGACCATGGAGGAGGGCAACCTCTCCAAATGGCTGGTGAAGGTCGGCGACAAAATCGAGCCGGGCCAAGTCATCGCCGAGATCGAGACGGATAAAGCCACGATGGAAGTCGAGGCCGTCGATGAAGGCGTCGTCTCGGCTTTGCTGGTGAGCGAAGGCGCGCAGGGCGTGAAGGTCAATACGCCGATTGCGGTGTTGGAAGGAGAAGCGCCGCAAGCGCAGGCGCCAACCTTCTCCCTCGCGGAGAAGGTGGCCGCGAAGCGGCCGGATGAGGGGC
>JAKFYF010000212.1 GCA_021731005.1 Hyphomonadaceae bacterium
TGGCGCGGTAGTTTGATATGGCCGCGATTGAGATCGACCTCCGACCATGCAAGGTTCGCGATCTCTCGCCGGCGGGCGCCGGTAAGCATCAAGAGGCGAATGGAGTCCGCGTACACATCCGGCAGGGTCCGCTCGGCTTCCATGGCGTTGACCGACTCCAGGAGGTGCGTGGTTTCAGCCCCCGAAAGAAAGCGCTCGCGCCTGGCCGGTGCGAATTTCTTGACCCTTGAAACCGGATTGGCTTCGAGGAGTTCCTGGGCCACCGCCCACGAATAGCAACTCGACAAACTGACGATAGCGCCGCGCGCAACCGCTCTCCCGCCGCGAACGATGGCGCGCCCGCGCTTCTTAGTCCTCTCATCGACGGCCGTCTTGCCGGCGGCGATGTCCTGTTGGGCCTTCTCAATGTCGGCGCGGCGCAATTTGTCGGCGGGAATTTTCCCAAGTAGGGGCACAATATGGCGACGCAATCTGCTGGCGTCATGGGCCCACGACGAAGTACGCTTGTCAGGCGCCGCCGCCCGACCGTCAGCGAGCCAGCGCTCAATCAGGGTGCCGACCGTCATGGCGCGGCGCTCAGCTTCCGCGAGTGCGGCTGCTTTCGCGGCTCGTTCGGCTACGGGATCGCCGCCATCCTTCACGGCGCCTCGAAGGACCTCGGCGCGGGTGCGCGCCGTATCTGGCGTCCAAGGCGCGCCATGCTCCCCGATCGATATGGCGCGCTGTTTGCCGCCTGAGGTGTATTTCAGACGATAGACCTTGGCGCCGCTGGCGTGTACGCGAACGTGAAACCCTTTGAGCGCGCCATCGAACACGTCATACGGCGTGCCTTGAGGCACAAGGGAATCCACAAAACGCTTGCTGAGATTTGGGCGAGTGGACATGAATCAGGGAGCCGCGTTTCTGAATCAGGAGGTCGTTCGAGGTACAGCCTAGGTACAACACGAACAGAAATTTGCGCCAAGTGGAAACAAGCTCTACGCGAATGCACTCCCCGGTATGCCTTGTTTCTAGTGGTGTTTTGACAAACTGCGCGCACGCAATGCAAGCTAAGAAAAGTCCGCGAGTTGGTATTTGTAATCAGGGGGTCGGGGGTTCGAGTCCCTCTGGCGGCACCAGGTAATCTGTTTAAATACAATGCATTACCGGACGGAACCAAGAGCGAACCGGACGTAGGCGGGGACACGAACCGGATCGCGAACCGGGTGAGCGGCGAGGCGCGGTTTGCACGGCCCGAAGCGCGTCATTGCCTCTTGTGCTAGCGCCAAGAACAGGTGGCGCGGAGAACGCTGAAATGGACCTGCAAACGTTCGTTTGCGAGACGCTCTGCCAGATTCAGGCCGGCGTCCAGGACGCGATCAAGCGCGGCGGCGCGGGCGTGATCAACCCGCTCTTCTCCAGATACGACCAAGACAAGCAAGACATCGTCGAGAAGGTGACGTTCGACGTCGCCGTCACCGCGAGCGAGGGGGAAGAGCGCGAGGGCAAGGCCGGCCTGAGGGTGTGGTCCGTCGGCGTAGGCGGCGCAATTAAGGGGGCCACAGCGAGCGAGACAGTGTCGCGCGTGCAGTTCGCCGTCCGTATCGTGGCGCCGACGACGGCGGTGGCGACGGACAAGACCGATCACATCGCTCGCGCGTCGGACGCGGCGATGGCGGATCATCGCGCGCGCGGCGGTGGCGGCGCTCCATGAAGAATAGCGTCGCCGCGCGGGCGTGACCACGCCCCCCCCCCCGGCGGTGGGGGGTGTCTTTTGTCGCGAAGGGCCCCCGGGTCAACCACCAAGCCGACGGCAGGACACGGAGGTCGCAGTCGTCCCCGGCGGCTGGAACAGGTCGAGGTGGAAGTCCCCTGCACGACAGAAGATCAGGAAGTCTTCTCCCCAAAGCGCCATGTGGAAGCCGCGCCGCTGTACCGCCCTCGCCAACTCGCCCAACCCCGAATCTTTGGCGCGTACGACGCCGACCCTGACAACTCCGCCACGCTCGGCAAGCGGCGACTGAAGAATCTCCGCGACCCATGCGCTCTCGACGACCACGCGGGTGAAGCGATAGCCCAGGCGTTGAAAATAGCGCTCGGTGCGCTCGGCTATGATGTCATTTTTAGGGAGTTTATATAGGTTTATCTGAAATCAGTAAAAGCGGTGACGTCTGTCGCGCCCACTCGATCCGGGCTGATCGCCAAGGGCATGGTCTACAGCCCCGCGCATGGCGACACGGCGTTCACCGTCCCGTTGTTCGACGGTTTTCTGTTGCGAACAATGCCAGCGGTTTGATGGCCGCGCCGCCTCTTACCCCGCCGCGAACGCGATGACCAGCGTCGCCGCGGCGATGTTCAGTCCGAAGCCTACCGCCAGCATGCGCTTCAGGCTCACCAGCCCCGATGAATAAGCGATTGCGTTGGGCGCGGTCGCCACCGGCAGCATGAATGCAAAACTCGCGGCGATGGCGACGGGAAAGGCCAGAGCCTGAAGCGGCGCGTCAGTGGCGGAAGCGACCGCGGCGACCACTGGCAGCATCGAAGTAAGCGTCGCGACGTTGCTGGCGAGTTCGGAAATGAGGATAGTGGTGACGACAAGGATCGCCACCAATCCGATCGCGGAAACGCCATCGAGGCCCGCGATCCAAGCGCCGATCCATTGCGCCAGGCCCGTCGCCTCCATGGCGGCGGCCACCGAGAGGCCGCCGCCGAACAAGATGGCGATGCCCCAGGGAATGCGCTCGGCGGTGGGCCAGTCGATCAGCTTTTCGCCTTGGCCTCGACCCGATGGAACCAGAAACAGCGCCAACACGCCGAGCATGGCGATCCCAGTGTCGGTCAGCCCTTCGAGCAGCGGCAATTCCACCAGCAGGGTGCGCGTCATCCATGCGAGCGCCACCAGCGCAAACACGATGCCGATTCGCAGCTCCGGTTTGGCGAGCGGCCCAAGTTTGCCGAGGGCGCTCCTCACCACGTCGGCGATCTCGGCGGTGTGGGCGGCGCGCCGCCCGAACAGCGGCAAGCACAGGAAGAGCCACGCCAGCGGCAGCATGATCGCCATCAGCGGGATGGCGCGGCCCATCCAGTCGATGAAGGCGATGGGCTCGCCCGCGCGCTCGAAGAAGGCGATGGCGATGAGGTTGGTAGGGGAGCCGACCGGCGTGCCGATGCCTGCAATGGTCGCGCCATGGGCTACCCCTAGCATCAGCGCGCCGCCGAGCGCGAGATCGCCCTTGCCGTCATGGGAGAGCGCGCGCGCAGCGCCTATCGCGATCGGCGCCAGCATCAAGGTGGTGGCGGTGTTGGAGATCCACATCGAGATCAGCGCCGAAGCGCCCATGAAGCCCGCGACCAAGGCAACCGGGCGTCCCCCTGCAAGCGAAGCGACGGAAAGCGCGATGCGCTCGTGCAGGCGCCAGCGTTCGATGCACGCCGCCAGCATGAAGCCGCCGATGAACAGGAACACGATCGGGTCTGCGTAGGGGCTGGCGGCATCCTTGATCGAAGCGGCGCCCAGGAGCGGCAAAGCCGCCAGCGGCAACAGCGCCGTCGCCGAGATCGGAATCGCCTCGGTGACCCAAAAAATCACCATGAGCAGCGCAAGCGACACTACCCGCCAGGCCTCCAGCGACAGCCCGTCGGGCGGGGCCATGAACTGAAGTCCAATCGCAAGCGTGGGCCCCAGGATCAGCCCGACCCAACGCCCGACGCGGCCAAAGCCGGTCTCCTCGCCGGCGATCTCCTCGACGCTCATGGCCTGCCCCCGCCCGGAATTGACACCGGCGCGTGCGCCTCATACCTCAGCGCCGCGCCCTTGGAAGCCCCAGTGGCGGAATCGGTAGACGCAGCAGACTCAAAATCTGCCGTTCGCAAGGACGTGCCCGTTCGAGTCGGGCCTGGGGCACCATGAGGTTTCGCTTTGATCGGCGGCGAGGCGCTGGCGCCGAGTCTGGTCAGGGTGAGACGCGCGAGGTTTTGCGCACGTTGCGCCTCTCATCCAATTCCACCACCCAATCCGCGCAGTGCCCGCCGGCCATCATGCTTCGCGTGATGCGCTCGTAATGCTGCATGAAGCGATCGAGGCGGGCGTGATCTTCCGGCGTCAGCGGGCGGCCGAGGTTCTCCACCTCCTGCTCGGCGCGCCAGCGTTTGACGATCTCCCAGCTTAGCGGCTTGAGATAGACGATTGCGTCGAAGCTGGCGAAGAAGGGCGCGTAGGTCTTCCGCATCTGGGTTTCGGTTTCGCGCCGCCAAACGCCGTCGCCATCCTCGCGCTCAATTTCGTTGATCGGCTCGGTTGGCGGCGGCGGCTTGGCGCCAAGGCACCAGCCGTCCACGAGAATCGCTTCCGCCGGGCCTTGAAACACAGGCCAGTCGGATTCCGGCGTGCGATCGTCGGCGGCTTTATCGAAGCGTGGGAGTTTGGTGGGCGCTCCCTCGCGCAGCCTTCCGATCACAGCTTTGGCGAGGCCGAGATCGTGGGTGCCGGGCGGGCCGCGCGTGAGCAAGAGGCGCTCGACCTCGGGGCGGGGGACGTGGGTAACCTGGAAATGGCCCTCCTCATCACGGACGGCGTTGAAGGAACTGATATTGTCGGCGCGCCAGACCCGCTCGGCCTTGGTCAGGTACACATCGTCCAGCGAAAAATGCGCAACGCGCGGGTGCGTGGTGACGAACTGGCGGCATTGAGTAGTCTTGCCGGAGCCTTGCGCGCCGGCGATGCCGATGAGGGGAGCGCGGTCGGCATTCTTGACCCCGGCGCCGGCGATGACCTGATGCAGGAGTTTTTGTATCTCAATCATGTTGGTGTGATGTTGAGCTTCGCACACTCTCGGACCGCCGGCTTCCAGCCAGCATACGGTGCGTGCAAACCCCCAGGCCTGTGGTGGTTGAAGCATCGTATGCCGGCTGGAAGCCGGCGGTCCGCTACGGTGCGCTTCACCCAAGCACCCGCGGCAGTTTGAATACCACGTCCTCGCGCGTCACCGCCACTTCCTCCACGCGCGCTTCGAAGCGGGCCGTGATCGCCGCGATCAATTCTTCCACCAGGTCCTCCGGTGCGCTTGCGCCCGCTGTCACGCCCACGGCGCGCACGCCCTCGAACCAATTCCAGTTCACATCTTCAGCCGATCCCACCAGCCGCGCATCGCGCGCGCCGGCGCGCTTGGCGACTTCCACCAGTCGCACCGAATTGGAAGATTTCGGCGAGCCGATCACAAGCACCAGGTCGGCGTCGCGTGCGATCGCCTTAACCGCGTCCTGGCGGTTGGTGGTGGCGTAACAGATGTCTTCCTTGTGCGGAGCGGCGATGGCGGGAAAGCGGCTCTGCAGCACGCCGACAATCTCGGCGGTGTCATCGACCGACAGCGTCGTCTGCGTCACGAACGAAAGTCTAGCGGCGTCGCGCGGCGTGAAGCGCCCGGCGTCTGCGACCGTCTCCACCAACGCGATCGCGCCTTCCGGCAATTGCCCCATGGTGCCGATCACTTCGGGGTGGCCGGCGTGGCCGATGAGCACGATCTCGCGGCCTTCCTCGAAATGGCGCTGCGCTTCAACGTGCACCTTGGAAACGAGCGGGCAGGTGGCGTCGACGTAGATCAGCTCCCGCCGCCGCGCCTCGGCGGGCACCGCCTTGGGCACACCATGGGCGGAGAATATCACCGGGCGGTCGTCGGGGCAGGAATCCAATTCCTCCACGAACACCGCCCCGAGCGCCTCCAAGCGCTCCACCACGTGGCGGTTATGGACAATTTCGTGGCGCACATAGACCGGCGGCCCCCATTTCAAAATGGCCTGCTCGACGATCTGGATAGCGCGGTCAACGCCGGCGCAGAACCCGCGCGGGGCGGCCAACAGGATTGAAATCGGTGGGTTTTCTGTATTGGGCATAGAGGCGGACATGAAACCCCGGCAACAGGCGCCGCCCCGTGTTGCGGCGGGCTTGAAGCGAAGCTATCACGACCCGGCGCGCATTGCCTCAAGGCTGGCGCCACACGCCGCCGCTCGGGGGCGGTTGCTTCGAAAAGCGCGGGTGAGGACAGCATGAAACTGCAAACGGCTCTGGTGCTCTCCCTTGGCTTGGCGCTGGCGGGATGTTCGAGTTCGCGCTCGGTGCCGACGGTTGAGCTGCCGGGAGGGGTGACCCCCGAGGAGGCGAACCCGACCGTGCGTCCACCCAATTTTTTCGAGCGCATGCTGGGCCAAGACGACCGCCCCAATGTCGGACCCTGCCCACTCATGGGCGTGCTTTATGACAATTCCCGGCAGGTGAGTTTCGCCAGTCCCGATAACCAACGTTACGCCAACATCGCCTTCACCGGTGAGGTGCAGGGCGTGCGGGGTCTTTGCCGCTATGTCGACGCCGACCCGATCACCATGGCGCTCGAAGTCGACATGGCGTTCGGCCGCGGGCCTGCCTCCACCGCTGACCGCCAGACTTACCGTTACTGGGTGGCGGTCACCCGGCGCGGGCGCGCGCCAATCGAGAAGGCGTATTTCGATGTCGACGTGCGCTGGGGGCGCGGCGAGGCGGTCGTCAACCGCACCGAGCAGATCGAGCGGATTGTCATTCCGCGCGCCAACGCCGAAGTATCGGGCGAGAATTTCGAAATTCTGGTCGGCTTCGAACTCACCCCAGAACAATTGCAGTTCAACCGCGACGGCCGCCGCTTCCGCATCGACGCGCCGGACAGGCAGGGGTAGCGGGGCGCACACGCCGGCGTCCGCCGGGTGGAGCGCGGGGCTCAGCCCCGCATGGCGCGGGTGTCTCCAGGGTGGAGCGCGAGCCTTCAGGCTCGCCCTTGTTTGCAACTCAAACGGCAGCGTCATGCCGGGCTGAAGCCCCGCGCTCCACCCTGGAGGGAGCGCGCGCGGCAGGTACCTTGAGCCTCCCTACAGAAGACGCGCCTACTCTAAGCCCGCCCGAACGCAGTCGGATAGATTCAAGCAAGCGCTTGTTTTTGCTGGGCCAGCGGCGGGATAGAGCCAAATCTATCCCCGCATTTCGTCCTCTCCGGCTGGAGCGCGGGGCTTCAGCCCCGCATGACACGGTGCGTGCAAGTGTGGCGCAAGGCGAGCCTGAAGGCTCGCGCTCCACCCTGGAGGGAACGGTGCGCGCGGCAAAGGCCGGACAACGCTATTGCTCCTCGACCGGCGCGCCGAGGCGGCGGCTTTCGCGCACGTGCCCAAGGACGAGGAGACTATCGACGCTGGCGGGTTCGATCGCGGTCGCGCGCAGTGCGTCGGCTTCGGCCAGGTCGAACGAATTCTGGTGCATGCGCGCCGTCGCGCGAAGCCGCAGCGCCAGCGCATCGGCGGCGCGAATGTCAAGCGCGCGCGAAAGATCTTCTTCGGCTTTTCGCCAATCGCGCTCCATGGCGTAAGCGCGGGCGCGGTCTACCAGCAGGTCAGGCAATTGCGAAGGATCGGCCTGCACCGTAGCGATGGCGCGCGTGAGCGCGCTGGCCGCCTGCGCCGGCTCGCGGGCGATCAGCCAGGCGTTGCCGGCCTGGGAGAAGAGTTCCGCCCGAAGCGCGGTGCGGTCGGGGCTGAGCGAGGCGGCCAGCGATTCAAGCCGGCGGGCACCTTCCTCGGCCCGGTCCTGGGCGATGAGCGCCATCGCCGCGCAGCGATAACCGCCCAGCGCCTGGGCCTCGCCGGCCCAGGCCATGCCTTCCTCATACGCGCGCACGGCGTCGCTCTCGATCAGCGCTACGCATTGACCGAAGCGGTCGGCGCCGCCCACGCCCGCGGCGTTGGCTTGCATCAAGGTGAACGAGAGCATTAGTGCGGCTAGCGTCATTAGCGTCTCCCCTGGAGCGCCATTAGAGCGAGCGGTGTGGCAAAACCAAGCCGGCGCCCCTTTTTTAGGATTTTGGCGCTAGCTGGAAGCGGGCGTTCCCGTCCCGCGGTAAGGGTGTCGCGAAAGCATTGCAGAAAAGTCACAACTTCGTAATTCTTCAGGTCACCCCTGAACTTGACGCTGGCGGTGTCGAACGGACTACGCTTGAAATGGCTCAAGCGATCAGCCGCGCCGGGGGGCTCGCTTTGGTCGCCAGCGCCGGCGGCCGTCTCGAGCCGGACCTCGAGGCGGCCGGCGGTGAGCTGATCAGGCTCCCGCTCCAAACTAAGAACCCGTTTTCCGCTGCACGCAACGCATTGCGACTTGCGCGCGTGATCCGTGACCGCGGCGTGGACATCGTGCACGCGCGTTCGCGCGCGCCGGCGTGGAGCGCATGGGCGGCGGCGCGCATGACCGGCGCGCGTTTCCTCACCACCTTTCACGGCATCTACAACGCGCGCTCGCCGCTGAAGCGTTTCTACAACTCGATCATGGCGCGCGGCGACATTGTCATCGCCAATTCCGAGTATACGCGCGGCCACGTCATCGAACATTATCGCACCAAGCCAGAACGCGTGATCGCGATTCCGCGCGGCGTCGATTTGGAGGTGTTCGATCGCGCGATGGTGCGCAAGGAGGACGTCGCGGCGATGCGGGCAAGCTGGGGGCTTGCTGTGGATGACGCGCGTTGCGTAGTGATTGCGCCCGCGCGCCTGACGCGATGGAAAGGTCAGCTGGTTCTGCTCGACGCGGTCGCAGCGCTAAGCAAGCAGGATGCAGTGAAAGTTGTCATCGCCGGCGATGCGCAGGGGCGCGATGCTTACCTTGCCGAAATGAATGCGAAGATTGCCGAAAAGAAACTGCAGCAGGTAGTGGCGATCGCGGGCCATATCGGGCAGATGTCGGCTGCGTTCGCCGCCTCCGACATCGCTGTGTTTCCCGTGATCGAGCCAGAAGCGTTCGGCCGCGGCGCGGTGGAAGCGCAAGCCATGGGATTGCCCGTGATCGCTTCCAAACTCGGTGGCTACGCTGAGACAATTATCGACGGCGAAACGGGTTTCTTGATCGCCGCTGGCGATGTTGACGCGTTGACTCGGGCTATCGAGCGTATCGTCGGAGCGGGCGCCGAGGCGCGGCGCGCCATGGGCGCGCGCGGAAGCGAACGCGCGCGTGCGTTATACACAAAGGTCGCACTGCAAAACGCCACACTTGAGATTTATCACCGGCTTTTGAGCGAATCGGGCGAATCTAGCGGAAGCGTTTCGGCGCAAGGTTCAGGTGGAGAGCGGCGATGATTTGGCGAAAGCCAAGAGCGGTGCAGACGAGCGAGAACGGTGCGCCCAAGCGCGTGCTGGTGATTCAGCTCGGGACGGTCGCGGCGTTCGTGCAGGCGCTGGCCGCGGCGCAGCGCATCCGCGAGTTCCACGTCGGCGCGCGCATCGCGCTGCTGACCACCGAAGCGACGCGCGACCTGGCCGAGAAGTGCCCGTACTTCGATACGGTGGAAGCCGACGGCAGGCCGAAAGAAGCCCAGGCGATCACGCAATTGATCGCGCGCATTCGCGCGGCGAAGTACGACATGATTTATGACCTTGAAGGATCGAGCCGCAGCAACAATTATTTCCAGGGAATGCGGCCATGGCCGCCAAACTGGTCAGGCTCGGTTGCGGGGTGTTCCCATCCGTATCTCGACAACAATCGCGCCGACTTGAACCCGCTCGACCGCATGGCCGCGCAGCTTGAGGCGGCGGGCCTTGGCTCGGCGCCGCATGTTCCCGATCTTTCCTGGCTGCGCCCGGTGTTGCGCGATCCGCCGCGGCTGCAGCCGGAGTATTTCGGGCTGCGCGGGCCGTTCATGCTGTTGCTGCCGCGCGGCTCGGACGCGGAATCCAATCGCCGCTGGGCGGAGGGCAAGTACATTGAGCTGGCTGGGCGCATCGCCCGCCAAGGCGTCACTCCGGTGGTGCTCGGCGGCGCCGACGAGCGCGGTGTTGGCGCGGCAATCGCCAAGGCCGAGCCGCGCGCCAAGAACCTCGTGTCGCGGCCGGACATGTTTCAGTGCATCGGCCTGGCCAACCGGGCCATGGCGGCGCTCGGTGATGACGTCGAACTGATGCACATCGCCGCCGCCGCTGGCGCGACCTGTCTGGTGTTTCTCTCCTCCCAGGCCAATCCCGAGCGCGCCGCCCCTCGGGGCCGGGGCGGGGTGGTGGCGATGACCGCCACCGTGATCGCAGACCTGCCCGTGGAGCAGGTCGACCGCCAATTGCGCAATTTCGGCATCTACCGCCAAGCAGCAACGGCTTGATGCCGGGCCCGGCGCAAGCGATATAGCGGCGGTCCCTCCCTCGTGGGGGCGGGGCCCGAAATGTTACCAACAGCCATGAGGAGAAGGCCCGATAGCCAGACGTCCATACGCCGCGCCGCCGCCGTCGAAAGACGGCCCGCGCGTAAACGAGGATATACGCGGTGTGCCGCGCGTGCTCCTCATCGATGCCGAAGGAGAAAAGCAGGGGGAAATGCCGATCTCGGCGGCGCTGGAAGCCGCGCGCGAGGCTGGGCTCGATCTCGTGGAGGTCGCGCCGCAATCGGTGCCCCCGGTGTGCAAGATTCTCGATTACGGCAAATTCCGCTTCGAGGAGCAGAAAAAGAAGGCCGAGACGCGCAAGAAGGCCAAGCGCATCGAGCTCAAGGAAATCAAGGTCCGCCCGAACATCGACGACCACGATTACGAAGTGAAGATGCGCGCCATCCATCGCTTCTTCGAGGAAGGCGACAAGGTGAAAGTCACCCTGCGCTTCCGCGGCCGAGAAATGGCGCACACGCACCTGGGCATGGAGCTGCTTGAGCGCATGCGCACTGAACTCGACAAGATCGCCAAAGTCGAACACGAGCCGCGCTTCGAAGGCCGACAAGTAGTCATGGTGATGGCGCCGCGGGGGTAGGTTTCGTTATGGACCGCCGGCGTCCTCGCCGGCTCTTTTTTTCGCTTGACGCAAAGATGCCGGCGAGGACGCCGGCGGTCCATAAGCTCACCCCCGGGTGTACCCTCGTCGCTTGGTCATCACCCACAGATTCCCAAGCAGTAGCGCGAGGCATGCGCCGAAGCCTACCCAGTTGATCCATGGGATCCAGTCCGCGTGCGTTGTGAGAAACCCGGCGGCCGCTTCGCCCGCGCCTTGGCGCTGCGCGGCTTCGGCGGCTTCTTTCACCTTGTCGCCGACCACGCCGAAATCGAGCGGGGGCAGGCCGAACGTGGTCAGCGACAGACCGGAGAGGTTCGGCAGCCGCCCGGGCGCGTAGGCGAGGGTAACCCCCAGGCTCATCGCCAGGCTGGCGAGAAGCGCGGTCAGCCAGCGCGAGCCGGCGAGCGCCGACAGCGCGCTGGTGAGCTTGGTTTTCTGTCGGTGGTAATTCGCACTGGCGTCATCGAGGTTCCCTGGCACGCTCACTTTGGCTGGTCTCCCAGTTATTGTTGCGAGGTTCGCGAACGAGCCTCTCCAATGCGATTCCCCTGTTCGTCGTAGCAAGGTCCTCCGCCCGCATAGCATCGGATGACACCGGGTGGAGTTCGCAATGGTGGAGGCTCGCCAGCATTGGTTCCGATTCTAGGAGGTCCCCCGGGCCTTGGAACCCTACGCCCCCACTGATCAAAACAGGGGCCACCGTTCGAATAGCATCGAATTCGCCCTTCTGGGGCCCGGAGCGGTGGGTAGTCAACTTCAAGAAAAGCAATTTTGTCCCGTGCCGTCTGGGCATGCTGGCTGTCTGGGTAGCGCGACAAGAAGACTTCGTACGCGACTCGGGTTGCCATACGCTCCGCTTCCTCCCAAGCGACTTCCTCAGGAGAGGTAGGCTGCTCGACCACAGAGCAAAAGCGCTGGTAGTCTTGGCACTGCCATTCGGCGAAGGTGGGCCAAGCAAACACGACGGCGACCGCCGTCAGAATCAGCATCAAGAACTCCGCTGTTCGCACCGCAATCCTCCGGGCCAGCTAGGTTAGCATCAAATCTTGAACGGGCCAGCACCCTATGCTACACGCGCGCCTCTTCTGGGTGGCCCGGCCTTCAAGGCATGCCGTGGCGGCCCTTTTTGGCGTGTTTGCACGCCTTCTTATCCCTGGAGGATGAAATGCCGAAACTGAAGACCAAGAGCGGCGTCAAGAAACGCTTCAAGCTCACGGCCTCGGGCAAAGTGAAGGCCGGCCCCGCCGGCAAGCGCCACCGCCTGATCAGCCACAACGCCAAATACATCCGTCAAAATCGGGGCATGTCGGTGCTCGCCGAGCCGGACGCCAAGCGCGTCAAGCTCTGGATCCCCTACGGGCTCGACTAACCCAAATCTGACGGAGAAAAATTATGGCACGCGTTAAAGGGGGCGTCACCGCGCACGCCCGCCACAAGAAAGTTCTGAAGAAAGCCAAAGGCTATTATGGCCGCCGC
>JAKFYF010000174.1 GCA_021731005.1 Hyphomonadaceae bacterium
ATTCCTCTCATCATTGCCGGCATCATACTGAAGTTCGTTGGTGGTTAGGTCGTCATTCCGGACGCGACGAAGTCGCGATCCGGAACCCAGGGGTAACTGGCGCGGCGTTGGCCCCTGGGTTCCGGGTTCGTCGCTGCGCGACGCCCCGGAATGACGTTGAGAGTTCTCCATGTTGAATAGTGTTTTGATCGTCCGCACTTCCACCCTCTCCCTCGCGGAGAGGGTTGCCGCGCAGCGGCGGGGTGAGGGGCGTGCAAACGCTCCGGCGCCTGACTGTCGGCCCGCCCCTCACCCCGCCGCTGCGCGGCGACCCTCTCCGCAAGGGAGAGGGTGGGCGCCGCGCCAAACAGCGCCTCCACATCGATCGCGCCCTCTTCCGGCAACGCCAGGTGCGGCAACAGCGCCTCCACCAGTGCGGCCTGACGCGGCTTGAGCGTGCGGGCCTTGGTGCGGCCATAGGTGCGGAGGGGTGGTTGATCCATTGGCGTTCGTCGCCCAGATGCGCATAGTGGAACAAGACCCCACCGCGACAAAACCGCGGCCCGGGACGGCAATGGTATCTTCCCCAAGACGGAGAGCGTGATGCGCGAGAAACTCAATTTTTACATCGATGGCAAATGGGTCGCCCCGGCCAAGCCGCGCACCCATGACGTGATCAACCCCGCCAACGAGGAGCCGTGCGGGCGCGTTTCCCTCGGCTCGGCGGAGGACGTGAACAAGGCGGTTGCCGCAGCCAAGCGCGCGTTCGAAACCTGGTCGCAAACCAGTATCGACGAACGCAAGGCGTACCTCGACAAGACCATCGCCATCTATCAGCGGCGGCTGGGCGAGATGGCCGAGACCATCTCGATGGAAATGGGCGCGCCGATGCCGCTGGCGACGAGTTCACAAGCGCCCGCGGGCCTCGGCTATCTCATGGACGCGCGCAAGCAGCTCGACGAATTCCCGTTCGAATACATGTACAATGGCAGCCACCGCATCCTGCGCGAGCCGATCGGCGTCGTCGGCATGATCACGCCATGGAACTGGCCGCAGAACCAGGTGTGCGCCAAGGTCGGGCCCGCGCTCGCCGCCGGCTGCACCATGGTGCTCAAGCCCTCCGAGCTGGCGCCGCTCGACGCGGTGCTGTTCGCGGAAATCATCGACGAAGCGGGCCTACCGCCGGGCGTGTTCAATCTTGTGAATGGCGATGGGCCCGGCGTTGGCGCCGCACTCTCCGCGCACCCCGACGTCGACATGATGAGTTTCACCGGCTCGACGCGGGCGGGCACGTCGGTGATGCAGAATTGCGCCGCCGGCATCAAGCGCGTGGCGCTCGAACTCGGCGGCAAGAGCCCCAACATCATTCTCGACGACGCCGACCTGAAGAAAGCCGTAGCGCGCGGCATGATGCACATGGCCAACAATACCGGCCAGAGCTGTAACGCGCCCTCGCGCATGCTGGCGCCGAAAGCGAAGTACGAGGAGATCGTCGCGATCGCCGCGGAAACCGCGAAATCGATCAAAGTGCAGGCGCCGGAGCACGCCGAAAAAGGCGCCATCGGGCCGCTCGCCAACGCCAACCAGTTCCAGAAAGTACAAGGCTTGATCCAGAAGGGCATTGACGAAGGCGCGCGTCTCGCCGCTGGCGGGGTGGGCCGCCCCGACGGCTTTAACCGCGGCTATTACGTGAAACCCACTGTGTTCGCCGACGTGAACAATGACATGACCATCGCGCGCGAGGAAATTTTCGGGCCGGTGCTTTGCATCATTCCGTACGAAACCGAGGAAGACGCCATCCGCATCGCCAACGACACGCCATACGGTCTCGCGGCCTACGTGCAGGGTTCGCAGGAACATGCACGCGCGGTGGCGAAGAAGCTCCGCGCCGGCAATGTGCATATCAATGGCGCGTTCGGCGGCATGGGCACGCCTTTCGGCGGCTACAAGCAATCAGGGCTCGGCCGCGAAGGCGGGCGTTTCGGTTTGGAGGAATTCCTGGAGGTGAAGGCGGCGATTGGATGGGGGGAGTGATTGGACCGCGCGTCCAGCCCGCACCCGTGTTGTGTACAAGACTAACCTTCTCCCCTTGAGGGGAGAAGGTGGCCCGGAGGGCCGGATGAGGGGTTTACGGTTTTTCCGGAGAGACCGCGCTCCCCTCACCCGTCGCTTCGCGACACCCTCTCCCCCCAAGGGGAGGGGGTTGGAGCGTGCAATCGCAGCGCCCCCGTAAACGTTTCGCCAACCTCTCCTTCACCGAGCATTAGGTACAAAACGCCGATAAGAGCGCGATGAGCGCTGATTCTTTTGCCGCCGCCTTCGATGCGATCGAGATCGATCGCGCGCGCGCGCCCTCCCCTGCCGCCATCGATGCGGCGATGGCGATGTGCGCGTCGCCGAATGAACCGGGTTTTTACTTGCTGGAAGATTGCGGCGGGCGCTTCAGCGTCGACCGTGAATTTGGATTCATCTCGCTTAAGGACGACGCAACACTTGAGGCAGAGCGCGGAGAAATCCGCGCCGTGCGGCTGAAAGTGATCGAGCACTCGGGCGAGAGCTACGAACTTGGTCTGCGCCTGCGCATCAGCGGCCGCGTGCCGCAAGTAGTGAGCGAGGCCGAAACCAACGACAAAGCAAAGCCCGCCGAGCCAGCGACGGCGCCGGCGCCGGCTTTGGTTGCGTGGGACAAATTCGCGGCCGGACTGGGGGGCCGCGCACCGCCGGTCGCGCGCGACGAGGACGCGCCGTTCATGTGCTTTGTTGACCCACTCGGCTTTGGGGCGCCCGATGAGGTCTCCGACCTGAGGCTTGCGGCGCAGCTCCCGCGCCCAGCGAGCGCCGCCGCCGACTGGGCGCTCTGAAATCTGGACCGCGTGTCTCCAGACGCGCTTTTCGCTCCCGGCAAAGGCGGGCCTGAAGGCCCGCGCTCCAGCTTCAGGCTCCGGTAGCGATTGAATTCCGCCGCGCGCGGGCCGATAGCTCGGCTCACACAAATCAGCCCGGAGGAATTCAGGTGGCGGAAAAGAAATGGCGCAAACGCACGCTCGGCAATCGCCCGCTCAAGCCTGAAACCCTGATGATGGGTTACGGCTACGATCCCATGCTCTCGGAAGGCTCGCTGAAGCCGCCGCAATTCCAGACTTCGACCTTCGTGTTCAAGTCGGCGCAGGACGGCAAGGATTTTTTCGCCACTATCCAGGGCAGACGCAAGCTTGGGCCCGACGAAGAGCCCGGCCTGATCTATTCGCGCTTCAACAATCCCAATCTTGAAGTGGTGGAAGATCGCTTGGCGCTTTGGGACGAAGCGGAAACTTCGCTGGTGTTCGCCTCGGGCATGGCGGCGATCTCAACCGCGCTGCTCGCCTATCTGCGCCCCGGCGACGTGATCCTGCAGAGCCGGCCGATCTATGGCGGCACCGAAACCCTGATCCACTCGATCCTGCCTGAGTTCGGTGTTTCCCAAGTCGCGTTCGAGGCCGAGCTCGGCGTCGAGGACATGCGCCGGGCAGCCGAAGAAGCGGGCAAGAAAGGCCGCGTCGGCGCGGTGTTCATCGAAACGCCAGCGAACCCGACCAACGCGCTGGTCGACATCGCCGCGGCGCGCAAGGTTTCGGAATCGCTGACCAAGGACGGCCATCGTCCGCCGGTCATCGTCGACAACACCATGCTGGGCCCGATCTATTCCAAGCCGCTCCTGCACGGCGCCGACATCGTGGTGATGTCGCTGACCAAATATGTCGGCGGCCATTCCGATCTGATCGCCGGCGGCGCCTCCGGCGCGAAAGCCATGCTGGCGCCGGTGCGGCGCATGCGTTCGACGCTCGGCACCATGGGCGACACGCACACGGCGTGGCTGCTGATGCGCTCGCTGGAAACGCTGAAACTACGCATGGAAGCGGGCGCGGCGGGCGCGCGCAAGGTGGCGGAATTCCTGCGCGAGCATCCCAAGATCGAAAACGTCTGGTACCTCGATTTTCTGCCCAAGGATCATCCCGACCGGCCGCTGCACGAGCGCCAAAATCTGAGCGCCGGTTCGACGTTCTCGTTCGAGGTGAAGGGCGGGGAAGCCGCCGCCTTCCGCGCGCTCGACCGGCTGCAAGTGATCAAGCTGGCGGTGAGTTTGGGAGGAACCGAAACGTTGGCGTCGCACCCTGCCGCGATGACGCACTCGGGCATGCCGGCGGAAGAGTTGGCGCGCTACTCGATCACGCCGGGTTTGATCCGGATTTCCATCGGCATTGAAGATGCCGACGACCTGATCGCGGATTTGGCGCAGGCGCTGGACGCGGCGTGAGGGCACTCTGTACAATACAAGTTGCCGCTCATGGCACTGCCCTCTCCCGCGGGGCCTCCCGGGCGCCGTTCAACGCCTCAGGCTTTGGCCGGTTGTACAAGACAAACCGCGCGGGGCGCGCCCTCTCTCCGGGTGGAGCGCGCGCCTCCCGGCGCGCATGAACGCTGTGCTTGCAAGTAGAGCAAAAAGCGCACCAGGAGGTGCGCGCTCCACCCGGCGGGGGTCGGTGCGCGTGGGGACGAGGCCCCCTCAAGGGGAGGGCGCGCGCTCGGTCGCTGGCGCTTCCTGCACGTAACGCAGATACATGATCAGCGCATCGACGCTTTGGGGGTTGAATTGGAATTCGGGCATGGGGTGGGAGACGCGAATGCCGTTGATTAATTCTTCTTCCAGCACTTCGGCGCGGTAGCGCGTGAGCAAGGTGCGAAACACGGGCGCGGCGGCATTGGGGCTTTCGCCGTATTCGCCGATCGCGTGGCAGCGCGCGCATTGCGCTTCGGCGATGGCGCGACCGTCCTCGGCGAGCGCGTCGAGTTCGGCGCCGACGCTGACGCCGCGCGCCGCCGGCTGGGCGCAGGCCGCGAGCATGAGGATGGCGACGGCGAGTGTCGAGCGATGCATCGAGGATCCGTCCTTCCAGTGGTCTCTCGCTCATCCCTGGATGCGGGCTTAGCGCGGCTTGGGCGATTGGCGGACGATCATGCGGCGATGTTTGAGCTTGCGCAAGCGCGCGCAATATGGACCGCGAGCCTTCAGGCTCGCTCTTGTTTCTTGGACAGGGCCAAAGGGCGCGTCTGAAGACGCGCGGTCCGGGCGGGACTATAAGGCCCCCATGTCGATTCGAACCGCCGCCTCGGACCAAGCCGTCGACGAAGCCCTCGCCGCATTGGACGACCGCACGCCGGTGGTGCTGCTGACCGGACGCGCCGGCACCGGCAAGAGCCATTTCATCCGCTCGCTGGTGGACGCGGACCCCGGCTTTCCCCAAGCCCTGCTCGCGCCCACCGGTCTTGCGGCCATGAATATCGGCGGCCAGACCGTGCATTCGTTCTTCGGTTTTCCCCCACGCCCGTTGATCGGGGTAAGCGAGAAGCCACATTACTTCTTCACCCGCACCGCGCGCGCGCTGCGCCGGCTCATCGTCGATGAAGTGTCGATGCTGCGCGCCGACGTGCTCGACGCCATGGATCAGCACTTGAAAGTGGCGCGCAAGTCGCAGCGGCCGTTCGGCGGCGTGCAGATGCTGCTGGTGGGCGATTTCTACCAGCTGCCGCCGGTGGTGCGCGGCGAGGAGAGCCAGCTTCTGGAGGAAGCGGGCTATGCCAGCCCCTACGCTTTCGCCGCGCATTGCCTGCGCGACGCCCCGCTGGCGGCGGTGCAATTGACCGAAGTGCACCGCCAGAGCGACCGCGACTTCATCGCCTTGCTCTCGTCGCTGCGCGAGAATCGCGGCGTGGCCGACGCGTTGGCGAGCTTGAACGCTGCCTGCCTGGAGCGCGAATTGAGTCAACGCCCGGTGCTGTTGTGCGCCACCAATGCAGTGGCTGACAGCTACAACCAGCGCGGCCTGGCGGCGCTCGCGGGCGTCGCTGCGAAATATGCCGGAGCGTTCGAGGGCGAAGCGCCCAAATCGCAATTCGCCGATCGCTTCCCCGCGCCGCTCGAATTGGTGCTGAAACGCGGCGCGCGCATTATTTTCACGCAGAACGATAGCGAAGGGCGCTGGGTGAACGGCACGCTGGGCACGGTGCTCTCGTTCGAGGACACCCTCGTCATTGTCAAGAAAGACGACGGCAAGGAGGTTGAAGTGGAACGGGCGGTGTGGCCGCAGACACGCTGGGTATGGAACGCCACCGAGCGGAAGATGGAAGCGAAGGAAGAGTTCAAATATGTGCAATTCCCCTTGGCGCATGCCTGGGCGCTGACCATCCACAAGGCGCAAGGCATGACCTTGGATTCGGTCGAGATTGATCTGGGGCGCGGCGCTTTCGCGCCCGGGCAGACTTATGTGGCGCTGTCGCGCGCGCGCTCGATGGAGGGCCTGCGCTTGGCGAGGCCGCTCAACCCACGCGATGTGCGGGTCGATCCGGCGATTGCCGAGGGGCTGGCGCGGCTGGGGGCTTGAGTTGCCGGCGTTGCGGGCGCACGTTCAATTCGAGACTATCCATCCGTTTCTCGACCGCAATGGACGACCGGGGCGCCTGTTGATCACCGGCGACGCCGCCAACGCGGTGCTCGCCGGCGCCGGCTACAATTTTCCCTGCTGCTGAAATGGTTGAGGGTTTTTTTGCGCCAATTTCTGGCCGCGCTGCTCGGGGTTGCGCAATCACACAGTGCTCACGCCAACGCTTAATCGGCGTTCTTCACGTTCGACCGTTTAGCCGCTGCACCCTAGAACGCCTCGTGCGTCACGCGCCCGTCGCTGATCGTCAGCACCGGCCGCGCGCGCGGGATTTCTTCCGGCGCGCAGGTCATCAAGTCCGCTGAAAAACAACTCATGTCGGCGCGCTTGCCGATCTCGATGGTTCCGCGTTGGCTTTCCTGGAACGAAGCAAACGCCGCCCCGCTGGTGAACATGGCCAGCGCCTGTTCGCGCGAGACGGCTTCGTCCAAACGCCAATTGGGGCCGGCAAATCCAGTGAGATCGTGGCGATAGCAGGCCGCGTAAAACTCTATCAGCGGATCACCCTTCTCGACTGGTGCGTCAGAGCCTCCTGCTATGCTGGCGCCGGAGCGCAACAACGAAGCCCAGGCATAGGCGCCAGCGAGGCGATCGTCGCCCAGGCGCGATGGCGCGAAATGCAGATCGCTGATGGCGTGCGAGGGCTGCATCGAGGCGATCACGCCCATGGCCGCAAACCGTGGAATATCCTCCGGCGCGATAATTTGCGCGTGCTCGACACGCCAGCGCGCCGCGCGCAGCGCCTCGGCATCGCCGGCGAAGGTGTCGCGGAAAGCGTCCAGCACAAGGCGGTTGCCGCGGTCGCCGATCGCATGCGCAGCAACTTGATAATTGAGCGCGCGCGCCTGCGCCAGCTGCTGGTTGAGCTGATCGAGCGCGGTTACAAGCAAGCCGTCGCTGGCCGCATCGCTGTAAGGCGCCAGGAGTGCGGCCCCGCGCGAGCCGAGCGCGCCGTCCATGTAGACCTTGACGCCGCGCACTTGCACCGGGCTGTGCACGTCGCTGCGCGCTTCCCGTTCGAACACGGCGCGCACAGCGTCCGGCTCCATGTAGAGGCTCGCGTGCACCGGCATTTCACCGGCATCCGAGAGCATTTGGAAATTCCCCTCTTCCGCCAGTGTTGTGCTGACATTGTGCACGCCAGCCCAGCCACGCGCCGCATAGAGAGCTGCTGCTTGGCGCAGCGCTTCACGGTTTTGCGCTGGGGTTGGCGCCGGCAACCGCGCGGCGACAAGGCCCATGGCGTTGTCGATCAGCATGCCGGTAACGGCGCCGGCGGCGTCGCGTTCGATCCGGCCGCCTTCGGGGTTAGGCGTGCTGGCATCCACGCCGGCGAGCGAAAGCGCGGTGGAGTTCACCGCCGCGGCGTGGCCATCGATGCGCTCAAGGAAGACCGGTCTGTCGTTCACGATCGCGTCGAGATCGCCGCGCGTGGGAAAGCGCCCCTCCGGCCAGTGGGTTTCGATCCAGCCACGGCCTACGATTGGCCCTTCGGGATGAGCGCGCGCGTAGTCGCGCAGCCGCGTCTGCAGCGCCGCGATCGATTCCACGCCGACCAGATCGAGCAACAGCGCCGCCTGGCCGACGCCAGTGAGATGCACGTGCGCATCGGTGAAGCCGGGAAACGCCGCCGCACCTCGCAGGTCGATCTCACGCGCGCCGCGCCCAGCCGCGCGCGCCTCGCGCAGCGCACCGACAAAAACAAACCGCCCGTTGCGGATCAATGCCGCCTCCGCGCGCGGATGGGCCGCGACGCCGGTGTGAATCGGCCCGCCCCGGACGAGCGTGCCGCCGACGGTGCTCTCCCCTCTAGTGGCGCACGCCGCCAGCGCGGCGAGCGAGGCGACGGCGAAGGAGCGGCGGGTGAGCAGGGGGGGGTGCATCGGCGTATTAATGACCGCCTTGGGGCTTACAGGCAACGCTTCGCACGACACGCCCTACCGCAATCCCGCATTGATTTTTTCCAGCGCGCTGACGGACGGCGCCAGATCGGCGTCGGTCAGCTTATTGAGCGGCGTTTCCACGGTATTGAGGGCGTCGTGCAAATCCGAGGCGTCAGGATCGACATAGAGCAGCCCGGTGACGATCTCGCCGGCCATGGCTTTGCGGCCGAGATAGGCGAGTGCGGCGTTGCGGCGGCTTGGGTCGTAATCGTCTTCCAGTTTGCGGAAGCGCAGGATCGAGCCGTCGTGCTGACGCACTTCCTTCAATTCGCCGGGCTGGTAGTCGGCCGTGATCGGCGCGCGCGGCGTGATCACGTCCATCCTGTTCACCGCTTCATTGTGGGCGCGCACATAATCGAAGCTCTTGGTCGAGCCGACATGATTGTTGAACGCTACGCACGGGCTGATCACGTCGAGGATCGCCGCGCCCTTGTGCGAAAGCGCGCCCTTGATCAGCGGCACCAATTGCGCCTTGTCGCCGGAGAAGGAGCGCCCGACATAGGTCGCGCCCAATTGCAGCGCCAGCATGACCAGATCGATGGCGCTGTCCTTGTTTTCGGCGCCCTTCTTGGCCTTCGAGCCCTTGTCCGAGGTGGCGGAGAACTGGCCCTTGGTGAGACCGTACACGCCGTTGTTTTCGACAATGTAGGTCATGTTGACGCCGCGTCGCACCGCGTGCGCGAATTGGCCGAGGCCGATGGAGGCGGTGTCGCCGTCCCCGGAAACGCCGAGATAGATGAGATCCTTGGCGGCGATGTTGGCGCCGGTGAGCACCGAGGGCATGCGCCCATGCACGGCGTTGAAGCCGTGCGCGGGCGAGACGAAATAGTCCGGCGTTTTCGACGAGCAGCCGATGCCGGAGAACTTCGCCAGCCTATGCGGCGCGAGATCGATTTCAAAGCACGCCTGGATGATCGCCGCGCTGATCGAATCGTGGCCGCAGCCCGCACAGAGCGTCGAGATGCGGCCCTCATAATCGCGCCGCGTGAAGCCGAGCGCGTTCTTTTCCAGCGACGGATGGTGCAGCGGCGGTTTGGCGAGATAGGTCATAACGGCGTCAGCACTCCAAAACGCTCAGATAGCCCATTTGGCCATACTCTAGCAGCGCCTCGTCGCGCGTGACTACAGTAAACCCGCACTCGCGCGCAGTGGCGGCGATGATGCGATCGGCGGGGTCGTTAGTTGGGAAATTGGGCAGGTCATTGGACGCGATGAGTAGGTTGGGAGGCATTTGGGCGAGCGCCGCGCCCGGCAGGGCCATCACCTTCTCGAACCAAAGCTTGGGTGTGAGCGTGGAGGCGAAGCGCCGCTTGCGCGCCTGCACACTCACTTCCCACGCTGTGATTGGCGACACGTAGGTCGGAAACCCCGCGTTGTACGCCTCGGTCAACGCCTTCTCCGTCTTGCTTCCAATTGCGCCAGCGAGGATCCACATGGCCGCGCAAGTGTCGAGCAAGAACGGCGGCCTCACGGGCGTTTACCGCGCAACCCTTCTTCGATCAGCTTTGCTTTCCGCGCCAAGCTTGCTTCCCACTCCTCCATGTCTTCCTCATCGAAAGCGGGTTTGGTTACATCCCAGTCGGACGAGATTGTGAACGTACCCTTCATGGCGCCGATCATGGGATGGCGCGCGACTGGCTTGGGTCGCGGTTCGAAAATTTCCGCCGTCTCACGCACTCCCGGCCCTGCGTTGCGCACGCGGACGAACTCGACGCTCTGCTTGGCCAGGTTTACGGCTTCGGTTCGATACCCCGCGCCGAGCCAAGCCTGGGCCTGCACATGGTGGACGGCATCGTTCTCCCACCATTGCGCGCGGCGATAGGCCGAGGCGGGCAGGCTCACTTCCGCAACGCCGGCCACGTCCTGGAACGACATCGCGATGCGCTCGGCGGCGCTTGCAGCCAAAAACGCCTTGAGTTTTCCGTATTTCACTTCGAAAAGGTACTACCTTTAGGTAAAAAGGTCAAACCTATTTCACTTTTTCTGGCGCCGCCGCGGCGTGGCCGGCTTTCAGCTTGTCGGCGATCTCGCGAGCGATGAAACGCGCTGTGATCGGCGTGCCGTCATAGTGCAGCACCGAGACAAGGCGCGCGGGATGGACGCCGCCTTCATTGACCAGCAGCGATTTCAATTGCGCGTCGCGGTTCTGCTCGACCACAAACACCTGCTCGTGGCTGCGGATGAACTCGAACACCTCGTCGGCGAACGGAAACGCGCGCAAGCGTAGCGCGTCGAGGTGGATGCCTTGGCCCTCAAGCGCGGCTAACGCCTCGTCCATCGCCGGCTCGGTGGAGCCGAAATAGATCACGCCATCAGGGGTGCGCTTCTTGGCGTTCTTGCGGATCGGGCCGGGCACATGGGATTTCATGGTCTGCCATTTGCGCAGCAGGCGCTCCATGCCCTCGGTATAATCCTCGCCGCGTTCGCTATAGCGGGCGTCTTTGTCGTGGCTGGAGCCGCGGGTGAAGTACGCGCCCTTGCTCGGATGCGTGCCTGGATAGGTGCGGTACGGCACCGCGTCGCCATCGACATCTCGGTAGCGCCCGAATGCGACGCCGGCTTCCAGCTGCTCAGCGGTGAGCACCTTGCCGCGGTTGAGCCGGCGCTTTTCGTCCCATTTGAACGGCGCGGTCAGCCATTCCTGCATGCCGATGTCGAGATCGAGCATCACAAACACCGTGGTCTGGAAAAAATCGGCCAAGTCGAACGCCTGCGCCGCGAATTCGAAGCACTCGGTCGGGTTGGCCGGAAACAGCATCGGATGCTTGGTGTCGCCGTGGCTTGCGTACGCCGCCAGCAGCAAATCCGATTGCTGCGTGCGGGTGGGCATGCCGGTGGACGGCCCGCCGCGCTGCACGTCGAAAATCACTGCCGGCACTTCGGCATAATAGGAAAAGCCGACGAACTCGTTCATCAGCGAAATGCCGGGCCCCGACGTACAGGTAAACGCCCGCGAACCGGCCCAGCCCGCGCCCATCACCATGCCGATCGAGGCGATCTCGTCCTCGGCCTGCACGATAGCGTAGCGCGACTTGCCTTCGCCGTCCTTGCGTAGCGCGCGGCAATGCTTTTCGAAGCCCTCGGCCAGCGAAGTGGAGGGCGTGATCGGGTACCAAGCGCAAAACGTCGCGCCGCCAAACACCGCGCCCAGGCCCGCGGCCTCGTTGCCTTCGACGAAAATGCGGTCGCCCACCTTGTCGGCGCGGCGCAGCTTGAGGCCGATCGGGGCGATGTTTTTTTCGGCATAGGCGCGGCCGAGTTCGAAGGCCTTGAAATTGGGCGCGATCAGCTTGTCCTTGCCCTTGAACTCATCGGTCAGCAGCTGCTTTATGGCCTCGGTTTCGATGCCCAGCATTTGCGCCAGCACACCCACATAGCAGATGTTCTTGAACAATTGCCGCTCGCGCGGATTGGCGAATTCGGCGGCGATGAGTTCGGTCAGCGGCGCGCCGAGGAGAGTGATGTCGTCACGGAATTTGGAAGCCGGCAGCGGCTTGGAGCTGTCGTACAAAATGTAGCCGCCGGGCTCGATGCCTTTGACGTCGGCATCCCAGGTCTGCGGGTTCATCGCCGCCATCAGATCGACGCCGCCGCGCCGGCCGAGCCAGCCGGCTTCGCTGACCCGCACCTCGTACCAGGTCGGCAGCCCCTGGATGTTGGACGGGAAGATGTTGCGCGCGCCCACGGGCACGCCCATGCGCAGCACCGCCTTGGCGAACAGCCCGTTGGCGGAGGCCGAGCCCGAGCCGTTCACGTTGGCGAATTTGACGACAAAGTCGTTGATGGCGGTGA
>JAKFYF010000338.1 GCA_021731005.1 Hyphomonadaceae bacterium
CAACCACAACCAACCCGATGGCGCCGAACAACAAGGCGCGCCCGCCTCCAGGCGCGCGATCTTCCTCGATTGGAACTGCCGGCGCGGGGCCCGCGCGGGGCGGACTTGGCCGGGGCGGCGCTGCAGCCGGACGCGGCGGGGCCGCTTGGCGTTGCTCAACCGGTCGGGGGCCTGCCTGCGGTGCAGCGCCGGTGCGGCCGGGCGAGAAGAATCCTGACCCCTGCCGTGACGACGGCGCCGGGGCGGGCGCGCCCGCCTTTTCCGCGACGGTCCTCGCCAGGGACCGCCAGGCCGGGAAATCGTCTTCTCCGCGCCAGCCGGTCAAGTCGATGGCCTGGGCGTTGCCGAACGGCGCCGGGACCGGCGCGTTCTGCATCGTGGCGTGGATTAGAACCGAAGTGGAGCGGGCGAAAACGGCGTCCTCGGCCAGCGCGGGCTGACCGCTCGAGCGCGGCGACCAGAGCGCGATGGCAACCTTCGCGCCCTTGATTGCATTGCGCATTTCCTCGCCGGCCGGTTTTTCGATCACCACGCTCAGGCGCGCCTGACGCAGCTTCTCGGCGAGCGCGCGCGCAGGCAGCGCATCCTCGGGAGCGTGGATGATCACCACGTTAGACATTCGGATTCCCCACTCCACAGCCCTGGCCGAGCCATAACTCGGGCGCGGTCCGATTCCCGATCCAGCACCCAAGGCATGATGCCCTGGTTGCGGCCCGGTTGGGAAGCCTCGAACCCAGCCTCGAAACACACACCCCCGGGAAAACAGGCGCCGGTATGCCCTCCAGCGGCGTTCTGCTAGAAGCGCGCTCATGTCGACTCTCGCCGATCGTCTCGGAGAAGCTGCCGAACGCGTCCGTGTGGCGCTCGATGCGCTATTGCCCCGCCTGCAGGAACCAGAGGCGCGACTGATCGAAGCCATGCGCTACGCCACGCTCGCGGGCGGCAAGCGCCTGCGGCCCTTTTTCACCATCGAGGCCGGCGCCATGTTCGACGCCGACGACGCAGCGCTGCTGCGCACGGCGGTCGCCATTGAGTGCGTGCACTCCTATTCGCTGATCCACGACGACCTGCCCTGCATGGACGACGACGATTTGCGCCGCGGCAAGCCAACCTTGCATCGCGCCTTCGACGAAGCCACCGCGCTGCTGGCCGGCGACGCGCTCTTGACTTTTGCGTTCGAATTGCTGGCCGAGCCCGCAACCCACCCGGACCCACAAATGCGCTGCCTGCTGATCGCGGGCCTTGCCCGCGCGGCGGGCGCGAACGGCATGGTCGCGGGGCAAGCGGCCGACATGGCCGGCAACGAAATCGGCTCCGACCTCATCGCCGTCACCCGCATGAACCGCATGAAGACTGGCGCCTTGATCAATTTCGCGGTCGAGGCCGGCGCCATGATCGGTTGCGCCACCGAGACCGAACGCACTGCGCTGTCGCGCTACGCCCACGACATTGGCCTCGCCTTCCAGATGCGCGACGATTTGCTGGACGCCGAAGGTGTTGTACGCGACACCGGCAAGGCGGTCGGCAAGGACAAGGAGCGCGGCAAGGTCAATTTCGTAACCGTGCTGGGCGCGGACGCCACGCGCGAACGCATCGGCATGCTGGCCGCGCAGGCCAAGCGCCATCTCGCCCAGTTCGGTCCGCGCGCGCGCATCCTCATCGATGCGGTGGACTTCGTGGTGGAGCGGCGGTTCTAGGCTTGGAGCGCCGGCGTCCTCGCCGGCGCTCCTGGAGGGTTGCGCGCGGAAGACAGATCGGCTCATGTGCGCGTCCATTTGGGGAGAATACATGCTGAGACGCCGCACCTTTCTGGGCTCAAGCCTTGCCGCGCCGGCGCTCGCGGCGTGTGCGACCGCGCCGGCGCCTGCCGTGCACCAGCCCCTGCCGCACGACCCTCACTCCCATGCCCGGCCGGGGGAAGCGCGCGTCACCCACGTATCGCTCGACCTTGCCGCCGATTTCGATCGCAAGGCGCTCAGCGGAACCGCGACGCTCTCGATTGAGGCGAGGGCCGGCGCGCGCGAGATCGTGCTCGACAGCGACGGACTGATCGTCAAATCCGCACGCACCAATTTGGGCGACACGACATTCGAGTTCGGTTCGCGCGACGAACAACTGGGTCAAGCGCTCACAATCGCCATCGGACCCGGCGTGACCGCGCTCACTATCGCCTACGAAACCAGACCAGGCGCCGGCGCGTTGCAATGGCTCGAGCCGGCGCAGACCGCGAGCGGCCAGCGCTTCCTGTTCTCACAGGGCCAGGCGATCCTGACGCGCACCTGGATTCCCACCCAGGACAGTCCCGGCATCCGCCAGACCTATGACGCACGCATTGTCGTTCCCGAGGGGCTGAAGGCGGTGATGAGCGCGGAGATGCTGACGCCGGACGGCGAAGCCGCGGAAGGCGGGCGCGCGTTCCGCTTTCGCATGGACAATCCAATTCCGCCTTACCTGATCGCCATCGCAATCGGCGACCTGGTTTATCGCGGCGTCGGCCCGCGCACCGGCGTTTACGCCGAGCCCAGCGTGATTGAACGCGCCGCTTACGAGTGCGCCGACATGGAGCGCATGTTGCGTGCGGCGGAAGCGATGTACGGGCGCTACCGCTGGGGACGCTACGATGTACTGGTGTTGCCGCCTTCGTTTCCCTATGGCGGCATGGAGAATCCGCGCCTCACCTTTCTGACGCCGACCTTCCTCGCCGGCGACCGCAGTCTGGTTTCGCTGATCGCGCACGAACTGGCGCATTCTTGGTCGGGCAATCTGGTCACCAACGCGCTTTGGGCCGACAGCTGGCTCAACGAAGGCTTCACCTCCTACATTGAGGGCCGCATCGTCGAGGCGCTCTATGGCGGCGAGAACGCCGCCATGCAATTCGCGCTGGCGTGGGCTGACATCCAGAAAGCCATCGCCGCCGGGCCGCCCGACGACACGCGCTTGCATCTCACTGGAGAACGCAGCGCCGATGACGGCGTCTCCGCCATCGTGTACGACAAGGGCGCGCTATTCCTGCGTACGATGGAGCGCGAACTGGGCCGAACGCGCCTCGACGCATACCTTCGCTCGTACTTCGACCGCCACGCCTTTCAGCCGATGACGACGCAGTGGTTCCTCGAAGATGTCCGCGCGCGCGTCGTTCGCGGCGGTCCGGCCTTGGAAGCAAGCTTGCAACTCGACACCTGGGCCTACGAACCCGGCCTGCCCTCGAACGCGGTCGAGCCGCGCGCGGAAGCTTTCGAGCGTGTGGCCGCGCACGCGGCGGGCTTCAATGCGGGCGGGCCCGCCAGCGCCATTCCCTGGGCGTCCTGGGGCACCTTCGAGCGTCAGCGTTTCCTGCAGACCCTGCCGCGTGAATTGCAGGCGGCGCGGCTCGCCGAACTGGAGAGCGCACTTGGCTTGAACGGAACTGGCAACGCCGAAGTGCTGTTCGACTGGCTGTCGCTCGCCATCGCCAACCGCGCTGAAGCAAGCATGCCCGCGGTGACGGATTTTCTCACCTGGCAGGGCCGCGGCAAGTTCGTGCGCCCGCTCTACCGCGCGCTCATGGAGCAAGGCGAGTGGGGCCAGGCCCATGCACGACGCATCTACGCGATGGCGCGGCAGGGGTATCATCCGATCGTGCAAACTGCGGTGGATGGGATCGTGACGGCTGCTTGATCGGCGCCAATCTGAAACACTGCCGCAATTTCCGTCATTCCGGACGCGCGGAGCGCGATCCGGAACCCAGGGGCGACCAACGCGACGCTTGCCCCTGGGTTCCGGGTATCGCTTCGCGATCCCGGAATGACGGCGGAATCAGCATGCGAGAGCAAGAACTCACCCCACCGCCACGCTGACGCGCAGGAAAGTCGCTGGGATGGAGGTGGCGTTCTGGTCCGGGCTTGTGTTCTGACTGTTGAACAGCGCCTCGAGTTCCCCTTGCAGGGCATCCGCTCGCCCATTCTTCTCCGCGGCCTCGAACGCGTTCATGGTTGGCCCGTAGAAATACCTGAAGGCGGCTAGAAACTCAGCCGGCGGGCCGGGAAAGTTGAACACATACGCATCGCGCGCAAACGACACTTTCTCGCTGGCGACACCTGCAGCGGAGAAGCGCTCGATCACGTTCGCTTCGACGCCCCAGGTCATCGGACTGATGAAGCCTTCGGGCGGCGGCGGCGAATAGGCGGCGCTGATCTTGAGTATCTGCGCCACCAGGGTCGGGTCATTGGGAATCCAATTCCCCATGACAATGCGGCCTCCAGGCTTGGTCACCCGCACCATCTCCTTGGCCACATCGAACGGCCGCGGCGCGAACATGGCGCCGAAAATGCTGACCACGAGGTCGAAACTGGCGTCGGAGAGCTCGCGCAAATCGGACGCGTCGCCTTCCTGGAATGCGCAATTCGCGAGTCCGAGTTCACGCGCGCGCTGATTACCGGCCGCGACCAGGTTCGCCGCGATGTCGACGCCCAGCACATCGGCGCCGCGCTTGGCCGCCGGCAGCGCCGTGGTCCCATCGCCGCAGCCGAGGTCCAGAACCTTCAGCCCAGGCCTTATGCTCAAACGTTCGACCAATTTCTCGCCGCTGTCGCGCATGGCCGCCGCGATGCGCGAGAAATCGCCCTTCTCCCAAAGCGCCTTGTTCGGATTCACCTGCGCGCTCCTTTGTTGCTGCGCTGGAGATACTACGCGCCTCGGCGCCGCCGCGCCAGCGCCACGCGAGCACGGGGTGGGCAAACCTGCCTAATTCATCCGCGCCGCGATCGTATCGGCTACGCGCAGAGAATTTGCTATGCATGTGAGCGCGGGATTCACCGCGGCTGACGACACGAACACGCTGGTGTCCGCGACATAGAGATTATCCAGGTCGTGCGCCTTGCAGGACGCGTCAACAACCGAAGTCGCCGCATCGTGACCCATACGCAGCGTGCCGCATTGGTGGGCGGTGCCGTAGATTGGCAGGATGGAATCCATCTGCGCACGGTTGGCGCGCAGGCAGCGGCAGCTGCGCCCCGCCCGCGCCATCGCCTTGTGGAAGCGACGGATCAGGCGGTCGTGCGCCTTCAAATTATTGTACCAGTAATCGAGCTGAATCTGTCCATCGGCGGTGAGCCGCACGCGGTTGCGCGCTTCCGGCAAGTCCTCGGTCATGATCAGAAACGCCAGCAACCGGTCCCCCATGAAATTCGCGAAAGCCGGCGGGATCGCCCAGGTTGGCAGCGTCTGTGAAAGCTGGCCCTTGATCACGTCGCCGGAGAGATATTCCAAGAGCTGGATGTGGCCCATCGGGTACGGGAACCTTCCGTCCGGATCGCCCCAGTAGAAATCATTGATCGCCATGGTCTTTGGAAAATCGGTCTCGATCTTCGGCCAGGCGAATGAAAGCGAGGCCGAGGCGGTATGGAACATGTAGTTGCGCCCCACCTGATCGGAACCATTCGCCAGTCCGGTCGGATGATCGCCATTGGCCGAGCGCAACAGCACCGCGGCGGAATTGATCGCTCCGGCGGCGAGTACGACGATGTCGCCCTTCACCCGCCGCAGGCCGTCCTTGGTCTCGTACACGATGCCCGACACGCTTCCGCCGCCGGGCGCCGTTTCCAGCCGTAGCACTTTAGCGCCGGCGACCAATTCCACATTGCTGCTCGCCAACGCACGTTTGACCATCTTTCGCCCGTCGGATTTCGCTTCGCGCAGACACGGAAAGCCGCCGCAGGTGCGGCAGCGCACGCATGGGCTGTGCGCTACGTTCATCTCGTCGCGTTCAGCCGCGATCGGCATGTCGATCGGCTTGAACCCCTGAAGCACCAGGCGCGAGCGCAATTTGGCGATTTCCGGATCGTGCTTCAGCGCGGGATGCGGATAGGCGGGGGCGTCGGCGTCATCGGTGTGATCGGACTCGCGCTTGCCATGCACATTCCACAGCGCTTCGGCCTCGGTGTAGTACGGCGCGAGATCGTCGTAGCGGATCGGCCAGGCGGGCGAAATTTTGCCGCCATAATGCACGGTCTCCTCGAAATCGCGTTTGCGGAAGCGATAGAGCGCGGCGCCATAGAAGATGGTGTTGCCGCCGATCCAGTAATGGATGTTCGGCTGAAACTGGCGACCCTTGCGGTCGCGCCATTTCTCCTTGGCCTTGTAGCGATGGCGTAGGAACACGTCCTTGGGGCTCCAGTTCTCGGGCTCAACCGGCAGACGTTCGCCGCGTTCGAGAATGAGAATGGACTTTCCGGTCGGCGCGAGGCGCTGCGCCAAGGTCGCCCCGCCGGCGCCCGAGCCGATGACGACGATATCGTAGCTCTTGTCAGCGCGTTCAGGCGATGGCGCTTCACTCACCGACATAGTATTTCTCCGCCGCGCGCCGCGTCAGCGCCCGCATCCAGGGCTCGGGTAAAGCCCGCATCATAGCCGCCGCGAATTTTGGCAACCCGCCGGGAACTACGATCTCGTGGCCCTTCTCGTTACGCGCCCACGCTTCAGCCGCCACCTCCTCCGGCGTTTGCGCGAAACGGCGCGACGCGCCGCCCTCTTCCATGGGAATATTGTTCGCGGCTTGGAATTCGGTGGCGACGAAGCCCGGCAGCACGGCGGTGACGTGCACGCCGCGGCGCCTCACTTCCGCGTTGAGGGATTGCGAGAACTTGAGCAGGAACGACTTGCCCGCCGGGTAGAGCGTATTGCCCTTGCCGCCGGAAGAGAGCGCCGCAATCGAGCTAATATTGATGATGCGGCCGAAGCCCTGCTCCAGCATCGCGGGTAGGAATGCGTGCGCCAGCGCCGCCGGGGTGACCACGGTCAGCTCAAGAAACGCGATTTGCTCGGCGAGCGTTGTGCCAGCAAAGCCCTTAGTCACTGTCGCGCCCGCGTTGTTGACGAGGATATCGACCCACGCGCCCGCGGCGCCGACATCGCCGGCAAGCTGCTGCGCCGCACCGGCCTGCGAGAGGTCGGCCATGTACACGTCAGCGCGTGCGCCAACAGCACGCAATTCACCCGCCAGCGCCTGCAGCCGCTCAGCCCGGCGCGCCACCAGCCCGACATCGCAGCCCTGCGCCGCCGCCAGCCGCGCCATCGCCGCGCCAATGCCGGAGGATGCGCCGGTAATGAGAGCGTAGCGGCGCTTGTTCATTTGCCTGACTTCCTTCTTGCCCCTGCTTACGGCTTTGAACGCCCTGGCGTTACGCTTGACCCCCGCTTGCGCTGGCTCCAAGCCACTCCCCCATGAAGATTCTGATCGTCGGCTCGGGCGGGCGTGAGCATGCGTTGGGCTGGAAGCTGGCGCAGAGCCCGCTCGCTTCGGATCTGATCTCCGCGCCAGGCAATCCCGGCTTGGCCGAGCTTGGGCGCACCGTGGCGATCAAGGCCGAGGCCCCCGCCGAGCTTGCCGCCTTCGCCATGCGCGAGCGGGTGGACCTCGTCGTCATCGGCCCGGAGGCCGCGGCCGCGGCGGGGCTCGCTGATAGCTTGGCGAAGGTGGGTGTACCGTGCTTTGGGCCGAGCCAGGCGGCGGCGGAACTGGAAGCCTCGAAATCCTTCATGAAGGATTTCTGCGCCCGCCACGGCGTGCCCACTGCCGGTTACAAAGTGTTCGACGACGCCATCCGCGCCAAGGCTTATCTCGGCGAGCGCGAGCCGCCGTTCGTGATCAAGGCTGATGGCTTGGCGGGCGGCAAGGGCGTGGTGCTGGCCGAGACGCGGCGCGAGGCCGATGCGGCGGTGGATCAGATTTTGTTCTTGAAGAAGTTTGGAACCGCCGGGCAACGCATCGTCATCGAGGACTTTCTTCCCGGTGAGGAAGCAAGCTTCTTTGCGCTCTGCGATGGCGAGACCGCCGTGCCGCTGGTCGCGGCCCAAGATCACAAGCGCGCTTACGATGGCGACAAGGGCCCCAACACGGGCGGCATGGGCGCCTATTCGCCAGCGCCCGTGTTCACCGATCTTGTACGCGACCAAACGATGGAACGCATCATTCTGCCGACGATGGCCGGCATGAAGGCGGAGGGCCGACCGTTCGTGGGCGTGCTGTTCGCGGGGCTGATGATCAGCGCCGACGGGCCGAAGCTGATCGAGTTCAACGTGCGCTTCGGCGATCCGGAATGTCAGACGCTGATGCGGCGGCTGAAGAGCGATCTGGCGCCTGTACTGCTGGCGGCGGCGAAGGGCGAATTGGCGAACGCGCCGCCGCTCGAATGGGACGAACGCCCCGCTGTCACCGTGGTCTACGCCGCCAAGGGCTATCCCGATGAGCCCCTCACCGGCTCCGTGATCCGCGGCGTCGAGCGGGCGCAGCGTTTCGAGGGCGTGGAGGTGTTCCATGCAGGCACACGGCTTGATGAGGACGGCACGCTGCGCGCCGCAGGGGGCCGCGTGCTCAACATCACCGCTATCGGCGACAATCTGGGGGATGCGGTGCACCGCGCCTACACCGCAATAGCCGCCATAGACTGGCCGGGAGGATTTTGTAGGCGGGATATTGGGTGGCGGGCGTTGGAGCGGTGACACAACAAACAGCCTGGTCAACACCAGAGACAAACGCGTCCAACGGGTCTAAATGTAACTCAGGTCTAAACTTCCGGTTTGCAACAGATGCGCGCGTTTTTCCTGCCCTTCATCGCGCTTGGCATTCTGCTCGGGTTAGTATCCCCTTCATTCGCTCAGTGGAGCATGAATGGCGTGGCGCGCCTCAGGGTCACGAACACGCCGGTCCAAGCGACCAGCGGCGAATTGGATCGTAATGAGCCGATTGCGATTCACCAGTTGGTCGTCGATGAGGCAATAGTTCTACTGCAGGATGTGGGTCAAAGGACGATGGGAGCGCGCGCCGGCGCTGCGCTGTCTGCAATTCCGGTCGGCGATAACACAGGAGGTGCTACGTCACGGAAAATATACTGCGATTTATCGCGAAATCGCGCATTCCATGGAACGAACATCTTCTGCTTCGAAGACTTGGACGGCGATGGGAGGTTGGAACGAAGGTGGTTGGCCACCTCGTCCGGCGACCCGTCGTTCTTCTTTCGGTTCGTCGCGCCATCGAGGGTTGATCCCGCACCGTTCCGCACTGCGGAACTCGCGGAGCGCCCGACTTTCGGACTGGCTCTTGACGCATGCAGTTTGGGCCGAACGCCGACATTTCGATGGACATTATCGAACAACAATGACGGCTGGCACGCTGGGACCGTCAGCCGCTGCCCTTACCGTGGGCAAGATGGTGTTCTAGACGCAGGCGACGTCCACGTCTCTTACGTGCTGGAGCAAGACCGCATCCGGTATGTGGTCGAGCGCACGATACCCGTTGAAGAACTTGTGGTGCTGTATCCTTCGACAGGTCAAGGGAACTGAGACCGCCCTTCTTAGTGCCGGGTTACAGTTGCCGGCGAGACCGCCGGCGGTCCATAACAAGTCCCCATGACCACCTCCCCCCAGGACGCCTTCTCCGGCGTCAAGCCCGTCGAAGAGCGCCACAGGCTCGATGAAGCAGCGCTTGCGCTTTGGCTGGAAGCGAACGTCGAAGGCTTCGCCTGCCCGCTGACGCTCAACCAGTTCAAGGGCGGGCAATCGAACCCGACTTATCAATTGGTCACGCCCAAGCGGAAGTACGTGCTGCGCAAGAAGCCCGGCGGCAAGCTGCTCCCCTCCGCGCACGCGGTGGACCGCGAATATCGCGTCATCTCCGCGCTTCACCCCACCGGCTTCCCGGTCGCGCGGCCTTATGCGCTGTGCACCGACAACAGCATCGTCGGCGCCATGTTCTACGTGATGGAGATGGTGGAAGGCCGCATCATATGGGACGGCGCCATGCCTGACGCCGCGCCTGCGCACCGCCGCGCCGTGTACGAGCACAAGATCGCTACGCTCGCGAAGCTGCACACCACCGACTACGCCGCGATTGGGCTGTCCGATTACGGCAAGCCCGGCAATTATTTCGCGCGCCAGATCGATCGCTGGACCAAGCAATACAAGCTGAGCGAGACCGAGACCATCGACGAGATGAACCGTTTGATGGAATGGCTGCCGGCCACCATTCCGCCGGGCGAGACCACCTCTATCGTTCACGGCGATTATCGCCTCGACAATATGGTGCTGCACCCCAGCGAGCCGCGCGTTATCGCGGTGCTCGATTGGGAGCTTTCCACGCTCGGCGATCCGCTCGCCGACTTCACCTATTATCTGATGAATTGGGTGCTGCCGCGCGATGCGCGCTCGAGCCTGGGCGGGCTTGAGCTTGAGCCGCTTGGAATTCCCACGCATGAGGAAGTGGTGGCGCGCTATTGCACCCTGACCGGTCGCGAGGGCATTCCCGCGCTCGACTGGTATTTCGCCTACAACGCGTTTCGCCTCGCCTGCATCCTGCAAGGCATCGCCGGGCGCGTGCGCGACGGCACCGCCGCGAGCGCCCATGCGCTGGAGATGATCAAGCGCATCCGCCCACTGGCGCAAGGCGCGTATGGCTTTGCGAAGGCGGCGGGGATGTAATAAGGGCTTGGCCAAGCGGGGGACACCATGTTGAGACGCGGAATCTTTCTGGCGGGCGCGCTGTGCGCCTTGGCGGCGCTTTCGGGCGCCAGCCAAGCGCAAGACGCGCCGCAGCCCACCACCATCATCCATGCCGGGCGCCTGCTCGCCGATCCCGCGACGGGCCGGGTGGCGCTGGTGCAGTCGATCCTGGTTGACGCCGATGGGCGCGTCATCGGCATTGAGCCTGGCTATGTGGAGCGTTCTGGCGCGAACGTCATCGATCAACGCGACCGCTTTGTGTTGCCCGGCCTGATCGACAGCCACGTGCATCTCACCAGCGAACTCGGGCCGAGCCAGTTCATTGAAGAAGTGACGCTTACGCCCTCGGACGCGGCCATGCGCGGCGCCGAGAATGCGCGCAAGACGCTGATGGCGGGCTTCACCACCGTCGCCGATCTCGGCGCGCCGAACGATTCCATCTTCGCGCTGCGCCGCGCCATCGCCGAGAACCGCGTGCCCGGCCCGCGCATCGTCGCATCGGGCGCGGCGATCACCCCGGACGGCGGGCACGCCGACGCCAACGGCTTCGCACCCGACGTGGTCGACGTGCTGCGCAGCCCGGCGGCATGCTCGGGCGCAGACGCCTGCCGCCGCGCCGTGCGCCGACAGATCCAGGCCGGCGCCGACGTGATCAAGATCACCGCGACGGGCGGGGTGCTCTCCAACACCGCGGCCGGCGTCGGCCAGCAATTGAGCGATCCCGAACTCGAGGCCATCGTCGAGGCCGCGCACGCCATGGGCCGGCGCGTGACCGCTCATGCTCATGGCGTCGGCGGCATCAACGCCGCATTGCGCGGCGGCGTCGATTCGATCGAGCACGGTACTTTTGCCGACGCGGAAACCTTCCGCCTGCTGCGGCAGGGCCACCGCTATCTGGTTCCGACCATGATGGCGGGCTGGTGGGTGGCGCAACTGGCCGAGCAGGGCGGCGTGCTTTCCCCCGCCCAGGCCGACAAGGCGCGCCAGGTCGGCCCCGCGCTTGTCGCCATGGCGCGACGCGCGCGCGCGGCGGGCGTGCGCATCGCCTTCGGCACCGACACCGGGGTTTCGCCCCACGGCATGAACGCGCGCGAGTTTCAGCTGCTGGTGGAAACCGGCTTCACGCCGTTGCAGGCGATCCAGATGGCGACAATCAACGCCGCCGATCATTTGCAGCTGAACGGGACGGCGGGCGTCATTGCAGCGGGAAGCTCGGCGGACATCATCGCCGTCGATGGCGACCCGCTCGCGGACGTGAGCGTGCTGATGAACGTGCGCCTCGTGATGGCGCGGGGCGTGACGCAGAAGGCGGAGTGATCCGCGCGTCCTCGCCGGCTCTTTGTTTCCACTCACGCCGGCGTTTGCCGGGGGGAGCGCGCACCTCCTGGTGCGCTCTTTTTTGGCGAAAGCGAGCCTGTCGGCTCGCGGGCGCGCCGGGAGGCGCGCGCTCCACCCTGGAGGGAGCACACGCCAAACGCCGGACAACGCGCGGCGTTTCCGGGTTCGCTTCATTTCTTGGCCCAACGCGAAGTGGGGAGAGCGGGGCGCGCGAGGCGCGTGAGCTCAAAGGTTTAGTCCGGTGGTGCGCCAAGCGCGCCCCGCGCGGTGTGTTGTACAACCGGCGCGGACGCGAGGCGTTCGAGCCGCGCCCGGAGGGCCA
>JAKFYF010000117.1 GCA_021731005.1 Hyphomonadaceae bacterium
GCGCGGACAGCGCGGCGATGCGCTCCTGTGCTTCGGCTGCTTCTTCCGCGCGTTCCTCGGCGTTCGGCGCGGAAGCCACCGGCGGCGGCGCGTCCGGCGCGGGCGAGGGGCCGCAGGCGGCGAGGGCAAGCAAGGCTAGAGCGACGAAGGCGCGCATGAAAAACTCCCGCCGCCGAACAAGCACGCGCGCTTGCGCCCGACAAGCCTGCCGCGCGCCGCAATTCAGAAATTCACTCCCGCCTGAACCTCTCCGCCCCTCTCGGCAGGCAAGGGTCCTCACTCGGCGGCGCGGACCTTGATCCAGCTGGCGATGCGCGTTCCGGCGCTGGGGATGCTGACTTCGATGGCGCGGCCCGGCTGAACCTCAGCCAACGTACCCAAGGTGTTGGGACGTCCCTGGCCCGAGTGGTCGATGTAGATGCGGGTGTGCGGCCCGATCCCGTAAGAGACGCCCCCCGGCGCAGCTTCCGAGGTCATGGAGACCGACCCGTCACCGCCGGCCGTCGCTGCCGTGGTGGCTTGCACTTGCCCCTGCATGGTGAGCGCGCCGGGCGATTGCCCGATCGGTATATATTGCTCGGTCGCCTGCTGCGCTGACGCCGCGCCGGCGAGCGCGTCAGTAAGCGCCATTGCCGCCACGACCGCGAGGGTAGATGTGCGCATGTCGCGCCTCCTTCAACTCATCTAATTGGGCGCGGGTTGTGCTGGCGCCAAGAGCCGGCTGCGCGCGCGCTGCAGCGCCGCCAGCGCCTGATCAATGCGCGGGCGGTGCGAACTCCTAAGTTGGGCCTCCCGCAGATCGGCGACGGCGTCGGGGTGGAGGCTCGCGCCAGCAAGAACGGCGACGGCGTCGCCGGTTTCTTCCCGCGCCAAGTTCACTATCTCTCTGCGGCGCGGATTTCGCGCCGTGCCCGCTTCGGTCAAATACGCCTCCGCTTGGCGGATGTTTTCCAGCGCGTTGATGACGCGCAGGAACGCCGCAATCGCCTGGATTTCGGTTGCGTCGATCTCGAGCGGCGAGCCGGTGGCTTGCAAGATCAATTGGCCGGCGGGCGATTCATTGAACGAATCCCCGTCATAGAAACCCACCGCGGCTTCGATCGTGGCGACGGAATTATTGTGAAAGAACGGGCCGGTGTCGGCGGCTTCCACCAGCGGCGGGGTGTTGAATGTGCCGTCGCCGGGGATGCCGAAACCGTCGTCAGTGGGCGGTTCGGGATCGCCGACGAGCGCGCCGGGCGGATCGGGGAGAGCCTCCACGCCAGTGTTGAAGTTGAGGTTGCCGGCTTCGGGGCCGAAGATCGCCGGATCGCCGTTCGCGCCGGCGTTGAGATGGCAGACATTGCAGCGCCCGCGTGTGTTGTCGAGGAACAGCGCCTGCCCGCGCGCCGCGATCGGGCTGGCGAGCGGCAGGGGCAACGCGAGTTCTTCCTGCCGGCCCAGCGACAGCATGAAGGCCTCGAGCGCATCGAGTTCGGCGTCGGTGGGTAAGCGGAAATCGGCGCCGGGCACGCGGTTGAGCGTCTTGGTGAAATGCTGGATCACCGCGCCCGTTGCGAACGCGCGCAGCGAGCCGTCGCCGGGGGCGCCATCGCCCGACCAGCCGGTGCGCGGGCCCGCCGCGCTGGCGACCGAAGTGCGCAGCGCCAAAGTGTGCGGCACCCCGCGCAGCGCGAATTTGTTGTCGAGGTCCTCGAAGCCGTCGAGATTTTCCCGGATCAAGCTGTTGGCGCGCATTTGCGCCGGCGCCTCGAAGCCGCGCGCGAGGGCGGGATTGGTCTCGGCCACGAACAGCGGATCGTCGGCGGGCAGGGTGGCGATGAAATTGGGCGTCAGGCCGAAATTGTCCTCGGCGCGGTGGCAGGTTCCGCAGGTGCGCCCATTGCCTTCGAAGGTCTCGTTGAAGAAGATTTCGCGCCCGCGCTCGGCCAGGGTCGTGGGCGGTGGCGGCGCCGCCTCGCTGCAGGCGGCGAGAAGGAAAGCGGCGCCAGCCAGCAGCGCGCGCGGTTGAAGCAGGTTTCGCATGCGTTCCCCTACTCTTTGCCGCTTTTGTGGCGCAGTCCTCGACGCAGGTCGAATGAAGGAATAGTTAGACGCCGTCGGCGGGCCGGGCGCTAAATTCGGCGCCGGTCAAACCATGGGAGGACGCATTATGTTGGCACGGCTTCGCTTAGCGCTGGCGCCTTTACTGGCGCTCATGGTCAACGCTTCTTGCGTGCAGCAGACCGCAACACAGGCGGCTGCGGTCTGTCCACCCGTGGCGCAGACGGCCGAGGATTCCGCCAGCCTGCCGGCGCTACGCGAAAAGGCGCAGGCCGAAGGCGCGGTGCGCGTGATTGTCCAGATTGCGGCGCCCCCGGGCGGCGCGCAGCCGGCGATGGGCGGCATGCAGCGTATGGCAAGCGATGCGTTCCGGCGCGCGGGCGTCTCATATGTTGAGCCGCTGACGCCGCGCCTGCCCTATGTCGTTGCTGAAGTAACGGCCGAGCAGCTCGATGCGCTCTATCCCGATCCGCGCTTTCCCGCTTGGAGCGAGGACCGCATCGCCCGCGCCACCCTGGCCGAGAGCGGCCCGCTGGTGCAGGCGCCGCAATTGTGGGCCGCCGGCGGACGCGGTGCGGGCCAGAGTGTGGCGATCCTCGACACCGGAGTTGACGCCGCGCATCCGTTTCTGGCCGGGCGGGTTGTGACTGAAGCCTGTTTCTCCACGACGTCTGTAGCCAACCGCTCCTCCAGCGTCTGTCCCAACAATCAAAGCGAGCAGACCGGCGCTGGCGCCGCGCGCCCGTGCAACGCAGCTGGCTGCGAGCACGGCACGCATGTGGCGGGCATCGCCGCGGGCCGCGGAACCGATTTCTCCGGCATGGCGCCTGACGCCGAGATCATCGCCGTGCAGGTGTTCTCGCGCTTTACAGGCGCGGCCTGCGGCGGGCAGAGCCCATGCGTGGCGTCTTTCACCTCCGACCAGATCCGGGCGCTCGATTTTGTGCTACAGCAGGCCGCGACGCGCTCGGTGGCTTCCGCGAACATGAGTCTGGGCGGGGGCCGTTCCACCACCGCATGCGATACCGATCTCACCAAACCGGTGATCGACCAATTGCGCGCCGCCGGAATTGCCACCGTTATTGCATCCGGCAATGACGGCTTCCGCGATTCCGTCAGCTTCCCGGGTTGCATTTCGAGCGCGGTGACCGTGGGCGCCACCAGCAAGAGCGACGAAGTGGCGAGTTTCTCCAATTGCGGCCCGCAGGTCGATCTGCACGCACCGGGCGTCAACATCAATTCGTCGGCGAACGAGCGTTTCGCCTCCTTCAGCGGCACCTCGATGGCGACGCCCCATGTCGCCGGCGCCTTCGCGGCGCTGCGCTCGCTGCACACAAATGCCACCGTCGATCAAATCGAGGCGGCGCTAAAGTCAAGCGGACGTGACGTGGGCGGGCGCCCGCGCATCTTGTTGCTTGACGCCAGCAATGCGCTAGCGGCCAATGCGCCGGCGGAGCCAGCCATGGCCAATGATGGATTGCAGGGCCAGATCGCGGCGCTCGCGGCGATGCCGGAGGCGCCGGCGCGCTTCATCATCACGGTGGAGAGCCCCCAAGCGCTCGCACGCGCGGAAACCGCCGCGCGCGCCGCCGGCGCATCCTATGTCGGGCGCATGGGCGGGCAGAACATGCTCGCCATCGAAGCCACGCCCGCGCAAGCGCGCGCGCTTGCCGCATCGGGAGCAGTCACCGGCATCCAGCCCGACCGCACCGCGCGTCCTCAGAACTAAGCCCGCGCGCCGTCGCCCGGGTCTGAGCGGCGCCAGATTCGCCCCAAAGGCGCGCTGGGCTTGCCGGACGTCTGCCCAGCTGCTCATGTTCGGCTCCCGAGGGGCGGACATGCGCTTTCTTTTTGTTGTGACGATTTTCGGCCTGCTGGCGAGCGGGTGCGCGACCCTGGCCGAGGAAGCGCCTGACGCCGCTGAGCGCACGCCCTACGCCTCCACCTATGCGCCGCGCGCGTCCACGCCGACGCTGATCCGAGGGGCCACGGTGTTCGACGGTCTCGGCGCTGAACTGGCCACGGCGGACGTGCTGATGCGCGATGGGCGCATCGCCGCCGTCGGAAGCGCGCTGGCCGCGCCGGAAGGCGCAACCGTCATCGATGGCGCCGGCAAGTTCGTGACGCCCGGGATTATCGACGTGCACTCCCATCTCGGCGTCTATCCTTCGCCCGGCATCGACGCGACCGCCGACGGCAACGAGGCCACCGACCCCAACACCGCCGAAGTCTGGGCCGAGCATTCGGTGTGGCCGCAGGACCCAGGTTTTGGCCGCGCGGTCGCCGGCGGGATCACCACGCTGCATATCCTGCCCGGTTCGGCCAATCTGTTCGGCGGCCGCGGCGTCACGCTGCGCCCGGTGCTCGGCGCGCGCACGGTGCAGGAGATGAAGTTTCCCGACGCGCCGCAGAGCCTGAAAATGGCTTGCGGTGAGAACCCGGCGCGGGTCTATGGCGAGCGCCATTCGGCGCCTTCGACCGGCATGGGCGTTGTCGCCGGCTATCGCGCGGCTTTCGCGCGGGCGCAGGAGTATCGCCGCAAGCTGGAGAAATACGAAGAGAGCGGCGAGGGCGATCCCCCCGAACGCGACCTCGAACTGGAGACGCTGGTGGGCGTGCTGAACGGCGACATCCGGCTGCAATGGCATTGCTACCGCGCCGACGAGATGGCCAACGCCATCGAGATTTCGCACGAGTTCGGCTTCCGCATCGCCTCCTTTCACCACGCCGTCGAAAGCTACAAGATCGCCGATCTGTTGGCGCGCGAGGAAATATGCTCGGCGATGTGGGCCGATTGGTGGGGTTTCAAGATCGAGGCTTACGACGCTATCCGCGAGAACATCCCGTTTGTGCACGCTGGCGGCGCCTGCGCCATCGTCCATTCCGACAGCGAGGTTGGCATCCAGCGCTTGAACCAGGAAGCCGCAAAGGCGCTCGCTGACGGGCGCCGCGCCGGCCTCTCCATTACTCGCGCCGAGGCCTGGACATGGCTCTCGCGCAACCCGGCGCGCGCGCTTGGCATTGCTGAGGAGACCGGCACGCTCGAAGCCGGCCGGCGCGCCGATGTGGTAATCTGGTCGGCCGATCCGCTCTCCAGCTACGCGGTCGCCGAACAGGTGTTCATGGATGGCGCCGTGATCTATCGCCGCGGCGAAGGCCAGGAGTATTTCTCCGATTTCGAACTGGGCCAGACCTATCGGGAGCGCGGCCAATGAGAATAGCTTCCGGACCGCGCGACTTCAGACGCGCCTTTGCCGCGGGCCTGAAAGCCAGCGGTCCGCTCGCGTTCGCCATTGTGCTGGCGCTTGCCTTCCCCGCCGCCGCAGAAACCGTGTTGATCGAGAACGGGCGCGTCGTCACCAATGGCGCGGCGGGCATCGTACAAAATGGCGACGTGTTGATCGTCGACGGGCGCATTGCCGCTGTGGGCGCCGAGATCGCGCCGCCGCGTGGGGCGCGGGTGATCGATGCGCGCGGCGCCTGGGTGACGCCCGGCGCCTTCGCGGCGATGAGTGAAATCGGCTTGAGCGAAATTTCAGGCTCCGGCGCGCCCAACGACGCCGACATCGAGGGCGATCTCGTCGCCGCCGCCGCTGACGCCGGGCGCGCCTTCAACCCAAACGTCACCGCGGTCGCGGTGACACGCATGGAAGGCGTTACTCGCGCCGCCATCGCGCCGTCCGAAACCGCGAGCCTGTTCGGCGGGCGCGGCGCCTTGGTTTCGCTTGATGGCGGCGCTGACAGCGTTTTTGGCGAACGCGCCTTCATGGTGGTGGAGTTGGGAGAGATCGGGGCAACGCGCACCGGCTCTTCGCGCGCCTCGCTATGGCCGGCGTTCGAGGCGGCGCTGCGCGACGCGCGCGAATATCCCGCCCGCTACCGCTCCGGCCAGGGCGGGGCGGTGCTCAACGAGATCGACGCCGAGGCGCTGGCGCCGTTCGCGCGCGGGCAGGGTCTGTTCCTGGTGCATGCCGAAAGCGCTGCTGACATTCGCCGTCTGATCGCGTTCAAGCAACGCAATTCCGGCCTGCGTTTCGCCATCCATGGCGGGGCCGAGGCGTGGCAAGTCGCCGATGAACTGGCGCGCGCACTCATCCCCGTCATCCTCGATCCGTTGTCCAATCTGCCCGACCGCTTCGAGCGGCTCTCGGCGCGCGCCGACAACGCCGCGCTGCTGGTGCGCGCGGGCGTGCGCATTGCCATCGCGCCGCAGCCCGGATCGGTCGATGCCCATCAGGCGCGTCTGGCGTTGCAGTTGGCCGGCAACGCCGTCGCCGGCGGCCTTTCCTGGAACGACGCTTTTGCGGCAATCTCCAGCGGGCCGGCCGAGATATTCGGCGTCGGCGGGCGGCTGGGGCGGCTGGAGCGCGGCTACAGCGCCGATGTCGTGATCTGGGACGGCGATCCGCTCGAAGTGATGAGCGCGCCCAGCGCCGTGTTCATCGCCGGCGCCGAACAGCCGCTCCAGTCCCGCCAAACCCGCTTGCGCGACCGCTATAACCCGGCGCGGCGGCAAGACTCGCGCTAGCCGGAGCGAATTCTGCCGGCGGGACACTAGCGTTCGGCGAGCCCAGCCGGTACAGGGGCCCGCTCAAGGCCTCGTGGCGGAGTGGTTACGCAGCGGACTGCAAATCCGCGCACCCCGGTTCGATTCCGGGCGAGGCCTCCAGCAAGGCAGGCGCGAGTGAGTGGGCCGCCACCGGTGACGTTGGGGACTGAGAGTGCCGCCACCCGGTCCTGCTCCTGCGCCCGCCTTCAAGAGCGCGCACGCGCGTTACGCCGCTCATGCCGCCGCCGCTTGCGGGTTCGCGTTCCGGTCTCTTGACGGCGAGGACGGGTATTTGTTCGAGGTCGCCGACGGCGCCCGCAAGGCGGTGTTCGCGGCCGGGGCGGGCTCGCCTTACGCCATGAACGATGCACGCGCGGCCTCGATCGCGCGCGACAAGGCGTTTTGCGCCGAGGCGTTGAAGGTCGCCGGCTTGCCAGTAGTGCCGGGCCGCATGTTCTTCATCACCAAACGCTGGGCCGACATGCGCGGGCCCGGGCGCGAACCGGAGGATGCTCTGCGTTTTGCAAAGACAGCTTCCTATCCGCTATTCTGCAAACCGATCGCGGCCTCAAGCGGGCAATATGCCGAAATCGTCGCCGATGCCGACGCGTTCGCGGCTTATATCGAGCGGGTCGCGGGCGAACACTTCGCCATTCTGGCGCAGCCCTGCATTCGCGCCGTGGAATACCGCGTATTCGTGTTGCATGGGCAGGCGCTGTTCTCGTACCGCAAGCTGCCGCCGCCGCAGGGGGGCGCGGCCAATCGCGCGCGCGGCGGCGGGGCGGCGGATTTGCGTGACGGCGCGCCAGCGCCGCTGGCGAAGCTCGCATTGGCGGCGGCGGGCGCTCTGGGCTTGCAGCTTGCCGGCGTCGATATCTTCGATGGCTCCGCGCAACGCGACGGGTCGGAACCGATGGTGATCGAGGTCAATTCCAACCCGATGATCGCGACGCTTGAAGATCATGGCCGCTGGGATCTGATCGAGACGATCTGGCGCGCGAATTTCGCGGCGGCGCTCGCGTGACGGTTTGGAAGGTTCCCTATCCCAAGTTCGGCGCGGGTCCTGGATTGGCGCGGGCAGCGGCGATTGCGGCGCACTTGGGCTTGGACCTGGCGGCTTTTGGCGAAAGCGGCGCGGTCATCGTCGGCTCCAACGGCAAGGGCTCGACGGCGGCAATGTGCGCGGCGCTTCTGGGGCGCGCGCCCGGACCAGTCGGGCTCTTCACGTCGCCGCATCTGCTGCGTCTCAACGAGCGCTTCCGCATCGATGGCGAGGACATCTCCGACGACGAGTTGGCGCTGCATTGGGCGCACGTCGCAGCGGCAATTGACGTGGCCGGACTAGGCGCCGAAGTCGGCGGCTTCGAGTTCTTGTTTCTGATCGCCGCCGATTGGTTCGCCGCGCGCGGCTGCGCCTACACGGTGTGGGAAGCGGGGATCGGCGGGCGGCTCGATCCGGTGCGGTTGATAGAGGCAAGGCGCGTCGCGCTTACCGCGCTCGATTTCGAGCACACTGACCTGCTGGGCGACTCGTTGGAGGCCATCGCCTGCGACAAAGCCGACGCCGCCCCGGATGGCGCGGTGTTATACCTGGGGCCGATCGCGGAGGCGCCGCGGCGCGCGGTCGCGGCCCATTGCGCGGCGCGCGGCGTGCGCGTGGACAATGTTGCGCCGCTGTCGCATGCGCCGCTGCTCGGCGCCCACCAGCGCGCCAACGCCGCACTCGCCTTGGCGCTCGCGCGCGACATCGCGCCGTTAAGCGAAGCGCAGATCGCGGCGGGCTTTGCAGCCGTGCGTTGGCCGGGCCGGTTGGAAATCGTCGAAAGCTCGCCCGAAATCGTGATCGATGTCGGGCACACGCCGCGTGGCATAGAAGCGGCGCTCGAGGGCTTCGAGCCGCTGCGTGCGGGCAGGCGAGCGGTGCTGGTGTGCGGTGTTTCCGCCGACAAGGACGCCGCCGCGATTATGGCGCTGCTGGCGCCTGGCTTCCAAAGCATCATTTGCGCGGCCTCGCGCCACAAGGGCGCGCGCGCGGCCGAACTTGCCGCTCTCGCCGCGGTCGCAAATCCAAGCGCGGAAATTGTCATTGCCGAAGACGCGGCCGAGGCCCGTCGCGTGGCGCGCGCGAAGGGCCCTAGCGGGGTTGTCTATGTGGCCGGCAGCCTGTTTCTGGCCGCCGAATTCAAGGCGCTGGCGGCGGGCGGCGATCCCGCAAGCCTCAGTTTCTTCTGAGCCACCCGTTTATAATCAATCGGTTAACTCCTGCCGCACTGCGCGAAAGCGGTGTCCAAGCCGTAATGGGATGGGCTAAGACTGGCCCCTGAGGGGACAATGCCTAGAACCCTGTTCGAGCACCTTTCGCCCGATACCGGGGCTAAGCGCATCCTTGCCCTCGATGGCGGGGGCGTGAAGGGCATGTTCACGCTCGGCATGCTCAAGATCGTCGAAGCTCAATTGCGCGCGCGTGCGGGTGGCGCTTCCGGGTTCCGGCTGTGCGATTATTACGATCTCATCGGCGGCACCTCGACGGGCGCCATCATCGCCGCGGGTCTCGCGCTCGGCCTCAGTGTCGATGAATTGATCGAACTTTACCTGCGGCTGGGGCCGGAGGTGTTCGGCAAGAATTCCGGCGATGGCGTGTTCTTCCAGTCGAAATTCGAGTCCGCGAAGCTGCGTCAGGCGTTGCGCTCGGCGATGGGGACAAAGACGCTGGGCTCGGAGGATCTGCGGACCGGCCTCGCCATCCACACCAAGCGGATCGACACCGGCTCGGCCTGGGTGCTGACCAATCATCCGCTCGGCGCCTATTACGATCCGCCGGCCGGCAGCGATCTCTATCCTAATAAGCGCTATCGCCTAGTCGATCTGGTGCTGGCGAGTGCTGCGGCGCCGACCTTTTTCGACGAAGTGGTCATCGACATCGAGTTCGACGAGAAGCGCCGCCCGCTGCAGAAGGGCTATTTTGTCGACGGCGCGGTCAGCGCCAACAACAATCCCGGCATGCAGCTTTTGATGCTGGTGCTGGAGCCGGCCTACAAGTTTGGCTGGGCTTCCGGCGCCGACAAGCTGATGATGACCTCGTGCGGCACTGGCGCGCGCCGGCCGCGCATCGATGGGCGCGCCTTCCGCGGCTCGCCGCCGGGCCTGCGCGGCGTGCACGCCCTGCGCGCCATGGTGTACGACACCCAGGTGCAAGGGATCATGATGCTGCAGGCGCTGTCGGAGCCGAGGCGGCCGTGGCGCATCAATTCCGAAATCGGCGACATGAAAGGCGTCTGCATCTCGGGCGCGCCCTTGCTCGATTATCAGCGCATGGACGTGTGGCTCGACACCAAGCCCAAACCCAAGCGCCGCGGCGATCCGCAACCGCCTATGACCGCGCTTGAACGCGTGCTCGGCCGTGAGCTAGACGCTCACGTCTTGGAGGCGCTCGATTTCATGGACAATGGCAAGAAGGCCAATCTGGAGCTGCTGCTGGAGCTGGGTATCGGCGTCGGTAAGACCTACGTCGACGCCAACTATCCCGATCCCAAGTTCGACCTCTCCGAGTGGAAACCAGCGTGAGCGCTGGGCGAACGCTCAATGTCGCGGTCACCGGGCATAGGCTCAACCAATTGCCGGAAACCGAACGGCCGCGGATTCAAAGCGAGATCGTGCGCGCACTTGCCGCAGCAGAGGAAGCCGCGCGCTCAGCCACGGGAGCGACCGCACGCTGCGCGCTCTATTCTGCGATCGCCGAGGGCGCTGACCGCTACGCCGCCGATGCTGCGCTCGCGCGAGGCTGGCGGCTGATCACGCCGTTGCCTTTCAGCGTCGAGCGCTACGCGGACGATTTTCCCGAGCAGGCATCCAAGGATCATTATCAGCGCCTGCTGTGGGCCTCTCGCCGAGTATCCCCGGCGCCTGAGGAATTGGTCGCTTCCGTTGGCGGGGGCGGGGCCGCCCCCTACGCGGCGGTCGGGCGCATGTTGATTGAGAAGGCCGATCTCTTGCTCTGCGTTTGGAACGGCTTGCCGCCGAAGGGGCCTGGCGGCACCTCTGAGGTGGCGGCTTTGATGCTGGAAAAGGGAGGGCTCGTGCTCTGGATTCCGGCGCAGGGCGGGGAAACGAAGCTGGTAGGCCCAGCGCCGTTGCCGCGCGGAGGCACATTCCGGCGCAAGCTGCATGAAGCGCTGGCCGCCTCGTTCGCGCGCGCGCCGCGCCCCCCGGAGATGCGCATCGCATGAAGCGGGTAGTGATTGTCGGCGCAGGCGTTGTTGGCCTGTTTTGCGCGGTGCGGCTGGCGAGAGCCGGCGCGCGTGTGACTTTGGTCGAGGCCGAGATTCAGGATTTGAGTGTGTACGCGCCCGGTGCGTCGGCGGCCGCGGCTGGCATGCTGGCGCCGCTCGACCACGCGCCTAGCCCACACAGCAAGCTTGCATTCCAGTCGCTCGACCTCTGGCGCTCGCTGCAAGCCGGCGCGGAATGGGCTGATGGCGTGCGCTTCGATGGCGGCATTTTGGTCGCGGCGAATGAAGCGGATGCGCAAGCGGTGCAGGCGCATGCGCGCGCGTTGGGACGCGCGGTTTCCCCGCTGTCGCCATCGCAGTTCCGCAGGCGCACCGGTTTTGACGCAAAGCTCGATCACGCGCTGTTGGTCGAGGATGAGGGCGTCGCCGATCCGCTGCGCGTCATGAGCGGCCTCTACATGCAGGCGCGCGCGCTTGGGGTGGCCCTCGCCTATCGCCACGATGCCAGCGAGATTGCCCCAAACCAGGTCGCGACCTTCGAGGGCGGGATCTACGAGGCCGACCTGGTGGTGTTGGCCCCCGGCGCGTGGGCGACCGATGCGCTGAAGGCGGCAGCGCCCGCGCTTTGCCATGTGAGTCCGGCCAAGGGCCACCTCGCGCCGGTGCGGTTGCCGCCGGAATTCGGGGCGAACCTGCGCGCGCCGGGGTTTTATCTGGCGCGCCGCCGCGAGGATTGCGTGCTCGGCGCGACACTCGAGCCCGGCGTTCGCGGGGGTGGCGTAAAGCCCGAGCGCGTCGCGGAATTGTTCGCCGCCGCCGAGGCGTTGTTGCCGGGCGCGGTGGTCCCCGCCGGCCGCGCCTGGACCGGCATCAGGCCGATGTCGCCTGACGGCTGGCCCATGGTGGGCGACGGCGGCGCTGGCGTGCTGATCGCTGCCGGCCATTCGCGCAATGGCTGGTTGCTCGCGCCCCTTACCGCGGAAATCATTAGCGCGTATGTGTTCGCCCAGCCGATCGCGCCCGAATGGGAGGCGCTGTCGCCGGCAAGATTTGGAGCCCCATGACGTTCGCCC
>JAKFYF010000054.1 GCA_021731005.1 Hyphomonadaceae bacterium
ACCTCTGCCGCATGGTCGGCGATGTGCGCGAATATCCGAAATTCATTCCCTGGCTGATTGGGCTGCGCCTCATCAAGGAAGAGCCACGCGAGCAAGGCGGCTGGGAAGGCGTCGCCGAAGCTACGGTCGGCTGGAAAGCCATTCGCGAACGCTTCTCCACGCAAGTGCGCTGCGAGCCCGCCAAAGGCGAAGTGGATGTATCCCTCGTCAGCGGGCCGTTCCATGCGCTCGACAATCGCTGGCGCTTCGAGGCGGTCGAAGGCGGCGCGCGCGTGCGCTTCTCCATCTCCTACCAGTTCAAGAACCCAGTGCTGAACGCGGTGGTGAGCGCGAACAAGGACAAAGTCGCTGGGCGGATCATGAGCGCGTTCGAGAAGGAAGCGCGGCGAAGGCTGAGCGCACGTTAGCTTCCCCTCCCCCCTTGCGGGGGAAGTGGCCGCGCAGCAGCCAGAGGGGGGGGCGGTGAAGGGTCGCGTGTCAGGCGTCCTCCACCCGCGTCGCCAAATCCAGCGCCTTGCGTAAGCTAGCTTCGCGCACCTGCTCGCGCCCCACATCGCCGAACCTGCACTCCTCATGCATTCGCGCGCCGCCGCGCCGCGCCGCAGCAACGTGCACGAGCCCCACCGGCTTGGCGTCGCCGCCCCCCCCCGGTCCCGCGACGCCGGTGACCGCCACCGCGACATCCGCGCGTGAGTGCGCCAGCGCGCCCTCCGCCATCGCCATCGCCACCTCCGCGCTCACTGCGCCGTGGCGCTCGATCAGGGCCGCCGGCACGCCTAGCATTTCGCTTTTCGCCTCATTCGAATACGTCATAAATCCCCGCTCGAACACATCCGACGATCCTGGTATCGCGGTCAGCGCCGCGGCGATCAGCCCGCCGGTGCAGCTCTCGGCGGTAGCGATGCGCAGGCCGCGCGCGCGGCATGTTTCCAGCAGCAGGCGCGCGGTCTCTAGGATGTCGGGGGCGAACATGGGGCGACTTAAGTGCAGGCGCGCGCGCGTGTCCATGCCCGGCGCCCTGGCGCGCGGGGGCGCAGATGTGATAGGCGGCGGCGAGGAGGACGCATGCCACTCTCGATCACCCGCGCGGCTGTGCTGGGGGCGCTGTTCGCGCTGGCAGCGTGCGCACAGCCGGCCACGGAATCTCAAGCAGAGGGCGCCTTGCCAGTGGAGCAGCTCAGCATCGACACCGCCAGCGGCCCGGTGACGCTACACGTCGAAATCGCCGACGATGACGCCGAGCGCGCACGCGGCCTCATGTTCCGCGAAAGTCTCGCCGACGACGCCGGCATGCTGTTCCATTTTCAGGAACCGGAAATGGCGAGCTTCTGGATGCGCAACACCGTCCTTTCGCTCGACATCATCTTCATCGCCCCCGACGGGCGCATTCTCAACATCGCCGATCACACCACGCCGTTCTCGGAAGCGCCGATCCCCGCCGACGGCCTCACTCGCGGTGTGCTGGAAATCCGCGCGGGGCGCGCCGAGGCGCTGGGCATCCGCCCGGGCGCGCTGGTGCATCACCGCATCTTCGGAACGGAATAGGGTGGTCAGCGCGTAAACTAAACGCAAAGGGCGCGGAAGCCGACAGCTTCCGCGCCCCAAGTGTTTGGCAAATTTCCGCCCGGCTCAGCCGCCGAACAGGAAATCGGCCTGCGTCAGGCCGCTCACGCGAGTGAGGCTGAGAGTGTCGACGTCGGCCGCACCGCCGTCGGCGGCGCCGAGATCGATGAGCGTTCCCGAACCATTGACGACGACGAAGGCGTCGGCGTTGTCAAGCCGGCCATTGGCGTTGGAATCGAGGTCCGCCCACACCAGCCCTGTTGCAGTCAGGTCGATCACGTCCGCGCGCCGGGTGAAGTCGGAGATGGAGTCCGCGCCGTTGCCGGATGCGAACACGAAGTGGTCGGCGCCGTCGTCGCCGCGCATCGTGTCGTTGCCGCCACCGCCAATGAACACGTCGGCGCCGTCGTCGCCCCGGAGCGTGTCGTTGCCCGAGCCGCCGTCAAGCACGTCGGCGCCATCGTCGCCACGCAGATTGTCGTTGCCGGCGCCGCCGAGGAGCGTGTCGGCGCCGTCGCGGCCCCTCAGAGTGTCGTCGCCGGCGAGGCCGTCAAGCCGGTTGGCGCCGTCGCCGCCCGTCAGCACGTCGTTGAAGCGGCTGCCTTGCAGGCCCTCCACGCCGATATAGCGGTCTCCCGCGGCATCGCCAGTGTTGGTGCGCGCGTCCCTGAGCGAAGCGGTCACGCCGGTGTCGGCGTCGATATAGCTGGCGATGTCGAAACCCGCGCCGCCATTCAACATGTCGCCGCCTTCGCGACCCAGCAGGACGTCGTCACCCGCATTGCCGCGGAGCACGTTGGAGGCCGCGTTGCCCAGCAACGCATCGTTGCCGCCGCCGCCGGTGGCGTTCTCGATGACAACACCCTGTGCGATGGTGAACCCGCCCCAGATGTCGTCGACGAAGGAGACGACGCCTCCGCCGGTGGGGGTGTAGTCGATGGTGGCGGCGAGCAGATCGATCCTAGCGTCGCGCACGCCGTCATACTGGATGACATCGATGCCGCCGGTGTCCCAAATGGTTTGGTAGAACGTGCCGACATCGTTGGTGTCGCGAAGCTGGTAGATAGTGTTGCCGGTCGCGTAGGGGTTGAGGACGCCATAGCGGCGCTGCAGCGCGGCGATGTCAAAAGCGCCGAGCGTGCCCGACCAGCCATTGTCGATGCCCGCCACGGTGAACGGCGATGGCCCATCCGGGTGGGTCTGCCACGCGTCATTGTACGACATGACCGTGTAGACGCCTTGGTTGAGGTCGTAGATGCCCAAGGAGTCGAACGGCCCCGTCACGCCCAGCATGATCTCCGAACCGCCGCCCGTGTCGTGCGGGTGGGAGAGGCCGTGGCCGTGGCCGAATTCGTGGAGGATCACGGCGAAGGCGAAGCCGCCTTGCAGCAAGCTCTGCTGGAAGTTCTGCCAGCCGCCGCTGTCGACGTTGAACGCAGCGATACCCTGTTGGGTCCCGAAGGTCGGGTCCTGCGGGTACATATAGGCGCCGTAAGGCTCGTCTTCGGTCGTGATCAACCGGAACGTGGCCTGGGTGACATCGGTGGTGATCTCGTAGTTCACGCCGAGGATCTTCTCGTATTCCTCGAGCGCCAGCATCACCTGGGCTTTTTCGTACTCGTTCCAGCCGAGCGACACGAGCGGCAAACTCCCATCGTCGCCTTGGGTTTCCCCAAAATTCTCGCCTGCCGCCGCGAAATAGACGTATGCCGTGTTGGTCGCATCGAACGGGACATTGTTGGCGTCGCGCCAGATGAGGGAGTCAACCGGATCGAAGTCGGCCGGGTTGAGCTCGCGCGAGGTAATGGAATAGCCTCCGCTCCATGGTTGATACGAGTAGATGTCTACGAAATAGGTGCCAGATTCTTCAGCAAAGAAATTGATGGCTGAGCTGATATCGCCCGGGAAGTTGATGTCGTCATTGCTCGCGACGAGGTTTCCCTCCGCATCGTAGATTGAGATGACTGTGTCGAGTTCACCCGGCGGAAGGTCGAAGAAAAGCGAGTTGTAGTCGGCGCCGCCAGCGACCTCGAAGCTATAGATCATGCCGGCGGTGGCGCTGAAGCTGAAAGTGTCCACTTCGCTGAACCCGGGCCCATAGACAACGCCCGGGCCTGCTTCGATGAACCCGTATTGGGTTGTGCCAAGCGCGATGGGCGCGGCGCTGGCAAAGGTGTCTCCCACGACATCGCCGGGCGGTTGTAGCACCGCGTCAAGGGTGTATTGGCCCGCCGCGGTTGGCGAAAAACCCCCAACGCCGATAATGAAATCACCTGTTACGGTCGCTGTGTAGGTGAACAGCGAACCCGTGCCCGCGCCGCCGTCGTCGTCGGCGACAGGAAAGCCAGGACCGTACCCGCCCTCGACGAAGTTGCCGTCCGGATCGACGAGAAGCAAAATAGTATCCACCAGCGGATCGGCGCCAGAGCCGTACACGCTGAACAAATAGGTCTGGCCGGCAACGAGGCTGATCCCGTAACCGTCAAGTTCGCCGTGGTCGATAACCCCGTCGATCAGCACGGTTGAAGGAACGCTGAGCGAGCCTGCAAGCGGGCCGCTGAAATTGGACAAGAGAGAGGCCGTGCCGTCCTTGACCGCCTCGCCGCGCTCGGCGGTGATGGTCATGATTGGTCCTGAAGGAATTTCGGGTTTGCCGAGGAAGGCGCCGACATTGCCGCGCGCGACGCTCGCGGGAGCGCTGGCCGTGGAACTCTGCGGCGCGCCCAATTGCGCCAATGGGCTGTTGTTCCCGCCGAAGCTCAGCGCATCGCTTCCCGCGAACACTCCTGCGCCATTCTCGACTTGTACAAAACGACGCGCCTTCGATCCACTCATACCGAACTCCCTGTGTGTGCGGCGTTCGCTGCTTGTGGCGAACTCCGGATTAGGACATATCTTGCTTCCATCGGCGCGGGCAGCCCGTAACGAGACCGTTCAACATGAAATCGATGTTACTCTTGGTTGTCCCCGCGGCTACCCTATTTACACTAACCGCAGCCGCTTGCAGCAACTCAACACCCCCGGGAAGCGAACGAAGCGCCTCGGCACAGGAACAGACCATGGTCAAGACGAGGCCGCCGGTAGAAAATGTTGCGCCGCAGCAGACGCGGGCGACGCAATCCAACAGTGAAATTTGTGGGGATCCCGTGGCCGCGCTGCCCTTCGCGCGAGGTAGAACCTTCACGCGCCTCGACGAATATCTGGCCCACCTCGAACGTCAGGGCGCCATCGATCTGCCCTGGTGGCGGCAAATTAGTCCGGGCGTTTACGAGCGCGTCGTGCGCATGCCGGAAGCGCAACGCGAAACCGCCACCCGCGATCAATTGATGGCCCGCTTCGGGTTTCGCTGCTGACGCTGGGTGCTGCATCTGCTGCCCTGACTTGAGAGGCGTTGGCGCTTCGAGGAGGGGCCGCCGGCCTGCTTTTCCGCCAAAGCGGTTGCCGGCGGCGGCGGGCCGTGGCACAGACCCGCGCCCAAGTCGGGGTGTAGCTCAGCCTGGTAGAGCATTAGCTTTGGGAGCTAAGGGTCGCGAGTTCGAATCCCGCCGCCCCGACCATGGTCGCAATCGTTGGATGCCCGCTCCAGACTGGCCGATCCTTGTCGCCCAGAAGGGGAGCCATTCGCAGCGCTTACGCGCGGGCGGCGCGAGCGGCGCCCGCGCGGCCTCAGATGTGGTTAATCTCTGAGCATTCGAGTTTTCTCAGGGGTAACAATGTCCAAGCGTGCAACCATGCGCTCCGTCGCGAGTGCGATCGCCCTTACCGCAGCCCTGCTTTGGGCCGCGCCAGCAATGGCGCAGGATACGCTGGCGGAGGACACTATTGTCGTTACCGGCTCGCGAATTCCGACCGACCCGCTGAGGCAAAGTCAGCCTATCACGCGGCTCGGCGCGGAGGACCTGGCCCGCACCGGCCTAAGCTCGACCGCTGACATCCTGCAGCGCCTCCCGGTGGTCGGCGGTGGTTTGAACGCCCGCAACAACAATTCCGGCAATATCGGCAGCCCGCCCGACGGCGGCGGTGTCGGCGCCGGTTCGGCGGACATCGATCTGCGCTTCCTCAGTCCGCGGCGTTCGCTGGTGCTGGTCGATGGGCTGCGCTGGGTGAACGGCACCGCCGGGTCGGGCGTTCCCGGAGCGGTGGATGTGAACACTATCCCAAGTTCGATGATAGAGCGCATTGAAGTGCTGCAAGAAAGCGCGGCGCCGATCTACGGCTCGGACGCGATTTCGGGAGTCGTGAACATCATCACGCGCGATCATCAGGACGGTTTGCAGGCCTCGGCTCAGATCGGGGGCTATTTCGAACAAGGCGACGGCCAGGTCGAGGATTACAGCGTCACCTGGGGCCTCAACGAGGGCAACAATCACATTGTTCTCGGCGCCAATTACCAAACCCAAGAAATCATAAGCTCCGGCGACCGCCCGCTCTCGGCCTTCCCCGATCCTTACGCCACCGCTTGCTCAACGAGTTGCAGTTCAGGCACTCCCAATGGGCGCTTTGTGAGTGCCTTTGGTGGCAGCATCACGCTGATTGAGGCGCTTCAACCAGGAGAGACGCCGACCTTCCCAGACGACTTCAAGCCATTCACTACGGCTGATCGCTTCAATTTCTCGCCTTTCAACTACATCCAGACGCCGTCGGAACGTTTCGGCGCGTTCGGGTCGTATACTCACGACTTTGATAATGACGTCAGTCTGCGTGTGCGTGCGTCCTACACTGACCGCCGGTCAGCGAATCAGGCCGCACCTTTGCCGTTATTCATCGGACCAGCCGCCGGCACTGGCACGAATTTGGATCAAACGGGGGTTGATGTCACCAACCCGTTCAATCCGTTTGGCGCGACTTTGGACGCCAGCAATCTTGTTTTCATCGGCCGGCGCATGATCGAAGCTGGGCCACGCCATTTCGAGCAAGAAGTTGAGACCTGGAACCTCACAGCGACGCTGTCGGGCGAGACCATGCTCTTCGCCAGTCCCTGGCGCTGGGATTTGAACTACGTCACTTCGGAGAACAACGCCGAACAAAGCTTCACCGGCAACATCAATGTCGACAATGTGGGGCGCGCTCTGGGGCCCGTCGCGCTGTGTACCGCACCATGCGTGCCGCTGAATATTTTTGGCGGGCAAGGGACCATCACGCCAGCGATGCTCGATTACATCGGCTACACCGAGGAAAATTCGAGCGACCAGAAGCTTCGCGATTTCACCGCCAACATCTCAGGCGACCTGCTCGACCTTCCCGCTGGCGCGCTTGCGGTGGCGGCGGGTTACGAACACCGTAGTGTCGAGGGCTCGTTTACGCCCGACCCGATCACCGCGGCGGGGCTTTCGTCGGATATTCCCGCTCTCCCCTCGAGCGGAAAGTTCGATGTCGATGAAGTGTACGGCGAGGTGCGCATCCCCTTGGCCGCTGACCAGCCGGGTATTTATTTGTTGGAGGCCTCGCTCGCGGGGCGTTACTTCGACTATTCGACCTTCGGCTCAGACAGCACTTACCAAGCGGGTTTGCGCTGGCGCCCGGTAGAGCAGGTATTGCTGCGCGGATCGTGGGGAGAAGGCTTCAGGGCGCCGGCGATCGGCGAGTTGTTCGGGTCGCCCTCGCGCTTCGATCAAACCATCAATGATGCCTGCAACGACTATCTCGGCCAGTTCAGTGTCGACGACGGCGGCCGCGGCGTCGGCAACCCCGCGCCGCTCAACGTGCAGACTAATTGCGCCAACAACGGCGTGCCGGCGGGCTACATCCAGTTCAACTCACAACTTCCAGTGTTCACCCGGGGCGACGCGACCCTGCAGCCGGAAACCAGCGAAAGCTGGAATGTTGGCTTGGTGTGGCAGCCCCGCTTCCTGGAAGGGGCGGCGTTCAGCGACAGCACCACGCTGGAAGTGAACTACACCGCAATCGAACTCGACAACGCCATCCAAGCCAAGGATTCGCAGGCGATCATGGATCTCTGCGCCAACACTGGCGATTCGGCGGCGTGCGCCACGATCTCACGCGCATCTGACGGTTCGGTGCGTTCGATCACTAATCCACTAATCAATGTCGGCGGCATCCAAGCGCGTTATCTCGATGTCGGCGTGACATGGGCTTCGCCAGATTGGGCGTTCGGGCAACTCAGCGCCGATCTGCGCGTGGCGCGGCTGCTGGAGTTCACCGAACTGGTGGCGCTAGGCAACGTGGTCGCGGCGCGCTCGCTGGAAGGAACTGAGCGCGGCAGCCCTGCGAAAGGGTGGCCTGAGACCCGCTCGACTCTGAACCTTAATTGGGACCTCGCCAATTGGGGGGCGACGCTCGGCGCGCGCTATACCTCAAGCATCACGGAACAATTCCAGGGCGCCGCACGCGACATCGACTCGGTGACCTATTGGGACGGGCAAGTGCGCTGGTCGCCACCGATCTGGGACGAACACGAAGTCACCCTTGCGCTCGGCGTCAACAATTTGTTCGACGAAGAAACGCCCGGTTGCTTCAGCTGCGACGTCAACAATATGGACCCCAACCTCTACGACGTGCCCGGCCGCTTCGGTTATTTCCGGGTCAGTTTCCAGCAATAGACGGGCAAATCTCAAATGACTTAGCGCCGGCGGACTCGCGTCCGCCGGCGCTTTTCATAAGATCGCACGCTCGCGCCAGGCGCGCAGTTCGGCCGGGGTCGCTTTCAGGAACTCGCTCAGGGTCGCGTCGGTGTCCTGGCCCAAGAGCGGCGGCGCAAGGTGTGTGGCCGGCGGGGTTGCGCTCATGCGAAGCGGGTTGGCGGCCAGTTTGACCTCGCGCCCATCGCTGCGCCGCGCCGTTTCGACCGCGCCACGCGCGACCACTTGGGGATTGGCGTACACTTGGTCGAGCGCGTTGATCGGTCCGCACGGAACTTCGGCCTTCTCAAGCGCTGCGATCCACTCCGAGGTGGTGCGCGTGCGCATGGCCGCCGCCAGCAGCGGCGTCAGCGCGCCGCGATGGGTGACGCGCGCTTCATTGCTTGCGAAGCGTGGATCGTCGGCGAGCGCGAGGTTCGCCGCCGCGCAGAAATCGCGGAACTGGCCGTCATTGCCCACGGTCAGCACGATGTGGCCGTCGGCGGTGGCGAGCACCTGGTAGGGCGCAATAGCCGCATGCTGGTTGCCGAGACGTTGGGGCTTTTCCCCGGAGACCAGATAACTCGCGCCGAGATTAGCCAACATCGCCACCTGGCAATCCAGCAGCGACACGTCGATGTGCTGGCCTTCGCCGGTGCGCTCGGCGTGGCGCAGCGCGGCGAGGATCGCGGTGACCGCATACATGCCGGTGAACAAGTCCGCGACCGCGACCGCCGATTTCATTGGCTCGCCATCGGGTTCGCCGGTCAGACTCATCAAACCGCCCGTCGCTTGGATCATGTAATCGTAGCCCGGGCGCTTGGAATAGGGGCCGGTCTGGCCGAAGCCGGTGATCGAACAATAGACGATGGCGGGATTGATCTTGGCGACGCTCTCGTAATCGAGGCCGTATTTCTTGAGGCCGCCGGTTTTGAAATTCTCGACCAGGATTTGGCAGTGCGGCGCGAGCCTGCGTACCAAGTCCGCGCCTTCCGGCTTGGCGAAATCGATGGTCACCGAACGCTTGTTGCGGTTGGCGCAAAGAAAATACGCCGCATCGCAGTGCTTGCCGCCTTCGCCAGGAAGAAACGGCGGGCCCCACGAGCGGGTGTCGTCGCCCTTGCCGGGTTTTTCCACCTTGATCACGTCGGCGCCGAGATCGCCCAGGATTTGCGTCGCCCACGGGCCTGCAAGCACGCGCGAAAGATCGAGCACGCGGACGCCGGCGAGAGCGGTTCGGGTTGGATTTGTCTGCGCCATTTCAGGACTCGCATGGACGCCTCATCGGCGCGGCGCTAATAGCGATCAGTTGAGGGCGGCCATGGCAAGAGGCAAAATACGCGCACCCGCAAGCCCGCTGTCGCGCCGAGCGCGGCGCTTGTCGCCGCGCGGCCGGCAGCGTTTTGGCGAATTTGCGGCGAATTCTCTCATGGGCGCGGCGGCGCTGTTGGGCTCCACCATGATTGTGCCAGGGGTTTTGCGGGAGATTGCCCCACCCAAAGAACTATTTCTCGGCGGATTGACAGCGTTTTCAGCCTGCGTAGCCGCAGCGCTTCTGATACGCTATATCACCGAAGAGCATGAAGGCGAGAAGACATGAGTCAGCTCAGTTATTATGAACAACTAGTGCTAGCTTTTTCCATATTTGGAATTGTCTTCAGCGTAAGCGCGCTTGCGTTCACTTGGTGGATATCGCGCCCCGAGCCGCCCGCCGCGGAAGAGGGGCATGGTACGGCGGCCGAATGACCCATACCCCCATAGCCGCCGGCGGGTGCCAATGCGGCAAGGTTCGCTACGCGCTCTCCGTCGCCCCGCAGCGCAGCCATGTCTGCCATTGCCGCATGTGCCAGCGCGCCACCGGCGGGTTGTTCGCCGCGCTTGCGGGCGCGCCACGAGCCGACTTTGCTTGGACCAAGGGCGAGCCTGCGGTGTTCGCCTCTTCGAGCTTGGCGAGGCGCGCCTATTGCCGCGATTGCGGCACGCCTTTGTCGTTCAGCTACAACCGGCCTGACTCCCATTTCTACATCACCATAGGCTCGCTCGACGATCCCGAAGCCGCGCCGATCGAACGCCAGTTCGGCGTCGAAAGCCGGATTTCCTGGGTGAGATTCTGCCCTGACATTCCCGAAGAGAAAACCGGCGATAGCCCGCAGGCAGCCGCCTTCCTGGCGGAGATGCGGAGCAACCAGGGTTGAGCCGGCGCGCCGGCGCGCCTAAGAGGCCCGGTTCCGGGCGGTTAGCTCAGCGGTAGAGCGTCTCGTTTACACCGAGAGGGCCGGGGGTTCGATCCCCTCACCGCCCACCACCTGCCCGAGCGCGGCCACTCTATTGACCAGTCCGACGGCATGGCATAACCCGTCGCCTCTCGCGGACAGCCCCTGGGGCCAGAGAACGCGGGTGTAGCTCAGTCGGTTAGAGCGCCGGCCTGTCACGCCGGAGGTCGCGGGTTCGAGTCCCGTCACTCGCGCCATTTCGTCCGAGGATTCAAAGCCGTCGGCATGCTTCGACAGCGCGGAGTGGGGCGCCCTATGAAAGCCGCTGTCTATCGCGCCTACGGGCCCCCTGATGTGCTGGGAATCGAGGACGTTCCCAAGCCTCGCCCCGGCGCGGATCAGGTGCTGGTGCGCGTCCATGCCTCGACTGTGATCGCGCCTGATTGGCGTTTCCGCAAACCCGAGCCGTTTCTGATCCGCGCCATGAACGGGTTGAGCCGGCCGAAGATCAACATCCTCGGCATGGAACTGGCGGGCGTGGTGGAGGCGGTAGGCGCAAACGTGAAGCGCTTTGCTGCCGGCGATGAAGTGTTCGGCTCCGCGGGCACGAAGTTCGGCGCGCATGCAGAATACGTATGCGTCGCTGCTGGCAAGGGCCTGGAACGCAAGCCCGCTAATCTGAGTTTCGAGGAAGCCGCGCCGCTTTCCTATGCCGGCGTCACCGCGCTGCACTTCCTGCGGCAAGCTAACATCAAGCCCAGGCGGCGCGTACTGATCTACGGCGCCTCGGGCGCGGTGGGCACCGCTTCGCTGCAGATCGCCAAGAACCATTTCGGCGCGCATGTGACGGGCGTGTGCAGCGGCGCCAATCTCGACATGGTGCGCTCCATCGGCGCCGATGAAGTGATCGATTATACCAAGGACGACTTCGCCGCTCGCGGCGAGCACTATGACGTCATTATGGACACAGTCGGCAAGAGCGGTTTTTCGCATAGCCTACGTGCGTTGAAGCGCGGCGGAATCTATCTGCTGGTGGCGGCGGGGCCCGGAGAGATGCTTGCGGGCGCGTGGGTGTCGATGACAGGGCGCGTCAGCGTGATTTCCGGGGTGGCGCTCGGCAAAGAGGGCGATCTCGCGCTGCTGCGTGTGCTTGCGGAATCAGGGAAGCTGAAACCCGTGATTGGCCGGCGCTACTCTCTCGATCAGATCGCGGAAGCGCACGGATATGCCGAGAGCGGGCGGAAGGTGGGGAATGTGGCGGTCACGGTGATCGGTTAGCGCCTGGGACCGCCGGCGTCCTCGCTGGCGGCTTTGCTCCCCCGCCTGCGGGGGAGCTGCCAGCGCGCTACGCGCGCTGACAGAGGGGGCGTAGCCGCACACTTACCCCTCCGCTTCGCTACGCTCAGCACCTCCCCCGC
>JAKFYF010000350.1 GCA_021731005.1 Hyphomonadaceae bacterium
CGCCCCGCGAGGGGGCGGGGGAGTTGATGCGCCAACAACTTCCAACTCGCGCAAATCCGCGCGCGTAGCGATGATGCCTTCGCTCAGCGCAAAGCCCAGCGCAAAGTCCTCCAGGTCCGCGGGCGTCGCCATCATCACTGCTTCCGCGGCGCCGTCGACCGTGAACGCGACCGGTGTTTCCTCCGGCAGCGCCCGCTCGCCATCTTGCCACGTTCCACCGCGCAACGCCGCGCGGCGCACGCGCACGACCGGCGGGCGCTCTGAATTCATTTTGGCGGCGCTGGCGTGGCGACCCGTCGGCTGCGTTCGCTCAGCGCCCCGTATTCCTCTTGCCATTTGGTGGGCCCGTTCGAGGGCGAGACCTGCACGGCGGTGACTTTGTATTCGGGGCAATTGGTGGCCCAGTCGGAATATTCGGTGGTGACCACGTTGGCCTGCGTGTCGGGGTGGTGAAACGTGGTGTACACAACGCCGGGCGCGACGCGGTCGGTGACGGTGCAGCGCAACGTGGTTTCCCCGGCGCGGCTGGCGAGTTTCACCCAATCGCCTTCCTTGAGCCCGCGGTTTTCAGCGTCGTGGGGATGGATTTCGAGCAGATCCTCCTCGTGCCACGCGACGTTGGCGGTGCGCCGCGTCTGCGCGCCGACATTGTACTGCGAGAGAATGCGTCCTGTTGTGAGTAACAGCGGAAAGCGCGGGCCGGTGCGTTCGTCGGTGGCGACATATTCGGTCAGCATGAAGCGGCCGGCGCCATTGACGAATTGGCCGATATGCATGACCGGCGTGCCTTCCGGCGCCTTCTCGTTGCACGGCCACTGAATCGAGCCCAATTCGTCTAGTTTGTCGAAGTTGACGCCAGCAAAGGTCGGCGTGGTTGCGGCGATTTCGTCCATGATCTGCGAGGCGTGGGTGTAGGCCATCTTGTAGCCGAGCGCGTTCGACAGAAGCTGCGTGACTTCCCAGTCGGCGTAGCCGTTCTTGGGCCGCATCACCCGGCGCACGCGCTGGATGCGGCGCTCGGCGTTGGTGAATGTGCCGTCTTTCTCAAGAAACGTAGAGCCGGGCAGGAACACGTGCGCGTAATTCGCGGTCTCGTTCAGGAAGAGATCGTGCACGATCACGCATTCCATCGCCGCCAGCCCCTCGGCGACGTGGCGTGTGTTGGGATCGGATTGGAGGATGTCCTCGCCCTGAATGTAGATGCCCTTGAAACTACCATCGATGGCGGCGTCGAGCATGTTGGGAATGCGCAGGCCGGGCTCTTTCTCAAGCTTCACCTGCCACAAGCCCTCGAACACCGCGCGCGCCGCATCGTCGGAAACGTGGCGGTAGCCGGAAAATTCATGCGGGAACGAACCCATGTCGCAAGCGCCCTGAACATTGTTCTGTCCGCGCAGCGGATTAACCCCAACCCCCGGCCGGCCGATATTGCCGGTGGCCATGGCGAGATTGGCGATCGCCATCACCGCGGTGGTGCCTTGGCTGTGTTCGGTGATGCCGAGCCCGTAGTAGATGGCGCCATTGCCGCCGGTTGCGAACAGCCGCGCGGCGGCGCGAATGTCGCCGGCGGCAACGCCGGTGGTTTTTTCCAACGCCTCCGGCGACCAGCGCATCTCGCTCACGAACGCCGCCCAGGTCTGGAAGCCCTCCCAGTCGCAACGCTCGCGCACAAATTTCTCATCGGCCAGCCCCTCGGTGACGGCAACGTGCGCGAGCGCCGTCAGCACCGCGACATTGGTTCCCGGCAGCAGCGGCAGATGATAATCGGCCTCGACATGGGGCGTGCGCACCAAATCGATGCGGCGCGGATCGATGACGATGAGCTTCGCCCCCTGGCGCAGGCGCTTCTTCATGCGCGAGGCGAACACCGGGTGCGCATCGGTCGGATTGGCGCCGATGACGATCATGACATCGGTGTGTTCAACTGAATCGAAGTCCTGCGTGCCAGCCGAGGTGCCGAACGTGGTCTTCAGGCCATAGCCTGTCGGCGAGTGGCACACGCGCGCGCAGGTATCGACATTGTTGACGCCGAAGCCCGCGCGCACCAGCTTCTGCACCAGATAGGTTTCCTCATTGGTGCAGCGCGAGGAGGTGACGCCGCCGATCGCGCCCTTGCCGTGCTTGGCCTGGATGCGCCGCAATTCGGCGGCGGAATAGGCGATGGCCTCCTCCCAGGTGACCTCGCGCCAAGGATCGGAGATCTTCGCGCGGATCATCGGCTTAAGCACGCGTTCCTTGTGGCTGGCGTAGCCCCAGGCAAAGCGGCCCTTGACACACGAATGCCCGCGATTGGCCTTGCCGTCCTTGTACGGGACCATGCGCACCACTTCCTCGCCGCGCATCTCCGCCTTGAAGGCGCAGCCGACGCCGCAATAGGCGCAAGTGGTGACTACCGAATGCTCGGGCGTGCCGATCTCGATCAGGGATTTCTCCGAGAGCGTCGCGGTCGGGCAAGCCTGCACGCAAGCGCCGCAGGAGACGCATTCGGAATCGAAAAACGGCTCGGCTGCGCTCGCCTTCACTTTGGACTCGAAGCCACGCCCCTCGATGGTTAGCGCAAACGTGCCTTGCACCTCCTCGCAGGCCCGCACGCAGCGCGAGCAGACGATGCATTTCGAGCCGTCGAACGTGAAATAGGGGTTGGTTTCGTCCTTCGGTTCGTCGAGGTGGTTTTCCCCGGCGTAGCCGTAGCGCACGTCGCGCAGGCCGACGGCGCCGGCCATGTCCTGCAATTCGCAATCGCCATTGGTGGGGCAGGTCAAGCAATCGAGCGGGTGATCGGAGATGTAAAGCTCCATCACGCCGCGGCGCAGCTTCGCCAGCAGCGGCGTTTGCGTGCGTACCTTCATCCCGGGCGCGACCGGCGTCGTGCAGGAAGCCGGCGTCCCCGCGCGGCCCTCGATCTCCACCAGGCACAGCCGGCACGAGCCGAACGCTTCCAGCATGTCGGTGGCGCAAAGTTTCGGCACGCCGATCCCAGCCTCGCGCGCCGCGCGCAGGATCGAGGTTCCCGCCGGGACGGTGATCGCTTGGCCGTCGATCTCAACACGGACATTGGTATCGGTTCGCGAGGCGGGCGTGCCGAAATCGTCTTCGTGAATGAGCTTCATTGCGCGCACTTTCGGTTGATGCGGCTGCGCATCCTTGAACACGCCTCTTCCGTCATTCCGGGGCGGCGAAGCCGAACCTGGATCCTAGGGGCAAGAGACGCGCCTGTCGCCACTGGATTCCGGATCGCGCTCCGCGCGTCCGGAATAACGGAAGAGGTGCTGACTTTACCGGGCAGAGCTCTGGGCTGTTGGTGTGCAATCATCGCTTTGCGACCGCCGCATCATACGCCGTCGCGCTCTGAAAGTCATCCGGGTAGTACTTGAGCGCGCTCATCACCGGGTAAGGCGTAAAGCCGCCCAGCGCGCACAGCGAGCCCAGTTTCAGGGTTTGGCAGAGGTCTTCGATCAGGACAAGATTGGCCTCGCGGTTTTCCCCCGCCAGGATGCGATCGATCACCTCTTGCCCGCGCACCGAGCCGATGCGGCAGGGCGTGCACTTGCCGCAGCTCTCGATGGCGCAGAACTCGAGCGCGAAGCGCGCTTGCGCGGCCATATCGACGGTGTCGTCGAACACCACGACGCCGCCATGGCCGATGAGGCCATCGCGGGCGGCGAAAGCTTCGTAGTCGTAGGGTGTATCGAACAGAGTTGGCGGGAAATAAGCGCCGAGCGGGCCGCCGCACTGCACCGCGCGAACCGGGCGCCCGCTCGCGGTTCCCCCACCGATATCGTGAACGATCTGGCCGAGCGTCAGCCCGAACGGCGCTTCGTAGAGGCCGGGATACTTGACGTTGCCGGCGAGTTGGATCGCCATGGTCCCGCGCGAACGCCCATGACCGATGTCGGCGTACGTCTTGGCGCCGTTGGCCATGATCCAAGGCGCGGTCGCCAGCGTCAACACGTTGTTGATCACGGTCGGTTTCCCGAACAGGCCCGCGTGCACGGGCAGCGGCGGTTTGGCGCGTACTTGACCGCGCTTGCCTTCGAGGCTCTCCAGGAGCGCTGTCTCCTCCCCGCACACATAAGCGCCCGCGCCGATGCGCAACTCAATGTCGAATGCATGGTTCGGCCCGAACGCATGGGGCCCCAGCCCGCCAGTCGCGCGCACCGCCGCGAGCGCTTTCTGGAACGTCGCATTGGCGTGGGGATATTCGGACCGCGAATAGACAAACGCCTTGCTGGCGCCGATGGCGAAGGCGGCGATGGCGACGCCTTCGATCAGGCTCATCGGATCGCCCTCCATGAGCATGCGGTCGGCGAAGGTGCCGCTGTCGCCTTCGTCGGCGTTGCAGACCACGTACTTACGGCTCGCCTGTGCATCGGCGGCGCCCTTCCACTTGACGCCAGCGGGAAAGCCCGCGCCACCGCGCCCGCGCAAGCCTGATTGCGTGATCTCCTCGATCGTCGCCGCGAAACCGATCTCAAGTGCGCGCTTGAGGCCTTGAAGGCCGCCATGGGCGACATAATCCTCCACCGACAGCGGATCGACCACGCCGCAGCGCGCGAACGTGATCCGTTTCTGTCCGCGCATCCATGGATGATCCTCGACGCGGCCGACGCGGAGGGCATGCGCGCCGCCGCTCAGCACGCCTGCGTTCAACAATGCTGAAACGTCGCCCACGCCGACTGGTCCGTACCCCACACGCCCACCGGCAGTCTCCACTTCGATCAAAGGCTCGAGCCACGCCAAGCCGCGCGAGCCGGTGCGAACAATTCCGGCGCCAGCGTTCCGCAGCGCGTAAGCGACAGCATCGGCGCCAAGCGCGACCGCGAGCGCATCGCCAGGGACGAAGACGCGGCTCATCGCATCGCCTCGATGGCGGCGATCAGGCGCGCAGGCTCGACCCGTGCGCTCGGCGCGCCATTGACCAGCGCCGCAGGCGCCGCTGCGCACAGGCCGAGGCAATAGACCGGCTCAATGGTCACCGAGCGATCACCGTTCGTGTCACCCCAGCCGAGCTTGAAGTGCGCCAGCACCGCCTCCGCCGCCTCGCGCCCGCCCATGGCCTGGCACGCCTCGGCACGGCAGAGCTTGACGACGATCTTGCCCCTCGGTTCGCGGCGAAAATCGTGGTAGAAACTGATGACGCCATGCACCTCCGCGCGCGAAAGGTTGAGTTCCTCCGCGACCAACGCGGTAGCCTCCTCGGGCACGCAGCCGAATTCAGCGCTCAGCGCATGCAGGATGGGCAGTAGCGGCCCTTCGAGCTGCGCGTGCGCGCGAACAATGGCTTCCGCTTGGGCTGGGTCCCACCTCTTGGTCAATCGCTCGCCTCCGGACCGCGCGTTCTAGAACCAATAGGGCGGCGATGAAAGCGGCGTTAAGGCCATTGCCTGCGCATGCGATTTCCAGCAAGAACCTCCGCCACTCGGGGAGGCGCGACGATGTCGCAAGCACGCAGTCTCAGCAATATCGAAATCGCGCAGGGCGCGCGCATGCGCCCGATTACAGAGATCGCGGCCAGGCTGGGAATTCCCGAAGACAAGATCGAGCCGTACGGGCGCTTCAAGGCCAAGGTCGCGCTCGACTATCTACAAACGCTGGAAGGCCGCCCCGATGGCAAGCTGATCCTCGTCACAGCGATCTCGCCGACCCCGGCGGGCGAAGGCAAAACCACCACGACGGTGGGATTGGGCGATGCGCTTAATCTGATCGGCAAGAAGGCAATGATCTGCCTGCGCGAGCCGGCCATGGGCCCGGTGTTTGGCGTTAAGGGCGGCGCGGCCGGGGGCGGATACGCGCAAGTGGTGCCGATGGAGGACATCAATCTCCATTTCACCGGCGATTTCGCGGCCATCGCGCAGGCGCACAATCTGCTCTCGGCCATGATCGACAATCACATCCATTACGGCAACGAGCTTGGTTTCGATCTGCGGCGCATCACATGGCGGCGCGTGGTGGATTGCAACGACCGCGCGCTGCGCCAGATCACTATCGGCCTCGGCGGGGTGTCCAACGGCTATCCGCGAGAGGACGGGTTTGACATCGTGGTCGCCTCCGAAGTGATGGCGATCTTCTGCCTCGCCACTTCCCTTTCGGATCTCAAGGAGCGGCTAGGCGCCATCATCGTTGGCCATACGCGCAAGCGCGAGCCGATCCGCGCGCGCGATCTGAAAGCCCATGGCGCCATGGCCGTGCTGCTGAAGGATGCAATCGCGCCAAACCTGGTGCAAACCCTCGCCAACAATCCGGCTTTCATTCATGGCGGTCCGTTCGCCAATATCGCTCACGGGTGTAATTCCGTCACCGCGACGAAAGCGGCGCTGAAGCTCGCCGATTACGTGGTCACCGAGGCAGGGTTCGGCGCCGATCTGGGCGCGGAGAAGTTTATCGATATCAAGTGTCGCAAGGCTGGCCTCAAGCCCGCCGCGGCGGTGATCGTCGCCACGGTGAGGGCGCTGAAATATCACGGCGGCGTGGAGGTCGAGGCCTTGGCCGGGGAAAACCTCACAGCGCTGGCCAAGGGCATCAGCAATCTTGAGCGCCACGTCGAAAATGTCGGCCTCAAGTTCGCACTGCCATTGGTGGTGGCGATCAACCAGCGCGCCGAGGACAGCCCCGCGGAAATCGCAGCCTTGCTCGAATGGGGCGTACGCAGCGACACGCCGGTCGTGCTTGCGCGCCACTATGCGGAAGGCGGCAAAGGCGCGATCGGTTTGGCCGAAAAGGTCGTCGCGCTGTGCGGGCGCCCCAGCGCCGTGAAGCGGCCCTATGAGGATGAAACCCCGCTCTGGGACAAGATGAAGCGCGTCGCCACCGAGATTTACGGCGCCGCCGACATCACCGCCGACACCGCCATTCGCAAGCAGATCAAGGAATTGCAGCAGGGCGGCTACGGCCATTTCCCGATTTGCGTAGCCAAGACCCAATTTTCCTTCTCGACCGATGCCAAACTGCGCGGCGCCCCTTCCGGACACGTGGTCAATATCCGCGAAGTGCGCCTGGCGGCCGGCGCGGAATTCATTGTCATGGTGTGCGGGGACATCATGACCATGCCAGGCCTGCCCAAGGCGCCGGCGGCGGCAAGCATCGATGTCGATGAGAGCGGAAAGATCGTGGGTATGTTTTGACACTGGTTTGGAACGCGGATTCTTGGGAATCTCCAACCTTGGCGGAGCAACAGATTATCCTCCGCCAAATCACGACGGACATGGATACAGGTCCGTCATTCCGGGGCGGCGAAGCCGAACCCGGAACCCAGGAGCGACAGCCGCGCTGGTTGCCCCTGGGTTCCGGATCGCGCTCCGCGCGTCCGGAATGACGGGGGACGGGGAGGGGTCGGTGTTCAAGGTCGTTGGTATTAGGTGAGCGACACAAGCGGCTTCGCGCGGCGGGCGGCAGCGCCCATCTTCATGCTGGCGCTGTTTTCGAGTGCGGCGCTCATCTTCGTGCTGCAGCCGCTGTTCGGGCGCATGGTGACCCCGCTCCTGGGCGGCAGCCCCCAGGTCTGGAACACGTCCATGGCGTTTTTCCAGTGCGCGCTGTTAGCAGGCTACCTCTACGCCCATTTACTCGCGCGGCTGAGGGACCTGCGGCTGCAGGCATTGATCCACGCTTTAGCGCTCGCCGCGGCTTGGCTTGTGTTGCCGGTGCAGGTGTCGCATGCGCTCGGGCCGCCAAATTCCGAGCAGCCTGCGCTGTGGTTGATCGGCGTGCTCACGCTATCGCTCGGCGCCCCGTTCGCCGCGGCCAGCGCGACCGCGCCGCTCTTGCAGGCGTGGTACGCGCGCAGCGGCCGCGCTGACGCGCACGACCCGTACTATCTTTATGCGGCGTCAAATCTCGGCAGCTTCATTGGCCTGCTCGGCTATCCCGTGCTGATCGAGCCGTGGCTGGGAACGGGAGGGCAAAGCGCGGCGTGGAGCCTTGCCTATGTGGGTGTTGCTGCGCTGATCGCGCTCGCTGCGGCGGCGGCAATTGCGGCCAAGGGCGCGACGGGCGAACCTGTGCAAGTCGGGACGCCGGCGCCGAGCTGGGTGCGCCGCGGCTATTGGATCGCCGCCGCTGCGGTGCCTTCGGCGCTTTCACTCGGTGTAACTTTGCACATCTCGACCGATGTCGCCTCCGCGCCGATGCTATGGGTCATCCCACTCGCGCTCTATTTGCTCACCTTCGTGATCGCGTTCGCCCGAGGGGCCGAGAAGATCGGCGCCGCCGCGCTTTTTGTGCATCCGGTTGTGCTCGCGTTGCTGGTGATTTCCTACTACGCCGCCGGCGAGTGGCCGCTATCGGTGGCGCTCATTCTGGTGGGGTTCTTCTTTACGGCGCTGGTGTGCCATTTCGCGCTCGCGCGCTCGCGCCCCAGCGCCGAACGTCTCACCGAGTTTTATCTTTACGTTTCGCTCGGCGGCGTTCTGGGCGGCGCCTTCGCCGCGCTCGCCGCTCCGGTCATCTTCAACAATGTCTATGAATACCCGCTAGCGCTCGCGGCAGTGTGCCTGTTTCGCCCGCGCGCGGAAAACCGAGCCCCGCGCCTCCAAGACGCCTCGTTCGCCGGCGCGATTGCGGTGGGCGTTCTCGCCTTGGCGCTCGCGCCGCTTGGGCCCCTGGGCGCAACCATGATCATGGGCGCCTTGGGGGCCGCGGCCTCTCTGATGGCGGCGGGCTGGGGCGGCGGCGACAACCGCGCCACGCCGCTGCGCTACGCCGCCTTGGGGGCCGCGGTGCTGCATGCGCTCGTGGTGCTTTATGTCGCGTTCAATTCCGGCGCCATTTTCGCGCGCGCCGATGGGGCGAACGAGTTCACGATCGCACAGCCTTGGGGCGTCGTGCTGATGGCGACGAGCTTTGCCGTGCTGGTGTTTGCGGTGCACGCCACGGTGCAGTCGCGCACGGAGAAAAGCCGGGTCAGCGATTTCGCCCACGGCGCGGCGATTTTCTCCGCGGTGCTGCTGTTGATGCTGGTCCTCAACGCCAAGCGTCTCGACGCGCAATTTCTCACCGTAACCAGTCTGGCCATCTGCGCTCTGGCGATTTTCCTCAACCGCGGCCGCCCGCTGTTGATGGCGGGGATCGTGCTCGCCGCCTTCCTGATGATCTTCATCGAGGACGCCCGCGGCGGGCGCATCATCACCCAGGAGCGCAGTTTCTTCGGCATCATGCGCACGCGCGAGGTCCCAGCATCGGGCGGCAAGGACGGTCCGTTGGAGCGCATCCTGCTGCATGGCACCACCATCCATGGCGCCCAATTGCTCGGCCCGGAACTCTCGCGGCTGCCGCTCACCTATTACAATCACAACACCGCGTTGGGCGAAGCGATCCTTGCGGGGCTGTTCAGCGGCGAGCGATCGCATCTGGCCTTGATCGGATTGGGGACGGGCTCGACGGCGTGTCTGATGCGACCCGAGGATGAGCTCACGATCTATGAGATCGACCCGGCGGTCGTGAGGCTCTCGGCTCGGCCCGGTGGCGACTTCACCTATGTCAGCCAGTGTCAGCCCGCCGCTCGCGTGGAACTTGGCGACGCGCGCTTGCGCATCGCGGAAGCTCCAGATGGGGCCTTTGACGTCATCGTGGTCGACGCGTTTTCGTCAGATGCCATCCCGGCGCACCTGCTGACGCGCGAAGCGGTCGCGCTCTATCTGCGCAAGACCAGCGCGCGCGGCATTGTGGTCCTGCATCTCTCGAACCGAAATCTCGCGTTGGTTGCGGAAGCGGCGCGGGTCGCGCGCGACCTGCGGGCGCCGACGCTGCACCGGGTCAGCGGACGGGTCAACACGCCCTATCTCTATGGCGGGCTCAGCGCCAGCGTCATGATCGTGGCGCGTTCGCCGGAAACTCTTGCGGTGCTGCCGCTGGCGTCGCGCGGCGAGTGGCGCGTGCTCGAAGCGCCGCCGGGGCGCGCTTGGAGCGACGATCACATCAATGTGCCGCGCGCGCTTTGGGAACAGCTGAGCGGCGCCGAAGATTGCTGGCGCAACCCGCATCGCTGCGACGCGCGGAGATAGGGCGGATACTGTCATGGATCGCTGACATCAGATCAGCCTTCCGGCCCGAAATCGAGCGAACGGTCCTCCTCGTCTGGCGCCGCTGCGGCGGGCGCTGCCCCGCCCAACGGCGCGCCGACGACCGCGAGTTCAGGCGCGCCGCGATCGGGCACGCCAACATCGTAATCTTCCGGGCGCGGCATTGCGAGTTCGCGGATCGGGACATTGCGCAGCGCCGTGGGCATGAAGCGCGCCCAGATATCGGCCGGCAGCGAGCCGCCGGTGACGCGGGCGGTCTCGGTGAAATTGTCGTTGCCGACCCAGACGCCGGTGACGATGCCGGGGGTAAAGCCGATGAACCAAGCGTCGCGATAATCGTTGCCGGTGCCGGTTTTGCCGCCGATCTGGCGGCCATTGATGCGCGCGCGCGTGCCGGTGCCGCCCTCGACCACGCGCGTCATCAGATAGTTCATGTACCGCAGCGGCCGCTCGTCGATGACGCGCCGACGCTCGCCGGCCTCGCGCCAGCTCCACATGGTTTCGTTGCTGTTGCCGCGGCGGATGCGCAGCACGCCGTGCGGTTCGACGCGATAGCCTTGCGATGCCATGGCGCCGTAGGCGCCGGTCATTTCCAAGAGCGTCACTTCCTGGGCGCCGAGCGCGAGCGAGGGATAATCGTGCAGCTGCGAGCGCACGCCTAGGCGCTGGGCGACATCGATGACATTGCGGCGGCCTACCTCGTGTGCGACCCGGATCGCCACCATGTTGTACGAGTGCTGGAAGGCCTCCGCGAGTTCGGAGGGGCCGTGATATTTCTCCTCGTAGTTCCCTGGCGTCCAATCCGGTTGGCCTTCGACGCGTATGGTGATGGGGCCGTCCTCGCGCACGCTCCATGGCGTGAGGCCGTGCTCCATCGCGGCTAGATAGATGAAGTATTTGAACGCTGAGCCTGGCTGGCGGCGCGCCTGGCTGACGCGGTTGAACTGGCTCCGCTCGTAGTCGCGTCCGCCGACCATGGCGATGATGCCGCCTTCGTCGTCCATGGAGACCAGCGCCGCCTGGCCGACGCGGCGGCTTTCGCCTTGCTCGGCGAGCACGGCTTCAACCGCCTCCGCGCCGGTGCGCTGGGCCTGGATGTCGATCGTCGTCTCGACGATGAAATCGTCGAGTTGGGTGCCGATCACTTCGTTGAGCAAGGGATCGATCCAGTCGCGGTAATAGGCAAGCACGCCCGCCGGATTGCGGCGGCTGATGACCAATTCCTCTTGCGTCGCGGCCAGCCGTTCGGCGTCGGCGATAAAGCCCATGCGCACCATCTCGGTCAGCACAAGCTCGGCGCGCTCTCGCGCCGCGTCGATATCCTGGCGGGCGGGATTGAGTCGCGACGGCGCCTTCACCAACCCCGCGATCATCGCCGATTGCAGTAAGGTGAGTTCGCGCGCGGGTCGGTCGAAATAGCGCTCGGCCGCGGCTTCGATGCCGTAAGCGCCGGCGCCGAAATACACCCGGCTCAGATAGAGCGCGAGAATGTCATCCTTGTCGAACTTGGTTTCGAGCCAGATCGCGAGCGCGATTTCCTGGGCCTTGCGCCGCCAGGAGCGCTCATTGGTGAGAAACAAATTCTTCGCCAATTGCTGGGTGATGGTGGAGCCGCCCTGGACCACGCGGCCCGCACGCAGATTCTCGGCGCCCGCGCGCATCATGCCGACGAAATCGATGCCGACGTGCCGGCGGAATTGTTGGTCCTCGATGGCGATGAAGGCTTGCCCGACATAGGGCGGGAGCGTCTCGAGGT
>JAKFYF010000070.1 GCA_021731005.1 Hyphomonadaceae bacterium
ACCCGCGTAAAGGGGGCCAGCGCCAGGATCAAGTTGCGGAATTGGCCGGGGGGCGGAATCCGCCTATCGCCACCCCATGGGCATTTGCGGGATCGACGAGGCGGGGCGCGGGCCCTGGGCGGGGCCGGTTGTGGCTGCGGCCGTCATCCTGCCGGCCAGGGGCCGACCCAAGGGCCTGGCCGATTCCAAGCAATTGAGCGCGGAGGCGCGCGACGAGCTGGCGGTGGCAATCCGGGCCTGCGCGGAGGTCGGCGTGGGGCTGGCGAGCCCCGCCGAGATCGACGCGCTCAACATCCTGCAGGCGACCCATCTCGCCATGCGCCGCGCGTTTGCTGCGCTTTCGCGCGCGCCGGTTGCCGCGCTCATTGACGGCAATGGCGCGCCCGATCTGCCCTGCCCGATGGAGACCATTATCGGCGGCGACGCCCACGTCGCTTGCATTTCCGCCGCTTCGATCATCGCCAAGGTCGAGCGCGATAAGATCATGGCGGAGTTGTCCGCTACATACCCGGGCTATCTGTTCTCCAAGCACAAGGGCTATGGCACACCCGAACATCAAGCTGCGCTCGCCGAACTTGGGCCATGCGCAATACACCGCATGAGCTTCAAGCCGGTGCGGCTGGCGGCTGAACGCGCGCCCCGCTCCCACTCGATGGGGGAGCTGTCAGCGCGCGCAGCGCGATGACTGAGGGGGTGAGGCCCGCTGGCGAGTCCGAAAAAGTCTCCGGAGGCTTCTTCTTTAACGGCGGCGCGCACACCCCCTCCGGCTCGCATGCGCTCGCCACCTCCCCCATCGAGGGGGAGGCGGACGCTAGTTTCCGCACCACTCATGCTTCGCATGACAGCGCCCCCCACTCCGGCAACCGGGTCAAGGAGCTAATCATGGTTAACGCCGCTCGCGGCGCTTGATTCGCGGCAGCGGTCAAGCTTCACTCCCCGCCGAGGGACAAGCTTATGCTCGCGCGGCAATTGAAGGACAGATTGATCGAAGGCGACTGCCTCGCGGCGATGGCCAAGCTCCCCAAGGGCTGCGCCGATCTCGTGTTCGCCGACCCGCCGTATAACATGCAGCTCGGCGGCGAACTTACGCGGCCGGATCAATCGATCGTCGATGGCGTCGATGACGAGTGGGACAAGTTCCAGGATTTCGCCGCCTACGACCAGTTCACGCGCGCGTGGCTGACTGAAGCGCGGCGCTGCTTGAAGGATGACGGCGCCATCTGGGTGATCGGCGCCTATCACAACATCTTCCGCGTCGGCGCCATCATGCAGGATCTGGGCTTCTGGATCTTGAACGACATCGTCTGGCGCAAGACCAATCCGATGCCGAACTTCAAGGGCACGCGCTTCACCAACGCGCACGAGACGTTGATCTGGGCATCGAAGTCGAAGACCTCGAAATACACCTTCCACTACGACGCGCTGAAAATGCTCAATGACGATTTGCAGATGCGCTCGGACTGGACATTGCCGATCTGCACCGGCGCCGAGCGCTTGAAAAACCGCGAAGGCGCCAAGCTGCACTCTACGCAAAAGCCCGAAGCATTGCTGCACCGCGTCGTCCTCGCCACCACGCGCCCGGGCGAAACCGTGCTCGATCCCTTCTTCGGCACCGGCACGACGGGCGCGGCGGCGAAGCGGTTGGGGCGGCATTTCATCGGCATCGAGCGCGATAGCGCTTACGCCGAAGCCGCGCGCGCGCGGATCAAGAAGGTGACGCCCGCCGCGGCGGAAGATGTGATGGTAACGCGCTCCAAGAAGGAAGAACCGCGCGTGCCGTTCGGACAGATCGTCGAAGCCGGCTTCGTTCGGCCCGGCGACATGCTGGTCTCGCCCGATGGCCGCGCCCGTGCGCGCGTGCGCGCCGACGGCTCGCTCGCGGTGGGCGATATCACCGGCTCGATCCACCGCATCGGCGCCTACGTCGCCAACGCGCCCGCCTGCAACGGCTGGACTTTCTGGCATCTGGAAAAACGCGGACAAGCCCCGCAGAGCATCGATTTGTTCCGGCGGGAGGTGCGGCGGCAGATGGCGATGGCGCCAAGCGCCTGAGCCGCCTGTGGATAAACCCGCAACCGGCCCGGGAGCGACGCTTCCTATGGACCGCCGGCGTCCTCGCCGGCGTCTATCAGTCTGTACGAACCACGCCGGCGGGGACGCCGGCGGTCCAAGGGGCCCCAACATTGACGCACCCGCCGACGCGCTCCATTTCAGGCCATGGTCCAGAACGCCAATATTGAGCCCGCCGCCGAGCAGCACGAGCGGGTGCTGATCGTCGATTTCGGTTCCCAGGTGACGCAGTTGATCGCGCGGCGGGTGCGCGAGAACGGGGTGTATTGCGAAATCCATCCGTACAACAAAGTCGATGACGCGTTTCTCAAAGCTTACGCGCCGAAGGCGATCATTTTCTCCGGCGGCCCGGCGAGCGTGATCGAGGGCGAGAGCCCGCGCGCGCCGGCGCAAGCCTTCGAACTCGGCGTGCCGATCCTGGCCATCTGCTACGGCCAGCAGACCATGAGCGTGCAACTGGGCGGCGTGGTCGAAGGCGGCCATGCGCGCGAGTTCGGCCGCGCCAATGTCGAGATCAAAAAATCATCGCCGCTGTTCGAAGGCGTGTGGCAAGTCGGTGGCAAATACCCGGTTTGGATGAGCCATGGTGACCGCGTCACCAAGCTCGCGCCCGGCTTTGAGGTAATCGCCACCAGCGAGAACGCGCCATTCGCCATCGCCGTCGATGAGGGTCGGCGCTTCTACACCACCATGTTTCATCCCGAAGTCGTGCACACGCCAGACGGCGGAAAACTCCTCAAGAATTTCACCCACCGCATCGCCGGCATGAAGGGCGATTGGAGCATGGCCGCGTTCAAGGACGAAGCCATCGCCCGCATCCGCGCGCAGGTCGGCGACGGGCGCGTGATTTGCGGGCTGTCGGGCGGGGTCGATTCAAGCGTGGCGGCGGTGCTGATCCACGAGGCGATCGGCGAACAGCTGCATTGCGTGTTCGTGGATCACGGCCTGATGCGGCTTTACGAGGCCGAGCAGGTGGTGACGCTGTTCCGCGACCATTACAATATTCCGCTCATCCACGCCGACGAAAGCGAGCGTTTTCTTGGCGCACTCACGGGCGTCGACGACCCTGAAATCAAACGCAAGACCATTGGCAAGCTGTTCATCGACGTGTTCGAGGAAAAGGCGAAGTCCGTCGGCGGCGCCGATTTCCTGGCCCAAGGCACGCTCTATCCCGATGTGATCGAGAGTGTGTCCGCCATTGGCGGCCCTTCGGTGACGATAAAATCGCACCACAATGTCGGCGGCCTGCCCGAGCGCATGAACATGAGACTGGTCGAACCGTTGCGCGATCTGTTCAAGGACGAAGTGCGCGCGCTGGGGCGCGAACTGGGGCTGCCGGAGGCGTTCGTCGGGCGCCATCCCTTTCCTGGTCCAGGCCTCGCCATCCGCGTGCCTGGCGCGATCACGCGCGAGAAGCTCGACATTCTGCGCCACGCCGATGCAGTCTATCTCGACGAAATCCGCAAGGCCGGGTTGTACGACAAGATCTGGCAGGCGTTCGCGGTGCTGCTGCCGGTGCGCAGCGTCGGCGTCATGGGCGATGGGCGCACCTACGAATATGTGTGTGCGCTGCGCGCGGTGACCTCCACCGACGGCATGACCGCAGACTTCTTCCCCTTCCCGATGGATTTTCTCGGCCGCGCGGCGACCCGCATCATCAACGAAGTGAAAGGCGTCAACCGCGTGGTGTACGATGTCACCAGCAAGCCGCCCGGAACGATCGAGTGGGAGTGATCATGACCGCTGACCTGTGGGCCTTGGCAGCGGCGCTTGTGCTGGCGAGCCTTCAACTGACGATTTCGAGCGTACTCACGCTGAGGCAACTCGGTGGAGCATGGGTGGCCGGGGCCCGTGACCAGCCCCGTGAAGTTTCCGGCCTCAGCGGACGCTTCGTGCGCGCGCATCGAAACCTGCTTGAGATTTTGCCTCAGTTTGCCGCTGCTCTGTTTCTGGTGCATGCGTCTCACACCAATGGGTTCCTGTCGATTGCAGGAGCGTGGACATTTGTCGTCGCTAGGATTGTCTACGTTCCTGCCTATGCATTCGCGCCCCCCGGAGTGCGGCCGCTTTGCTGGATGGCCGCACAGTTCGGGATATTCGCGATCCTCGCCGACTTGTTCTACTGACCTGACTGCCCTTTGGCCCACGCCTGCAACGCCGCGAGCGGCCAACCCCATTGCCCCGCGACCAAACCTGCGAGCACAGGCGGCCCCGGCCACACGCGCGCTAGCGGCGCAACGACGCGGTCGCGCACCCACGCCATCGCCAGGCTATCGGACTGATAGGCGGGCGTGAACGCCCAGGATGCGGCCTGGTAGAGGCGGATGTGCCAAAGTCGTAAGCGCGCATATTCTGCAAGCGCCAGCGCGAGATCGTCCTGTCGCTCAAGCGCCAACGCCAACGCATACGCGTCAAGCAGCGCCATGTTGGCGCCCTGCCCCAGTTGCGGGCTCGTGCAGTGCCAGGCATCGCCAACATGGACGCAGTGCCGCGAGACCGGCGAACGCAATGTGCGATGCGCGTAGGCTGCGAAAACCAGATCGCTGTGTGAAGCAATCTGCGCAAGCAGCGGCTCGGTCGCGGGCCAGAGCGCGCGCACTTCGTCCTTCCACGCCTCCAGGCTCTGGCTTACCCATGCAGCGCACCGATCGTGGCGCAAGCTCCAGAAAAACGCGGCCTTCGGCGTCGGGTCAGCGGGGAGGCGCCCAATCGGCAACACTCCCGCCATCTTGCGCGCTGCTTCATAGCGCTGCTCGAGCGCGCGCGGGTCGAACGGACCCGCCCAATCGAGGCTTGCCCATAACGCTCCGAAAGCGAGATTGGCCTCGGGTTGGCGAGAGAGCGGCGAGCGCATGCCGAGCGCATCGATCACCAGATCGAAGCACGCGCTTTCGCGCCCATCCGCGAACGTGAGCCGACCGCCGCTCGTCGCGGTTACGTTGCGCCCGCTATCGATTACAGCGCCCGCGGCCAGCGCTGCGCTGTAGAACGTCTCAAACAACGCGCCGCGGTGCACGCAGAGGCCAAGCGGCGCGCCCTTGCCAAGCGCATCGTAACGCACGTCGAGTACGACATGGCGTCCGCTTTTTCCGTAGAGCCGGTCGATCGGCGCGCCTAGGGCGCGCATGCTGTCGCCGAGCCCGATGGCATCGAGCACGCGGAGCCCGACAGGCTGCAGAATGAGTCCTGAACCGATCGGCGCCGGCCTCTCAAGCCGGTCGAAAATGACAACACGCAGGCCGCGCGCACGCAGCAGGATCGCGCACGCAAGCCCCGCCACCCCGCAGCCAGCGATGGCCACGTCCCGGATCAGGCGCGCTTCTCCAGGGCAGCGACGAAGAAGCCGTCGCAGCCTGTGAGGAGCGGCGTCATCTGCACCGCGAGGCCGCGCGCGTGCGCCGGCGCGGCTTGTGGGGGCAATGCGGCTGCAGTGAATTCAGGGTTCGCTGCTACAAATGCTGCAACTTGATCCTCGTTCTCCTCCGGCAACACCGAGCACGTTACGTACACTAGCCGACCGCCTGGCTTTACCAGCGGCGCGGCCAGCGCCAGCGCCGCACGCTGTTCCTCCAGGCGCTTGGCCAGCGCATTGGGACGCAGGCGCCACTTCGAATCCGGTGACCGCCGCCAGGTGCCGGCGCCTGTGCACGGCGCATCGACCAGCACCACATCCATGCGCCCGCGCAGATCCGCCAGCGCATCCTGCGTGCGCTTAGGCGTACGGATCTGCACATTGCGCACGCCCGCGCGCTCCAGCCGCTCGCGCAACGGCGCGAGACGTGCGCCGTCGATGTCGTGGGCGAAAATCTGACCTTTGTTCTCCATTCGCGCCGCCAGCGCGAGCGTCTTGCCGCCCCCGCCCGCACACACGTCAGCGACTTGCATGCCGGGCCTCACGCCGCACAATAGCGCCGCGAGTTGGCTGCCTTCGTCCTGCACTTCGAACCAGCCCTTGAGAAAGCTTTGCTCGGTCGCCCACGGAAACGTACGCCCCTGCGCCCACGGGATGCGCACGCCATCCGGCGCGTGAGGCGTAGGCTGCGGGGGCGCCTTAAGTTTTGGGCTTTCGCCCAAAGCGGCGATCAGCTTCTCACGCGTGGTTTTGAGGGTATTAGTGCGCAGATCGAGCGGCGCGGCCGCGGCGAGCGCTGTGCCCTCCTCGGCGCGCGCATCGCCGAACACGCGCGCCATGCTGGCGTCGAGCCATTCGGGATAGTCGCCGCGCACCCACGCGGGGGCGGTGGCGATGTTATCTGCAACGAGGGATTTCAATTCGGACTCTGTCGGCGGCGCGGGCGCGTGGGGATCGTCCTGCGTGCTCTGCGAGATCCACTCGGCGCTTTTGCCGAAGCCCCAGCGCAGCGCACCCCACACCCACGCCCGTGGCGCATCCGCGCCCATGCGCCAGGCGCTCGACTGCTTCCATCTGAGCGCACCGAATACGAGATCGCCGATCTCGGCGCGATCCTTCGAGCCGGCGAAGCGATGGCCGAGCATCCACTCCTTCACCGCATCGGCGGCGGGGCGGCGTTGGCTCTCGAGCGAAGAGAGAATTTCAATGGCCGCCTGCTGGCGCGCGCCGTCACGCATCGGGAGAACCCCACAAAATGTACTGGTTGGTCGTTCAGGCAGGCGTCTTGATCATAGAGCCATTATGCATCGAACCAAGCTACCATACCAGACCCTCAGCTCCCCAGCGGATAGTTCGGCGCCTCGCGGGTGATCGCCACATCGTGCACATGGCTTTCGCGCAGGCCGGCGGCGGAGATTTTCACGAACCTGGCCTTCTCGCGCATCTCCTTCAGGTTCGCGGCGCCGACATAGCCCATCGATGCGCGCAGGCCGCCAATCAATTGGTGAATGATATTGGCCACCGGACCCTTGAACGGCACGCGCCCTTCTATGCCCTCTGGCACGAGCTTCATCTGGTCGGTGACTTCCTTCTGGAAATAGCGATCCGCCGATCCGCGCGCCATGGCGCCCAGCGAACCCATGCCGCGATAGGTCTTGTACGAGCGCCCTTGATAAAGCTGGGTTTCGCCCGGCGCCTCCTCACTGCCGGCGAGAAGCGAGCCGATCATCGCAACTTCCGCCCCGCCCGCGAGCGCCTTGGCGAGATCGCCCGAATATTTGATGCCGCCATCGGCGATCACCGGCACGTTCTGCTTCTGCGCGGCGCTTGCCGCATCTATCACGGCGGTGAGCTGGGGCACGCCGACGCCGGCCACCACGCGCGTGGTGCAAATCGAGCCGGGTCCGATGCCGACTTTCACGGCGTCGGCGCCCGCATCGATCAAGGCCTTGGCGCCGTCGGCGGTGGCGACATTGCCGGCGACGATCTGGGTCTTGTTGGAAGCGCGCTTGATGCGGGCAACCGCTTCGAGCACGCCCTTGGAATGGCCGTGCGCGGTGTCGATTACCACCACGTCCACGCCCGCTTCGATCAGCGCCAGCGAGCGCTCGTAGCCTTGGTCGCCGATGGTGGAGGCAGCGCCAACGAGCAAGCGCCCGCGTTCGTCCTTGGCGCGATTGGGAAACGCCTGCGCCTTCTCGAAATCCTTCACGGTGATAAGCCCCGCCACCCGCCCCGCATCGTCGACCACGATCACGCGTTCGATGCGGTGCTTGTGCAAGAGCTTCTTGGCTTCGCTCTCGTTCACGCCTTCGCGCACGGTGACGAGATTATCCTTAGTCATCAGATCGGCGACGCGCTCGTGCTTGTCGGCGAAACGCATGTCGCGATTGGTAAGAATGCCGACCAGCTTTCTGGTTTCACGATCGATCACAGGAAAGCCGGAAATGCGGCGCTCTTCTTTGATGGCGATGATGTCGCCGACGCTCTGGTCGGCATGGATGGTGATCGGATCGATCACCATGCCGCTCTCGAATTTCTTGACCACCTTCACCTGCGCGGCCTGTTCCTCCGGCGTCATGTTGCGGTGGATGACGCCCAAGCCCCCCGCCTGCGCCATGGCGATAGCGAGGCGCGCCTCGGTGACGGTGTCCATGGCCGCGGAAATGAGCGGGACGTTGAGCGAGATGCCGCGGGTGAGCCGGGTGGCGGTGTTGGCGTCCGCCGGCAGCACCTCGGACGCGCCCGGCTCCAAGAGCACGTCGTCAAAGGTCAGAGCTTCACGGATTTCCATGGACGGCTGGTAGAGATTCGGCGGGGATTTGGCAAGCGCACGCCGTGAATCTCACCAGATCACCTTGCACCCGAACGTCGCGAATACGGCGTCGCGCGTCACAATCGGCAGACCGTCAGCCTGGGATTGGACGATCAGCAGCCGATCCCAGGGGTCCTTGTGTGTCATCGACAGGCGACCCGCCGCGCTTGCGTGCGCGAAACTGATCGGCCACAGCCGATAACCCGCGTGCTCCAGGGCAGCCATCAAATCCAACGGCAAAAACGGCATGGGCTTCCCCAGCGCCCGCTTCTGCTCGATCTCGTAGGCCGAAACCGCGCTGACAACGACATCCTCGCCCGGCGCCTCGATCGCCGCACGCGCGTTCTCCGACAACCGTCGATCGTCGGTGAGGAACCAGATCAGCGCGTGCGTATCGAGCAGCAGGGACACGCCTGGGCTTACACTTCGGCATCGGCGGGCAAGCCCCAAAAACTGGGATCGTCCTCGTCAAGGGCATCGTCGGGATTCCAATCGTCGGGAACCAAGTGCCGCCACATGCCAGCCTTGAGCGCCGGTTTCTCTACAACGGCTTCCGGCACCAGCCGCGCGATCGGCTTGCCGGCGCGGGCAATGATAAATTCCTCGCCGCCCTCCACGCGCGCGAGCAGCTCGGAGAGCTTGGCCTTGGCTTCGGCAACGTTGAGCGTGGATGGCATGGCGCGAGTATGACCAACTGAGTTGGTCAAGTCAACGCGATTGCCGGGCGATGGACAATTTGGGGGGTAGCGTCATCGAGGGAGCGCGGCAGACGCGTCGAGGCGCTCCGCACGCACCTCGACAAAGGCGCCAAGCAGGCCAAGCGCGGCGAATTCATGGAACTTGACGTCGGCGATATGATTATGCGCGCCAAGAAACGCGCGAGCGGTGACCTTTCGGCTGACGCCGCGCACACTGCGCGATCTGGACGCCGTCGCTGATTACACACTATCTCCCTGGGGCGAGCGGCAACCGCGAAATACCTCGCCGAATTGGAGCAGCGCTTTGTTTGGCTTGCCGCGCATCCCCACGCCGGCTGCGCGCGTGACGAGGTCAGGGAGGGTTACCGCGGCCATCCGCACGGCAAGCATGTCGTCTTCTACATGATTATCGGCGCCGACAGCGCCGTCATCGGCGTGCCGCACGGGGCGATGGATGTGGAAGCGTAGTTCGAGGGGCCGGAGTGACAAGCACTATTCCGCCGCGATGTCGTGGCGCTCCGCAGCTTCGTCTTCCCACTTCTGGCGGAGGCCGAGGATCAGGATCACTCCCGCCAGCGCGAGGACGCCGCTGAACACGACGACCATGTAAATCGTGACGCCATCCATGTCAGTCGCTCCGCTCGTGATGCAAGATAAGCGCGAATGCCATAAAGAAAAACACCGCCTACGACGGCGCGCTCGGGGTTGATCGACTGGCCAGTCAACAAAGGCTCGGTGAACGGCGCGCCGAAAGCGATCAGCGCGAAGTTCCGGAGCAATTCCGCCAAGCCGCCAAACACGCGCTGCCAATTCCAGCGGCGGCCCGCGGGTGCTGATGTTCTGGCGGGTTTAACCCGATTTCTGCTCCTCGCCATCTTTACCCCTTCCGCCCCATCGCCACCAAATACACCTCCGAACTCTCCGCGCGGCTCGCCTTCGGTTTGGCGTGTTTCACGCTCGCGAAATTCTGTTTCAGGCGCGCAAGCAGGCCCGCGTCCAGCCCGCCCTGAAACGCCTTGGTCACGAACGCGCCGCCCGGTGCGAGATGGTCGAGCGCAAACTCGGCCGCGGCTTCCGCCAGCGCGCCAGTGCGGATCTGGTCGGTGCGGGAGTGGCCGGTGGTGTTGGCGGCCATGTCGGACAGCACGAGGTCGGGTGCGCCGTCGAGTATGCGCAGCAAAGCCTGCGGTGCTTCTGGCGCGAGAAAATCCATTTCCAAGAACACCGCGCCCGGCAGCGGGTCGATCGGCAGCAAATCGATGCCCACGACCTTTCCCGCTCCCCGCTTGACCGCTACTTGCGCCCAGCTTCCAGGCGCTGCGCCAAGGTCGACAACGTCGGCGCCGCGCTTGATCAGGCCGAATTTCTCATCCAGCTCGATGAGCTTGAACGCCGAGCGCGCGCGCCAGCCCTCGGCCGCGGCGCGCGCCACGTAGGGATCGTTGATCTGGCGCTCGAGCCATTTCTTCGAGCTTTCCTTGGCGCGCTTGTTCTTGACGCGCTTGACCAGTTCGCGTTCGCCGCCGGGCCCCACGATTTCGCGGCTCTTCCAGCGTCGCTTGGGTTCAGGCGGTTGGTCGCTCATCGCGCCCCCGCGTGTTGCGCCATCAGCCGCATCAGCACGCCCTCGCGCAAGCCGCGGTCGGCGACGCGCACTCGGCTCGCGGGCCAGACGCGCAGCACCGCATCGAGAATGGCGCCGCCGATGACAACAAGGTCAGCGCGGTCCTTGCCGATGCAGCCATTTTGGGCGCGCTGTTCGCGGGTCTGGGCCAGGAGTTTGGCGATCGTGGCGCGGCAATCGCCAACGTCAAACCACATCCCGTCCACCTTGGCGCGGCTGTAGCGCGCCAAATCCAGGTGCACGCCGGCGAGGCTGGTCACCGTGCCCGATGTGCCAATGATGTGGCCACGCCCTTGTGCAAACGCTTCGCGCAGGTGGGAAGCTTCGCCCACGCGCGCGATCTCGGCGGCGACGCGGCTGACAACCGCCTCGTACCATTCGACCTTGTCGGTGTCGGGCTCGGGCTCATCCTCGGCCAAGGTGACAACCCCGATAGGGCACGTGCCCCAAGACAGCACGGGTGGATGCAATCCTCCGTCGAGCGCAGCCGCGGGAGCAAGCCATGACATTTCGGTGGACCCCCCGCCGATGTCGAGCACCATCGCGTACTCGGCGTCACGCTCCAGCAGGCTGGCGCAACCGAGTACCGAGAGCCGCGCCTCCTCCTCGGCGCTGATCACGTCGAATTTGAGCCCCAGATCCTTCTCGACCCGGTTGAGAAACATCTCTCCGTTTGACGCCGCGCGGCAGGCTTGGGTGGCGACGCAACCTACCGCGACCGGCTCGCGCGCCTCGATCCGTTGCGCGCAGGCTGCCAGCGCCTGGTAGGCTCGTCCCATCGCCGCTTCGCTCAATCGCCCGGTGTGGGCGAGGCCCTCGCCCAGCCGCACGATGCGCGAAAAGCCATCGACGACGCGCAAGCCCCCCTCGCGCGTCGGCGCCGCCACCAACAGGCGGCAATTGTTGGTGCCCAGGTCGAGCGCGGCAAACAGCGGCGCGCGCGGCCTTGGGCGCGTACCGGGCGTCCAGGCCCGGCTATCCCTTGCCATTGACTAACCATTCCGGCGGGGCGGCCCCGCGATTGCCATTCGAGTTCGATGCTAGCCCAATCCCGAACCGGGCGCAGCCGTGGCGCAGCGAAATTCCCCCTTGGGGGCGCCCCGGCGCC
>JAKFYF010000080.1 GCA_021731005.1 Hyphomonadaceae bacterium
GCATGACCCCCCGCCACATCACCCGCCTCTGGCGCGAGTTTGTTTCGCGCTACCCGCGCGACATAGCACTACTGGTTCCTTCGCTGGCGCTGGTTGCGGCGGCGGGCGTCAGCTACGCCTTCATCCTGAAATACACCACCGACGGTTTGAGCGCTGGCGATAGCCGCGTCGTTGTGCTGGCGCCGCTGGCGGTGCTTGCCGCCGCGGCCTTGCGCGCGTTCGCCATGTGGGCGCAGGCGGTGCAGAGCCAAGAGCTCGCGCTCAAGGTGCTGCGCGATCTCCAGAGCGCCATGTTCGCGCGGCTCACCCACGCCGAATACGCCCGCCACGCGCGCGAGGCGCCCGGCGCGCTGGTGACGCGCTTCACCAACGACATCAACGTGGTCAGCGAAGCCATCGTGCGCGGCGGCCAAGCCATGATCCGCGATACGTTGACGCTCGCGGGTGCGATCGTGTCGATGCTGGTGCTCGACTGGATGCTGACGGCGGTGGTGCTTGGCGTCTTCGCGCTCGCCGGACCTGCGCTGTCAACAATCGCCAAGCGCGCGCAACGCCAAACCGAAGCCGCGCAATCCCAACTCGGCGCACTCTCGGCGCTGCTGGCGGAGAGCTTCGGCGCGGCGCGCTTCGTCAAGACTTATGCGCTGGAAGCCCACGAAGTGAACCGCGCCGAAGCGGCGTTCGAGGCGCGGCGCAAGCTCGGGCGCAAGCTTGCGTACAATCGCGCCAGCACGGTGCCGCTGCTCGAGATCATCGGCGGGGCGGCACTTGCCGGGGTGCTCTGGATCGCGGCCTGGCGCATCGGCGCGGGCGCGATGACCTTGGGCGATCTCCTGGGCATCATGGGCGCGGTTGGCGTCGCCACGCCGGCGGCGCGCGCGCTCGGCCAGTTCAATACACTGCTCAACGAAGCGCGCGCGGCGCTGGCGCGCATTTTTGGGCTGATCGACGAAGAAAACGCGATCAAGGAATCGCCAACCGCCAAGCCGCTCGCGGTCAGCGAGGGCGCCATTGAGTTCGTCAATGTCGGCTTCGGATACGGCAAGGCGCTTGCGCTGCAGGACGTGAGCTTCAGCGTCGCGCGCGGAGAAACCGTGGCTTTGGTCGGCCCCTCCGGCGCCGGGAAATCCACCGTCTTCAATCTCATTCCACGGCTCTACGATGTCGGCGCCGGCGCGGTGCGCATCGACGGCCAGGATGTGCGCGAGGCGACGCTGGCTTCGCTGCGCGCGGCGATCTCGCTGGTTTCCCAGGATGCTGTGCTGTTCAACGACACGGTCCGCGCCAATATTGCGCTGGGGCGCCCCGGCGCCACGCATGCCGAGATTGAAATCGCCGCGCGTGCGGCCGCGGCGCACGATTTCATCATGGCGCTGCAGGGCGGTTACACTGCCAATGTTGGCGAACGCGGCGGGGCGCTCTCTGGCGGCGAGCGCCAGCGCATCGCGCTCGCGCGCGCGTTTCTACGCGATGCGCCGATTTTGCTGCTGGATGAAGCCACCAGCGCGCTTGACGCCGAGAGCGAGCGGCAAGTGCAGGACGCGCTCAAGCGCTTGTCGCAAGGCCGCACGGTGCTGGTTATCGCGCACCGCCTCGCCACCGTGCGCGACGCCGACCGCATCCTGGCGCTCGATGAAGGCCGTATCGTCGAAATGGGCCGCCACGACGAATTGGTGGCCAAGGGCGGGCTCTATGCGCGGCTGAGCAAGCTGCAGTTTCAAGAGCGGGGGTAGCAGGCGCTTCTGCGCGCCGTTCCTCCTTGCACACGACGCGCTTTGACGCTTGCTGATGTCTGACGCTGACAGTCCGAGATGTCGAATCGCGCACATCATTTTCCAGGCCGTCATTCCGGACGGGCGGAGCGCGATCCGGAACCCAGGGCCACCAACGAGACGCTTGCCCCTGGGTTCCGGGTTCGGCTTCGCCGCCCCGGAATGACGAAGAGTAAGTATCAAGAAACAGTGGCTCATCGTGTTAGGCCGTTCATATGATCTCTTCCACCCCTCACCCCCGCTCGCGCAAACCCGCATGTTTCATGCGCCAGATCAGATGGTCGAGGCGATCCTGGCCGAAGAATGGTTCGTCGTTGAACACGAACAACGGCACGCCCCAATGGCCGGCATTGCGCTGGTCGGTCACGCTGGCGGCGATCTCGGCGTCGAGTTCGGCGGTGTTCGCGGCGACATCGGCTTCGACCGCGTCAGCATTGAGCCCCGCCGCGTTCAGCGCGTCGCGCAAATGCTCACCCTCGTGCCAATTGTCGACCTCGCCTGACCAAATCTTGTGCGCGGCCGCGCGCACGAACTCAAAGCCCCTGCCCGCGCGCGCGGCGGCGATTCCGAGCCGGCTCACGCGCCAGATATAGGGCTGTTCGGCGGCGACCTCGCCGGCGGCGACATCCATCACGATCGGATCGGGCCTGGGCCAGCGGTACGGGATGTCGTTCATCTGCGCGATGCGGAAAGTGTCGCGCAGCAGATAAGGCGGCCAGAGCGGGTTGACGCTTTTGAAGAAGCCGGGAATGCGCAAGGCGATCGGCGTCACGATGCGCATGCGCGGGGCTATGTCGTAGCGGGCGATGAGTTGCTCCACCTGCGGCGTCGCCAGGTACGAATACGGGCTGCGAAAGGAAAAATAGAAGTCGAAGGCGAGGGTCATGGCGCCATTTAGCAGCGCTTCGCGTGCGAGGCGAGGGCGCGCCGCCATTCGCCGCTCGCGGCCCACCGTCTGCCGCACGCCCCTTGCTTCATCAGGGGCGCCGTCTTAGGCCCCGTGTCATGTTCGCACGCCCCTACGCCCTTTTCGCCCTCTTTCTCGCGCTGTTCGCGCTGCCTTCGGCCGCCCACGCGCAGCGGCATTGGCTGACCGGGGACCCCACACCCATCCGCTATGAAATTGCGGTCACGCCAGACGCAGAGGCGGGAACCTTCGCCGGCGAGGCCCGCATCACGGTCGAGAACGCCGCCGAGCTTGCGAGCGTTACCATGAACGCGCTGGACCTCGAGATCGTCTCGGCGCGCATCGACAATAGAAGCGCCGCTTTCGCGCTCGACCCCGAGGCGCAAACACTGACACTCACCCCGCGGCGTCCGCTGGCGCCGGGCCGCCACACTATCCGCATCGTCTATCGCGGCAAGATTTTCGATGACGCCTACGGCCTGTTCCGCGTTTCCTATGAAGCTGGCGGCCAAACCAAGCGCACGCTCGCCACGCAATTCGAGGTCGGCGACGCCCGCCGCCTCGCGCCGATGTGGGACCAGCCCAATCGCCGCGCGGTGTTCTCGATGACCGTAACCGCGCCTGCCGGGCAGATGGCCATCTCCAACATGCCGGCCGAGCAGGTGACGCGCATCGCCGGAGGAAATACCCGCACGCGCTTTGCCGACACGCCCTCGATGTCGAGCTACCTCCTGTTTCTGGCAATGGGGGATTTCGAGCGCGTCACGCGCGATGTCGATGGCGTCGAACTCGGCGTGGTCATGCGCCGCGGCGAGCGCGCGCGCGCAGGCCTTGCGCTCGACGCCGGCGAGCAATCGCTGCGTTATTTTACCGAGTATTTCGGCGTTCGCTATCCGCTGCCGAAGCTCGACATGATCGCCGTGCCCGGCGCTGGCGGTTTTGCCGCCATGGAAAATTGGGGCGCCATTCTCTATTTCGACCAATATTTGCTGTTGGACGAGCAATCGAGCGAAGCCGAGCGGCAGAACGTATTCGGGATCGTCGCCCACGAAATCGCGCACCAATGGTTCGGCAATCTGGTCACCATGGAATGGTGGGACGACCTCTGGCTCAACGAGGGTTTTGCCTCGTGGATGGCGGCGAAGGCGACCGAAGCGATTCACCCGGACTGGGCGCCCTGGCTTGCGCAGCTGACCGAAGGAACCGCCACCGCAATGGCGCTCGACGCCCGCGCCGGCACGCACCCCGTAGTGCAGACCGTCAACACCATCGATGAAGCCAACCTCGCCTTCGATTCGATCACCTACGAAAAAGGTCTCGCCGTCATCCGCATGATCGAGGCCTATGTCGGCGAAGACAGTTTCCGCCGCGGCGTGCGCGCCTACATCAATGCCCACGCGTACGGGAACGCGCGCACCGAAGACCTGTGGACCGCGATCCAGGCGGCGTCCGGCGAGCCGGTGCTGGCGATCGCACGCAGTTTCACCGGTCAACCGGGCTTTCCAGTGCTGAATGCGAGCGCGACCTGCGACCGCCGGCAGGGCGCGCTGCTTACCTTGAGCCAACGCCGCTTCGCCATGGATGAAGCCTCGCGAACCAGCGAGGCCTGGGAAATTCCGGTAGTGGCGCGCACGCTGTCGGGAGCGCCGCGCCGCGCCGTGCTGGATGCGTCAGGCTCGATGGCGCTGAGCGATTGCGGCCCATTCATCGTCAATGCGGGTCAATCGGGCCTGTACCGCGTGCTCTATGACCGCGCGAATTTCGCACAACTCGTCGGGGGTTTCGCACAATTGGACAAGGCCGATCAACTCGGACTGTTGTTGGATTATTGGGCCTTCGCGCGCTCCGGCGATGCGTCCTTCACCGACTATCTCGATCTCGTCAGCGCGATCCCCGATGACGCAGATCCGGTCATCGTCATGGATACCGCGGGCTCCATGCTTGCGTTTGCCGATTACGCCAACGGGCGCGCGAGCGAAGACGCCGTGCGCGCCTACGGGCGGCGCACGCTGCGGCCATTCTTCGATCGCCTCGGCTGGACCGCGCAAGCGGGTGAATTGGCCAACGACGCCCGCGCCCGCGCGCAGTTGATCAGCGCCCTCGGCGCGCTAGGAGACGAAGCGATCATCGCCGAGGCGCGCCGCCGCGTGGCTGCGTCCGAGCGCGACCCGGGCGCACTTCCAGGCGCCATCCGCGCGGCCGCGCTGGGCGTGCAGGCGCTTAGCGCTACGCCCGGCGAGTACGAGACCATGCTGGTGCAGGCGCGCTCGGCGAAGGATTTCGTCGAACAGCGCAGGCTTTGGCTCACGCTCGCGGGCGCGCGCGATGAGACGCTGGCGCGGCGCACGCTAGATTTGGCGCTAGGCGATGAGATTCCGCGCCAGATCCGGACCCAGGTGGTCGCCAGCGTTTCGGGCCAGCATCCGCGCCTGGCTTGGGACTTCGTCGTCGCCAACCGTGCGGCGATGGAAGCGCTGCTCGATCCGCTCTCGCGGCTCGAGTATCCAGGCGAGATCGCCTCGGTCAGCACCGACGCGAGGATCGCCGACGAATTGGAAACTTATGCGCGCAACTTCCCCGAGGGCGCGATGGCCAGCGTCGCCTCGGCTGCAGCCACCATCCGTCTGCGCGCCCAAACAATCGCAGAGCGCATGCCGGCGGTGGAAGCCTGGATCGCCGCGCGCGAGCGTCCGCGGGCCCGCGGACGAGCCGCGCGGTAGGATCTTGGACCGCCGGCGTCCCCGCCGGCATGCGGTCGCGCAACCACGCTGGCCTGTGGAGTTGGAACACCGACGCCGGCGAGGACGCCGGCGGTCCACGATTAGCGTCGCTGCAAGAACGCCGCGAACGCCGCGCGGGCTTCCCCCGATTGCAGGCGTTCGGCGAACAGGGCGCTCTCCTCCTGCATGCGCGCGCTCAATACGTCGGGGTTGCGCATGAGCTTCTTGGTCAGGCGCAGCGCTTCCGCTGGCTTCTTCGCCAGCGCCTGCGCGGCCGCACGCGCGCGCGGCTCGACTTCAGCAGCGGGCAGCGCCGCGTTGGCCAGCCCGGCGGCGACGGCGCCCGCCCCGACCAGCGGCTCGCCCAGACCCAGCATAGCGAATGCGCGCGCGTGCCCCATCCGCGCCGGCATGGTAAGGCTCGATGCGTTTTCGGGCACGACGCCCAGATCGACGAACGGCGTGGTGAGCTTCGCGCCTTCGGCAATGTAAACCAGGTCGCAGTGCAACAACATGGTGACGCCGATCCCCACGGCATGGCCCCGCACCGCCGCCACCAATGGCTTCTCGGCGCGGATGCACGCTTCCATGAAACGCCCAACGTGACGCGGGGCGTCTCCCGCTTGCCCGGTGGCGATGGCGGCGAAATCGACGATGTCGTTGCCTGCGGTAAAGAAATCGCCGGCGGCGGTGAACAGGATCGCGCGCGCCTCCGCGTCGGCGCCCGCCGCCTCGATCGCATCCGCAAGCGCGCCGTACATGGCGTTGGTGATGGCGTTTTTTTTCTCGGGGCGATTGAAACGCAATTCCAGAACGCCCGCGGCGCGGGTCGCGAGAATATGGTCCTGGGTCATCCGCGCCTCAATTCTTCAAGCGATAGCCGGTGGAGAATATCCAATACACCGCGGTAAGGCAAAGCGCGAGAAAGCCTGCCGTCGCGGCAATGCTGATGCCGATATTGACATCGGCGATGCCGTAGAACGCCCAGCGGAAGCCGCTGATCAGATACACTACTGGGTTGGCCAGGGTGATTTTCTGCCAGAGTTCGGGCAGCATCGAGATTGAATAGAAAGTGCCGCCCAGGAAGGTGAGCGGGGTGATGATCAGCATCGGCACGATCTGCAAGTGCTCGAAGCCTTTGGCCAGCACGCCGAGGATAAAGCCGAACAGACAGAAAGAGACCGAGGTCAACACCAGGAAGGCCAGCATCCAGAGCGGGTGCTGGACCTCGAACGGCACGAACAGCCGCGCCGTCGCCAGGATCACCAGCCCGATGATCACCGATTTGGTCGAAGCCGCGCCCACATAGCCCAGCACGGCTTCGATCGGCGACACCGGCGCGGACAGCAGCTCGTAGATCGTGCCAGCCCATTTCGGCATGTAGATGCCGAACGAGGCGTTTGAAACGCTCTCGGTCAGGATCGAGAGCATGATCAGGCCCGGCACGATGAAGGCGCCGTAACTCACCCCGTCGATCGCGATCATGCGTGAACCGATGGCCGAGCCGAAGACGATGAAATAGAGTGAGGTGGAAAGCACTGGCGAGAACAGGCTCTGCCCGAGCGTGCGGAACCAGCGCGCCATTTCGAAGCGATAAATCGCGTGAACGCCGTGCCAATTCATATCCGCGCCCTCGGCTTCACACGCGTTGCGATCTCGCGTCCCTTTTCGGCCTCCGCTTTCGAAAGATCGTACGCCGCCTGCAAATTCATCCAAAACGCAGGCGATGTCTGAAAATAACGCGCCAAACGAAGCGCGGTGTCAGCGCTTATCGCGCGCGGGCTCTCGGGGCGAATGATATCGCCGATGCGCGTTGCCGGGACCGCCAACTCGATGGCGAGCTTATTGGCCGACAGTCCCAAGGGGAGCATGAATTCCTCCTTCAGCACTTCGCCGGGGTGGGTGCGGATGCGGGGCACTCTCTCTCCTAGTGGTAGTCTACAATCTCGACGTCTTCAGCGCCTTGCTTGGTCCAACGGAAACAAATTCGAAATTGATCGTTGATCCGAATGCTGTGCTGCCCCTTGCGGTCTCCCTTCAAGGCTTCGAGTCCGTTGCCTGGCGGGCAGGCGAGGTCGCCAATGACACTCGCCGCATCAATCATGTCCAACTTACGCAGCGCAACTTCGGCGATCGCACGCCAAGGACGCGGGACCACGCCATCGACGTGAAACCGAGCGACCGCCCTGTTCTTGTAAGACTTGATTGTCATATATAACGTCTCTCGTTATACGTCAAGCATTATACATTGACCTATTTCGCCCTCACCAATTCCACGAAAATATCCTCCAGCGAACTTTGCTCGGTGTGCAAATCCTTGAACTCGACGCCAATCTCGTCGAGGCGGCGTAGTAGGCCGGAAATGCCGGAGTGCTCGGCGTTGGCGTCGAAAGTGTAGACCAGCTTGTTCCCGCCGCCGGTCAGTTCGAGCGCGTACTCGCCCAGCCCCGCCGGCAACGCCGCCAGCGGCGCCGGCAGCTCCAGCGTCAGTTGCTTCTTGCCGAGCTTCTTCATCAGCGCTGCTTTTTCTTCAACCAGGATCAGTTCGCCTTTGTTGATGACGCCAACGCGGTCGGCCATCTCTTCAGCTTCTTCGATATAGTGCGTGGTGAGGATGATGGTGACGCCGCCCTCGCGCAGCCGGCGCACCATCGCCCACATGTCCTGACGCAATTCGACATCGACGCCGGCGGTGGGCTCGTCGAGGAACAGGATGATCGGCTCGTGGCTGAGCGCCTTGGCGATCATCACGCGCCGCTTCATGCCGCCGGAAAGCTCCATGATCTTGGCATCGCGCTTTTCCCACAACGAAAGCTCGCGCAGTACTTTCTCCAGATGCGCTTCGTCGGGCGGAAAACCGAACAGGCCACGCGAGAAGCGCACCGTGTCGATCACGCGCTCGAACGCGTCGGTGTGCAATTCCTGCGGCACCAGCCCGATCTTGGCGCGCGCGCGCTTGTAGTCGGCGATGATGTCGTGACCATCGGCGACGATGGTGCCGCCCGACGGCTTGACGATGCCGCAGATGATGGAAATCAGCGTCGTCTTACCCGCGCCATTCGGCCCAAGCAGCGCAAAGATTTCGCCCTTGGCGATCTCAAGACTGGTCGGTTTCAGCGCCACAACGCCGGAGGCGTAGGTCTTCGAGACGTCGCGGATGGAAAGGATGGGGGGCAAGGGGGACTCGTCAACACGAATTGGAGCGCCGCATGTAGGCTGTGCGTGCGCGGATGGCTAGGGGGTGCTTGGCGCGGTCCTTGCGATCACGCACGCTCAGGCGGTCGCATGTCTGTGGGGAATCTAATTGTCATGAAAATCTTGGTCTTTGCGATCGCGGCTTGTCTCACTTTGGGCGCGTCATCGGCCTTCGCGCAGTCGCAGCCTCAAGCAACCTCCTCTCCGGAAGGCACAACACTGACGGTTAACGCGCAGGGTTTCGTTTTGGCTAAGCCCGACATGGCAACTGTCGTTCTGGGCGTGGTGACTGAGGATGTCACCGCAACCGGTGCATTGGCGCAGAACGCGGAGCGGATGAACCGGCTCGTGTCCGCCCTTCGCTCCGCCCGCGTGGCCGAGCGCGACATCCAAACTTCGCGCATCACGGTGGGGCCTCGCTATGCGAACCACCCGTATCGCATTGTCGGCTATGGCGCGAGCAACAGCGTCAATGTTCGCGTGCGCAATCTGGACCAGATTGGCCGCCTAGTGGACGCCGCAGCGGCCGCAGGGGGCAACACGGTGGAGCGCATAGCCTTCGCTCACTCGGACCCCACACCTCATCTCGATTCCGCGCGGCGAAATGCTGCGCTGGAGGCTCGCCGCCGCGCCGACTTGTACGCGCAAGCGCTAGACATGCGCGTGGTGCGAGTGAAGTCCGTCATGGAGCAAGGCTACTACGGCAGCGACGAGATCGTTGTCACGGGCTCGCGTGTGTCCGGCGCTGAGCCAACGCCCATCGCGCCCGGCGAGATCGCAAGCCGAGTCAGCCTGGCTGTCGTCTTCGAGCTGCGTTAGGCCGGCGAAAGGTCAAGATAGCAATCAGGCAGGAGACGACCGTTGAGCCGCGTCAATGCGCGGCAAGCTGGCGCGGTCAGAATTCCAGATGCGGAGGATGTTCCATGCGTGCGGGATTGCCGGCAAGCGCCATGATCGCAGTCGCGTTGGCCGCGTGCGCCGCGCAACCAGCGCCCGCGCCGGGGCCGGCGTCCGCGCCGATCGGCCACGGGGGAAACCCCGCGCGCGGGCTCGCCCATGCACGGGAGAACTGCGCCAGCTGCCACGCCGTCGGCGCCGGCGCGTCGCTCTCGCCCCACCCGCTCGCGCCATCCTTCCAGACGTTGGCGGATACGCCCGGGATGACTGGGCTCGCGCTCCACGTCTGGCTGCGCAGCCCGCACGAGAACATGCCCCAGATCGTTGTCGCCCAAGAGCAGGTGGAACACATCGCCGCGTATCTGGAGAGCATCGAGAGCAGATAGGGCGCGCTAAACCAGCGCCCACAAATACGCGCCCACCGCTGCACAGCCCAGCGCGGTGCGGACCGCATGCAGGCCGCCCCATTTGACGATCAGCGCGCGCGAGTTCGCATCCGCCTGCTCGTTGGGGATGGCGCCGAGCCGGTGATTGGTCGGCATGATGCCAAGCAACGTGTAGGGCCAGTTTGCCAGGATCAGAGCCGCGCCCGCTGCCCAGCGCCAGTCCTGCGTTTGCCATGCCGTCCAGAACCCCAGAGCCGCCGAGACCACCGCCAACGACGCCTGCATGGCGAAGCCACGTTTGTAACTCGGCTTCCACTGCGTCAGCAGCGCGCGGTCGTCGAGCAAGAGCCGCGCGGGCTGCTCGGCGACGGTGATGTAAAACGCGGCGCCGGCGAACAGCGTCGCCGTTACCAGCGCGAGCAATCCGATAATCATGGGTAGACCTTCAGGGCGAAATTCTAAGGCGCCGCACGTGGGAAGTCCGCGGCGAGCGCCGCGACGATGAGGGGGCAAAGCGGCGCGTAATACAATCGGTTCAGGTCAAAGAACAGCGCGCCGCGCTCAAATCACCGTAGCGCAGCCGGCCACCGACATCTGGATCACGAAGGTGACGATCGCGGCGATCGTCACCGTGCCGGTAAACGCCAGGGCGCGATCTTCCGGCGTGCGCATCAAGGTCGGCAGGCCGCGATAGATCAGGAACACCATCCAGCCCAGCGCCAGCACCGGTATCCAGATCAACGGCGGCCAGATCAGCAGCAGGGTTGAAACGAAGAACGGCGTCAGTGCGTAGGCCGCCAGTTTCTGGGCGCCGAGCTCATCGCGCACGGAATCGAAATTTTCCGCCGTGGCGTTGATGACCAACCCCAGCAAATACACCATCGCCACGCCCACCAGCCAGGCGACGACAGCGCCGATGAAATTGCCGCCGAGATCGCCCAGCCCCGCCCCGCCCCACAAATGCGAACCGATCAGGCTGGCCAGCGGCGGGATAGCCGCCAGCGGCGCGACGTAGCCGATCAGGATATTGGGGATGGTAGTCTCTTCGGCCCGGATCTGCTCCCACTCGGCCTTAGGGTTGGACACCAATCCCCAGGCGCGCGAAAGGATGAATTCCGACTTCTGGAACGCCTCCTTGGCCCGGGCGCGGGCATTCTCGATGCTGAAGCGTTTGCCTTCTTGTTCCGCGGACATCGGTTTCTCCTTGACCGCCACCCTAGCGCCTACCGCAGCGCCGCGCCACGCCTTCCCCCATGTCGCCGATGCCTACACCCTCGCCGGCCCAAGGGCGGATGAAGGCGCTGTTGAGTTCGCGCAGATTTGGCGCCGACAAAGCGCCCACAAAGTCCGTCAGGGGCGCTTTTTCCATACTCACTTATCGAGAAAAACGTGCACCGTCATTCCGGGGCGTGCGAAGCACGAACCCGGAACCCAGGGGAGCGTAAAACACAAGTCTCGCCACTGCTTTGCCGTTGGAACAATGCAGCGCCCACGCCAGCGCATGCGGCCCCTGGGTTCCGGGTTCATCGCTGCGCGATGCCCCGGAATGACGGAGTTTGTTTAGCGCACACACCAAACAGCAGCCACATCACCGCATCGTCGGAATTGCGAAACCCTAGACCTGATACCACCCGCTCTAGGATCCCCTGGGTTCCTGTGTGTTGCGACTCTGGCATGAAGGTCGCGGGCGGGAGACCGTTGGGTTCCTGGTCGCGAGACCGAAATCCGGCACTGGTCCCCGCCCGCTTTGAACCACCTGAACAGTTGCACGA